>JAUVQE010000050.1 GCA_030598325.1 Nitrospirota bacterium | reverse complement strand
TCTTTTCCGAGTGTTCCAATGGTTATTTGGGCGAATGGATTTTCTGTAATTTGGATTCCGAGTCGTTCATCCGGATCGTTCAGGTCAAAATACCACCATTTGTATTGGACAATGTCTCCGTCTTCGTCTTTTGCGTTGTACAAAGACATTTTCACGTTTACAGGAGTAATGAGCTCAGGGTTCCTGGAATCAGGTACCGCCTGGATTGATGAGAATGTCGGTGGTTTTGCCACAATGTTCAATTGGACCACATCTGAGCTTTTGTGAGATGGATCTTCTTTGTCAAAGACTTCCAGTTGGATTGTATAAAATCCTATATCGTCATACGAATGTGTGAATGATTTGCTTGCGCTTTTGCCACTTCCGTAATCCCAGCTAAATCCTAAATCTTTTGGAGTTCCGTCTTTGTTTATAGATTCGGAAGCGTCCAGAGTTAGGACATCTTGTCGTGTAATTTCAATCGGTTCGGAAAGGTCTGCGTACTTCACGCCGTTGATGCTCAGCCCAACCTTTGCGATTGGACTCACTCCGTCACCGATGAAAATCCTTCTTTTGACTGAATTGTCGTTGTAATCTTCGTCGTAAACTTTTGCGACAACTGTGAATGTTCCTGATTTGGCATATGTGTGAGTAATATCTGCTTTGTTTTTGTTTGAAGGAAATTCTCCGGAGGTCACTTCCCCGTCTCCGAAGTCTATTTCGTATTCAATCGCTTCTTCACTGACAAGGGTGAATTTTACTTGAGCTGTGGCGTCTTCATCGAGTTGAGCGGTTGTTTGTTGGTCTTCGTCCCATTGCACATCCAATATATTATCAACTTCAATTGTTTTTTTTGTTTCGCTGGTTTCTCCGTAAGATTCTACGAGGAGTGTGACTTCGTAGTCTCCTTTTTCTTTGAATTTGATGATGGGGTCCGGGTCGTCGAATTCTTCGAGATCACCGCATCCATCAGCAATACATTCCCATGTTTTCCCGCCATCTGAATCCGGTTCGATTGACCATTTGAATGACATTCTGTCGTCGTCGTTGTCCGGATCATAACTTTTGCTTCCGTGGAAATAAATCGTTCCCGGCTGGTTGGTTTTTGGCGTTTCGTGGTCGAAAACAGCTACAGGAGCTTTTGAATTTACTATGAATTTGATTTCTTCCGCGTCTTTTTGTCCGGACTCGTCGGTTACTTCAACTTTTACTTTGTATACTCCCGGGAATGGGAATTCGTGGTCGATTTTTACTAGGTTTGCGCCACTGTTGCTTGAGTTGAAATCTTCGTAGTAGTCTTGGATATCATTAATAATTTCTGATGAAAGTTTGCTGCTTGCGTCCTCGTCGATTTCGATTGTCCATTCGTAGTTTTTGATTGCTCCGAGGTCTGAAACTGCACCGCTTGCGTCGAAGGTCACGGCTTCGCCTATGAATGCGTCAGTCGCCGGAGTTGCGTTTAGTCTTGCGGCGATTGAAGATATTTTTATTGTGAATATTTTTTTATCAATGTCCCCGAGGTCGTTTGCAACTTCGAGAGTAACTTCATAGCTTCCCGCTTCTATATATCTGGCACACTCTTTTAGAGCTCCAACTGAGAAATCGCTTTTTATTCCATTTCCGAAGTCCCATTGGTATCTATTTGCTTGGGTTCCTGTTGCGTCGAGACATACACCGTCTCCTTCGCTAGCTTTGCCCAGGGTGAAGTTTACTTCTCGTTTGTCGATGAGAAGGATTTCGTCTTCGTAGTGCATGATGACTTGTTCGTCAGCCATGCCCTCACCTATTCCACCTTTTAGTTCGATTTGGGTTTTTGGCGGTTTTACTTTTATTACCAATATGCTGATACCCGGAGCGAATTGGTTTGGCGCGTTTGAATTTATTTTGATAGCCGCGGAATAAGTTCCCGGGACGTGGAATACACATCGTTTTGCTGTGGTTCCTATTAATCCTTCTTCGGTTGTCGGTTCACCTTCCGGGCTGATAATGTCTGTAGATCTGGAACATGTTACCGCGTCGTCCGTAATGATATTGTCCGCACTGTCAGTGCTTAATTGTGCAAACAATTCGTCTGTGGTTTTTACACCTCCAATGTCCCAATAAATGTTGCCACCTTGGATGCTTCCTCCCGCAGGGTCGAGCGTTCCCGTTGTGTCGAAAATTACTGTTAATGGTGAAGTCCCCTCACTCACATTTGCTGAGAGCTTTGCTTGGACGTATTGAAGTTCGGTTAGGATTCCGTAGAAGGCCGCATGCGCCTCCAAACCGGCAATAAGATGTTGACCGGCCATGTCTGTATCCGCATCAATATCCCAATCGGCAACCTTGTCCAGTAATCCACCGTCGGCATATGAATTTAACAAATCTCGTAAATCAATAGTTTCTACGTCTTTCGAATCTGTAATTCTTGAATCAAAACCGTATTGATTTTGCATTGCTTGGAAGTATTCCGCTCCCTTTCCTTGATTGATTGCCTCAATTACAGATAGTTCGTTGTAGAGCTCTTGTAGCCTTGAGAGTATTCGTACCAACGTAACTCCGTAATCTTTTGAGAGTGGATCAAGGACCAATGTATAAAGGTCGTCATTACTATCTGTATATATAGGGTCGGCAGGAGAATTTGTCACGAAATATCCGCTAATAGTGCTCCATTCTCCGTAAAGTCCAGGTGTGTAATAGACGTCATAGCCTGCATGTACACATGCCTCGTCCCATGACATACTCTCGAATTCTTGAAGGAATCCTTGACCGAAACCTTCCTGATCTGATATTGCCTCTTTTGTTGAGGGACAAATTTCATCTGTATTATCACTATTTATTTTCAAATATGTTTCTGTATCCGGCAAACCATTTATTACGTCCAGCATCATTCTATCTACTTCTCTGAGTAGCTCACGGACCGCAACTGAAGTACTGGAGAATTGTTCGCTATTGTTTTCGATATTTCTAAGTTTTTCTTCGACGCTGTTTAGGAATTTCATCACGTCCGCTTTTGATGGAAAATTTCCTGGAAGTAATGAGTCTTTTTCCGCGTCATTATTTATATTTCTCAGATCTTCCGTTGCTTGTTCCAGGAATATATATCCGTTAAACAGTTCGTCTGCGAGAGCTTTTACTTCGGATGAGGATGCATTGAATCCGCCTCCTGCGAATGCCGCGCCTGTCGTTCCGACTCCTTCTTGTCCGCCTGTTGCTCCTTTGATAATTGTATTAACAAACGCGAAAGATCCCAAAATTATCAGAATACCTATTACTGCGTATGTAATCGCTTTTTTACCTGTTTGAGTTTTTTCCTCTTCACCTCCTGAGGTTACATACATGAAACCTCCATAGATAATTACCAATACTGAAATAAGTCCTAAGAATGTTAGGGCCCAGTTCACTATTGTAATTATAAAATCTTTTAGATCTGTTGAAGCTGTCAATTCTTCCGCGAAACCTTCTTCGTCCAGACTTACAGATACATTCTCGTAGTCGGTGAATGAAACGCTATCGTCACCTGTGGAGAACATTTCACCAAAAAATTGACCTACATCTCCCGCCGTTACCTTTGCCAAAGCGGTTGCAGGGATGAGTGCAAAAATCGAAACGATGATAATTAATGAGAGAACTCTTTTTATATTTTTCATAGATGACATTTTTCAAGTGAGATTATAGATTTCTTATGTCATTCTTGCAAACCTAACTCGTCTTCTGAGGTTGCAGGAATATCAAGAACAGTATTTACCAGTGCGAACGCTCCCAGTGATAACACCAAAGCTATGAGCGCACCGACAATTAATTTTTTAATTTTTTCGTTCATTTCTTCGTCTCCGGCACTTACTACATATCTATATCCACCATAGAATAATCCGACAAACGCCAGTATCGCCACAAATCCCGACAGATAATTGATAATATTTATGAGAATAAATCGACCGGCCTGTACGTCCGGCAGTGCTTTTCCCGCTTCCGGGAAAATAACTCCACGAACCACAACTTCAGAAAGAATCACTACAGCAATACCTATGATCGCGTAAATAATATGTTTTTTTGCCTTCGTGATCGCTTCTTCGTCACCCGCGCTTGTGACAACGAGAATACCTCGGATAACTATTATTAATACCGCGGCCGCCCCAATAAATATTTCTACAAGACCGATTATGCCCCTCAAATATCTGGTAGTTTCCTCAGCGTACAGCTCTGTCGTGGAGATATCCTCAAAAGCCTCCCCCTGCTCACCAAAGAACATTTTCTTTACGGCGGCATCGGCCACTTGGATTATCAATAGACCGATTGTACCAACTATCAATGTCGTCTTTGCCTTCCCGGCTTCTTCATCGTTTGCGGTGGAAACGAGCTTGATGGCTTGAACCACTATTATGATGAGAGCGAGCCCACTCACTATGTATCGGAACATGTCTATTGCGAAATAGATTGGGCTTGTCGCCGTCCCTATGCCCGGCTGGACGTAGTCCGGTGGCGCATCCGGGTGCTGTCCCGTTGTAAAGCTTTGTTGTCCTGTTCCCTCTCCCACTTCTTTGAGTACTTCAAGTGGGGTGACAATACTGACCTGGTCGGCCATAGCGACATAGTTTGCATAGAGCGTAAGACCCAATGTCATTAATGCGATGATGACCACCGCCTGTTTCGCTATTTTTATAATTCTTTTTTTCATTTTGCTGTCGCGTTTTATGTGTTTAGAATTGCACCGACTTCAGTCAGTTTGCTCGCAATTATGGTACTCACCACTGCGAATGCGCCGTAAATTATGATAATTCCGGCTATTGTAGCTACAATTAATCTTTTTGCTTCGTTCATTTTTTCCTCTTCTCCTCCGGCAGTCGCGTACATTATCGCTCCCGCTATCAGCATCAATACCGCGACAGGTCCCGCAAAAGCCATTACAAAGTTGGTGATTCCCGCTATCTGGGCGACACCTTCTTTTGCGTCTATCGCAGGATGAACTCCGGTAATTCCCGTATAAACATTTTTGTCTATTTTGTAGAATACTTTTGTTATAAAAATTTCTCCCACATAAATTATTATCAACCCTCCCGCGCTGTACATAATATTTTTCTTGTTTTTGGAAACTTCTTCTTCCTCACCACCTGCCGTAATCAATTTCACTCCCGCCTGAACCACCATAATCGCCGCAAATGCACCAATCACGTATTTCACAAAAGTCATAAATATCTCCACTTGCTTATCAAAGAGCCTCACTCTGTTCAGTATGTCCTGCGGACTCGACAACAATGTTTGTCTCTCCATATCAAAAATTTTCCCGATATCTTCGGACATGCTCACCATTATAAATGCGATAAGCGTATAGATAAGACCTCTTTTTGCCTTTGTAATTTCCTCTTCGTCACCCGATGCTTGCACGAGTTTGTACCCGAGAATGGTAATGTACAGAATCCCCACTACTCCAATAATCACTTTTGCATATGCCAAACCGCCGAGAACCAGATCTTTCAATATGACTTGTCCCGACTTCTCTGGTGGCACCGGGATCGAACCCGATTTGTATACTTCTTTTGCTTTGTCGCTAATCGGCAATGCTGATTGGTCTGCCGCAAAAACCGGATCGATAAATTGTCCTATTTTGATCACGATCGCGATGACCGCCATCATAGCCGCAAATTCCCCAATTGTTCGAAGAAGTTTTAGTATTTTTGTTTTCATTTTTTGTTTTTGAACAGGGCTTAAATCTGATATATTTTACCATTTTTTCGTGTTTTTAGCAACGGCTTGAAGCGGATTTGGGATGGGCTCGGGGTGGATTTTCACTTTTTCTTGCTTTTTTCGGAGTTGGGGTGTTATATTTGGTTGGCGACGAGGGGTTTTTAACTTACCAATAAAATGAAAAACAACGCATTGGTGCATTACATAAGAAAGAGCTTTGAAGAGCTAACGAAGGTCACATGGCCTACGAAAAATCAAGCAGTTCGATTGACAATTATAGTTATGATTTTCTGTGTAATCGTTGCTACCCTTTTGGGAGCTTTCGATTATTTCTTTAGCCTTATGTACGACTATTTACTTTATTTAAGATAATAAAATGGCAAGACAAGTTGCAGGTACAGGTCGAAATTGGTACGCGATTCATACTTATTCCGGGTATGAGGATGCTGTGCGTGAAGCGCTTTTGCAACGTATTGAGTCTCTTGGAATGCAGGATCTGATTTTTGATGTTGTTGTTCCGAAAGAAACTCAGATTGTTATTAAAAAAAGTGAACCTGTGACCGAGGAAAAGCGAATTTTCCCTGGTTATGTTTTGGTTGATATGGTGGTAAATGATGATAGTTGGTATGTGGTGCGAAATACTCCAAATGTGACCGGATTTGTGGGAAGTGGGACTATCCCCGTTCCTGTTTCTCCTGAGGAATTTAAGGTGATAAAGAGGCATATGGGACAAGCTGAACCGAAGTTCAAAATTGACTTTGTTATCGATGATAATGTTGTGGTTTTGGATGGTCCTTTCGCTAATTACGAGGGAATTATCAATACTATTGATGAGGAAAAAGGTAAGGTAAAAGTTCTTATTACAATCTTCGGTCGAGAGACCCCTGTTGAGCTTGATTTTACGCAAGTTAAGAAAAAGTAAATTTCCAATCTTGCATTTTCCACCTATTTCTCTTAATCTTAGGAGGAAATATTTCACACTCATTCTTTCATGAAAAGATTCACAGTTTTTACAGTTATATTGACGGTGATTATCGTGGTTGTGTTGTCGGAGGTTGTTGTAAATGACTATTTGCCGCGGTTTGCGAAGGATCCAACTACTGCTGACAATATGGCGCTTGACCTTCCCGACACGCTGGATCTTTCGAGTGGTGCGGCGAATGTGCTGGGGGCGGATGTGGATTTCAGCAAGATTCCGGATTCGAATTATCCCAATATGGCCTACGAGGA
>JAUVQE010000053.1 GCA_030598325.1 Nitrospirota bacterium | reverse complement strand
TCAGGGAAAGCTTGTTTCTTTGATTTCTTCGGGAATAGATTCACCGGTGGCTTCTTTTCAGATGATGCGGCGTGGTGCTAGGGTGATTTTTGTGCATTTTCACGGTTATCCTTATACCGATAAGGAAGAAATGAATCAGACAAAAGAAATTGTCGAACTTTTGAGTAAATATCAATTTGATACAAAACTTTATTTAATTCCTTTCGGGAAAATTCAAAAAGCAATCGCGGTGAACAGAGATGTTCCCGCTAAACCCAGGACTGTTATTTATCGAAGAATGATGCTCCGGATTGCCGAAGCTATAGCAAAAAAAGAAAAGGCCAAAGGTTTAATTACCGGTGATAATTATGGGCAGGTTGCTTCGCAGACGCCCGAGAATATGTTTGCTATTCATGATGCTTCTAAGATTCCGGTATTTCAGCCTTTAATTGGATTTGATAAGGAAGATATTATTAAAATTGCTGAGAAAATCGGGACTTTTGAAATTTCAAAACTTCCATGCAAAGACAGTTGCAGTATGTTTATGCCGAAACACCCTGAACTCAAGGCAAATATTCATGATTTGAGGATATATGAGGAAAAATTGCCTTTGGATGATTGGGTAAAACAATCTTTAGTGGACCCAATATATTATTAGTCTATATAGATTTTCACTTATTTGTCCTCTTGTGATGTCCGCATCCGGCCAATAAACCGTTCCTTTTTCTTCCAGAATTCCCATTTGTTTCGCGGTATATATGTATTTTGAGTACCATTCTTCCATTGGAACGTCCGTGTAAGGTTTTGATTTTGGGGTCTCTGTTTCCATTTCGAAAACCTCTAACAGCATTTTGATCGCTTCCACTTTGTTTACTTTGCTTGCCGGTTTGAATGTTCCATCCGGGTATCCTGTTACCCATTCCTGTTCTTTTGCAAAACATACATATCTTGCGTACCAATCTTCTTTTACGTCGGGGAAGCAATTTTTATACGTTGATTCGTTGGGAGAGTACCCTATTCCCTCTATCAGAATTTTTAATAGTTCGGCTCTGTTTAAAGGATGAAGCGGTTTGAATGTTCCATCGGGATATCCCGAAATTACTCCGCTGTTTTTTAGAAAATTTATGGCTTCTGAATTCGGACTTGTGAGCTCTACATCCAAAAATATTTCTACATTATCATAATCGTAGGCTTCAAAATTTTCCACGTAGTCATTCGAAAATATGTTTTCAACAAAACCTTCATTGAGAGTTCCGTTTTCCACCAATTCGAGGAACCAAAGCAGTATGACTTCATTTGAAATAATATATCCGTAATTTCCTCCCATTCCGTCCAGGGAAATTTCCGTTACAACACCTACAACTCTTTCGTCTTCGTTGTAAGCCGGTCCACCGGAGTTTCCAGGATTGATTGTCGCGTCTGTTGTTATTTTCCAGACGATATCGTTTGCCAGTACTTCAAAGCCGCTTGTTGAGCCGGTTGTTAATGTTATGCTTTCCGTGCCGGTTGCTCCTGGATATCCGAGTATGCTTAAGTCGTCTCCAAGTGCGGGTAGGTAATCTGAAAAGTCTACGTATGGTAGTTCCATTGCCTGGACATCTTCTATTTCGAGAAATGCCCCTGTTTCATTGTAGTTTCTATCCAGTTCATATGCCGGATATAAGAGGGCGAGATCCAAGTCTTCGTCGTATGCGAGGACTCTTGCTGAAAATTTGCAGTCGGGTGCTTCGTATTCCGTTTCAACCATGCAAATGTTGATGTAGTCCGCGGGTCTTCTGGTCTTGTAGTCCATTATTACGTGAGCCGCTGTTAATATGACGCCGTCATTGCTTATCAGGAAGCCGGAGCCCGTGTAGTAGTCGTTAAGGCTGTCGATTATTTCCACCAGAACAACGCTGGATATTGTTGATTGATAGTCAATGGCGTTTGAAGGCGCGACGGTTATACTGAAGAATATGACTATCCCTAATATTGAGCTAAGCAGTTTTTTCATGAATGAGGGGTTATTTTTGAGGAGGCTATTTTGGGGGCTATCTTTTGAATCTTTTGGACCGCAGGTTTTTGTTGTAACTGATTGCGAACCTGTGAGCTTCATCTCTTGTGCGCTGGAGGAGGTGAAGAGCTTCGTTGTTCTTTTCCAGTATAATGGATGTTTTCTTTGTTGGTAAGAAAATTTCTTCGAGTTTTTTTGCGAGTGAGATGTATGGGACTTTTAGATTTAGTTTTTTGAATACTTTTTTGGCGGCTGAAAGTTGCCCTTTTCCCCCATCGATTACCACTAGATCGGGTATGAGTGAGAATGATTTGTCGGGTTTGTGTTTTAATTTGTCGTAGACGATGCAGGTGTGAGGTTCTTTATATTTTTTTTGTTTGTTTTTGATTATTTTTCCGAATTCTTTTGGGAATTTTTTTATTTCCTCGAATCCGAATAATAAATAATATTCTTTTATTTGTTCGGAGCATACTGCGTAGACTCTTTTGGGTTTGGCTTTTTCTATGGCGTTTTTGATGAGTTTGTAACCGAGTTTGCGCCCTCTTTCGCTTTTTAAGAGCCAGAGGTTGGTGAGTTCCGATATTTTTTCTGAATGTTCATGGATTGCGATGAATCCGCGGATTTTTTTGGCTTTTTCGAGAATGTAGAATTGTTTTTTTGTTTTATCGGGGTCGCGGCCGCTCCCCTGACGGGGGCCCGTGGCATGACCCTTCGGGTCTTCGTTGTGTTTTTTGATGAATTCTTTGTCTTTTTTGCGGGCACGCTTGAATTTGTAATCTTTGAATTCGATTTCTTTTGTGATTTTCATGAATCTTCTTGTGAGGACTTCTTCCAATGATTTGTAGTCGTCCGGTTTTCCGTCGATTGTCCTTAATTTGAATTTTCTGTACATGGCTTTGTCAGGGACCCCTTTTGTGAAGACGATCATTGATCCTACTGTGTCTGTGCCGCTTAGGTGTGATATATCATAGCATTCGATTCTTTTTAGCGGGTCCTTGAGTTTGAGAATATTTTGCAATTCTTTTATAGCTTTTTCGGTTGATTGGCTTTCTACCCGCCAGCTTGGTTTGTTCCTGTCGGCGTAGATTTGGGCGTTTTTTAGACTCATTTCCAAAAGGCGCTCTTTTGTCCCTATTTTTGGGATTTTGAATTTTGATTTTATTATTTTTTCCAGTTCTTTTTGGTTTTCGATAATGTGCGGAATTAGGATTTCTTTGGGGATGTCGGTTGCC
This sequence comes from Nitrospirota bacterium, assembly GCA_030598325.1. GTDB lineage: Bacteria > Patescibacteriota > Gracilibacteria > UBA1369 > LOWO2-01-FULL-3 > JAACEU01. The sequence goes on along the minus strand of JAUVQE010000053.1, from coordinate 3,551 downwards.
AGTTGGTAATATTGATTGAGGAATGATTCCAAAATTTCTTGATTGTCTGTGTCGTCGGAATTTTTCGCGGAAAGGATGAAGTTTTCCTGATTTATAAGTTTGCCGTCTCTTATCTGGAATAAATTGAAGTATGCTTTTTCGCGGATTACGCAGTAGTTTATTATGTCTTTGTCTGATTGATTCGGATCGGAGACCTTTTGTTTTTCTAAGATTTCTTCGATTTTTTTGATTTTGTCCCGTATTTTTCCGGCTTTTTCAAATTCTTTTGTTTCTGCGAAGGTTTGCATTTGTTCTTTAAGGGATTTTAGGATTTCGCCCGCTTTGCCTTTTAGAAAATTTTCCACATTTTTAATTATTTTGCCGTATTCCCCCTTCGTGCATTTTTCTATGCATGGAGCGGCGCATTTTTTTATATAAAAATCGAGACACGGGTATTTGATGGTTTTTTTTGTGACTTTGACCTTGTTTCTTCCCAAAGATTTGATATCGAGCGAGCAATGCCTGAATGGAAGTATTTTCTTCAAAACTTTGAATGTTTCTTTTACTTTATTCGCTGCGGTTTTTGGTCCGAAATATTTTGCGTTATCTTTTTCCACTTTTCTTACAATCTGGATTCGCGGAAAATCTTCATCCGTAATTTTTATATATACGTAATTTTTGCCATCTTTCATCAAGACGTTGTACTTTGGCTGATGTTTTTTTATTAAAGTTGTTTCGAGGATAATGGCTTCCAGGTCACTATCCACTTCTGTGAATTTTATGTCCTCCGTTTTTTCGAGAAGTTTTTTGGTTCTGGTGGAATGTTGATAATTTTTCTGAAAATATTGTTTTATTCTTTTGCTGAGGTCTTTTGCTTTTCCTATGTAGATGATGTTTTTGTCGGTATCGATGAATTTATAGATACCGGGTGAATGTGGGAGATCTTTCAGGATTTTTTTGATTTCCGTCATAGTATTGTGCAATGTGGCTTAAATAGTATACTTTTCCAGTATGAATAGTGAAATAGAAAAAAAATTGTGGAGGCGTGTGAGGCGGTATGTTGGGGTATTGCGGATTGTGCCTTTTTTGCGGATGGTTGCTGTTTGTAATAATCTGGCTTTTGGGAAAGTTGATGAGCGGAGCGATATTGATCTTTTTATTATTGCGAAAAGGGGGCGGCTTTTTATTGTTCGATTGTTTGTGACTTTTTTGTTGCATGTTATGGGTGTTCGGAGGCATGGAGGAAAGGTCGCCGGTCGGTTTTGTCTGAGTTTTTTTGTTGATGAGGACGGGATGGATATGAAGGAAATCGCAATTGATAACGATATTTATCTGGCTTTTTGGGTGAGGACTATGTTTCCGGTTATTGACGATGGTGTTTCTGAGGAATTTTTGGAAAAGAACGAATGGGTGAAGCGATATTTTGAGAATGATTTTGAGATGGATAAAAGTAGAGTGATTGGGGGTGGTGGAATTTTGAGTAAGATTTTTGAATGGATTTTAGGAGGGTGGTTTGGGGATAAGATTGAAGGTGTACTTAAAAAATGGCAGATTAAGCGAGCGAATAAAAAAACTGAGAACGTGGATTTGAGTATAGCTAGTTTAGTCGTAGAGGATCATATTCTCAAATTTCATAATATAGACAGGAGGCGTGAGTATCGGAAAAAATGGTTTGATGCTTATGGGAGGGAGGAAAAATTGGATTTGGAGAAGTTTTTATCTGTTTAATTGTTTTCCTTCGATCTTGTTTTTTATTTTTAGGTGGATTGATGTGCCGTTGAAGCCGTATTCTTCCCGGATTTTGTTTTCGAGGTAGCGGGGGTATGAGAAATGGAGATGTGTGGCGTTTTTGAAGAAGAGGACGAATTTTGGGGGTGCGATGTCGACCTGGCTGGCGTACATGAATTTAGGTTTTTTGACTTTTGTGCTTGCGGGTTTATGTTTGAATGTGATTTTTTGTAAAAATGAATTTAGTTCTGCTGTTTTTATTCGTTTTTGGCGTTCTTCCATTATTTTGTCGGATAGATTTAGAATTTCGTAAGTGTTCTTTTTGTTTTTTGCGGAAATGAATACGACTGGAACCCATGGTATGAATTGAAATTTCTTTTTCAATATTCTGAGAATTTTTTCTCGTTGTTTCTCTCCTTTCTCGAGTAAATCTATTTTGTTTATCGCTATTATCAAACCTTTTTCGGCTTCCAGTGCGAACGAAGCTATCTGGCAGTCTTGTGATGAAATTCTTTCGTTTCCGTCTATTAATAAAACGACAATGTCTGATCTTTCTATAGATCTAAATCCCCTTAAAACGCTGAATTTTTCAATTCCTCTGGAAATTTTTCCGGGCCTTCTGATTCCGGCTGTATCGATGAGATTGTAGAGGTTGTCGTTGTATTTAAATTCCGTGTCCACAGAATCTCTTGTTGTTCCGGGAATGTCGGAAACAATTAATTTTTGAGGATCGTTTATGATTGCATTTATGAGCGAAGATTTTCCCGCATTAGGTCGGCCGAGGATGCAAATATTTGTGGCTTTTTTTTTTATTTTTGTTGAGCTTTTTGTAGGTTTTTTGAATTTTAATTCTTTTAATTTTTTGATTATTTCGTTCTGCAGATTTTCTATTCCCAATTTATGTATTGCGGAGACTATTAATGGTTCGCCGAATCCCAATTCATAAATATTATAAGTATTTGCTTCTATTTTTGGATTATCGCATTTATTCGCTATTAAAATTATCGGCTTTTTGGATTTTCTTAAAATGTCTGCCGCGGCAAAATCATCTACGGTCAGATCTTGCGCGGAATCTATTACAAATACCGTTATGTCCGCTTCTTCGATTGCGATTTTGGCCTGAGTCTGGACGTCTTCTTCGATATCTTTTTGTAATCCGTGTTGTATTCCGCCGGTATCTACGAGAAGTGTTTCGTAACTGTTTATATCCAGTCTATGCGAAATTCTATCACGAGTTGTTCCCGCTTCCAGTGCAACTACGGCGTGGCGTTTTCCAATTAATCTGTTGAAAAGTGTGGATTTTCCTACATTTGGCCGTCCAACTATCGCGATCAGAGGCGCGGGGTTCATTTTTTTGCTTTTAAGAGTGAGATGATTATATATCAAGAGTGTAAAAGAGCAAGTGTTTGTGGTATAATAAAGGCGAAAATAAATATAAATATGAGGATTTTTTCTAAAAGTAGAGTCTTAGCGAGTGTTTTGGTTGTTTTATTTTGTTTGCCATTTATGAGTTTTGTTACATTTGCTGGAGATGCGACTCCAACTGATGATACGGGGGTCCATTCTACGATTTTGCCTTCTGCCGGTGATATGCCGGTTAAAGCTTGCGAGTATGTTATGAGGTATGTGAATTATCAGCCTGTAGAAACCATAAAGGATTATATTGCAAAAAGAAAAAAAGATATGACAATTTGGACGGGTGATAGGGACTCTGAAGTTAGTTATACGGAAATATTAGGATGTGCGATTACTACCGGAGATATAAAGATGTGGATGGTTCCGTTTTTTATTCGGTATGTGCTTGAATTTATTATAGGGATTGCCGGGCTTTTGGCGGTTGGTGG
>JAUVQE010000036.1 GCA_030598325.1 Nitrospirota bacterium | reverse complement strand
TATATCTTTTTGCGGGACTTTCCGATGATAAAGATAAGGGGAAAAACGCCATTAAGAACAGTATTATCGGTTTGGTTCTGGTGTTAACCGCTTGGGCGATTGTGAATATTGTGATTGGTCTTGTTACGATGTAGTTTTTTGCCAATGTTTCCATTTCTCCTTTAAGTAGGATAGAAGATTCTTTTTGAATTGGCTTTCGTCGAATTTTTTCGCGTATTCCCGGATTTTTTCCGGATTGAATTTCTTTTTGGTTTTTTGGTATTCCTCAATCCCTTTTTTTAAATGCGCAGGTGTTTGTTGTTCAAAAAATATTCCTGTTTTTCCTTCTACAACGGTATCTAACGCTCCCCCTTCTTTGAGGGCTATTACAGGTCTTCCCGCCGCCATTGCTTCCAGCGGTATTATTCCAAAATCTTCGATTTGAGGGAAAATCAGAGCTTCGCATTCGCTGTATAAATTTTCCAATTCTTTATCCGGAACATAGCCCAAAAATTCTATGTTCCCTTTTGCCTGGCGTCTGAGTTCCGTTTCCATCATTCCTGTTCCCGCGATTTTCAAAGGTAGGCCGATTTTATTGAATGTTTCCACAATCAAATCAAATTTTTTGTATGGAATGAGTCGTCCGACTGCCAGGAAGTAGCCTTTTGTCTTTTTCGCGATTTTGTAATCGGAGGCTTTTATCATTGGATAAATGACTGTTGATTGTCGGCTGTAATATTTTTCTATTCTTTTTTTGGTTGTGTTGGAATTCGCAATATAATAATCAACCCTATCAGCAGAAACTCGATCCCACATTCTGAGTTTGTGGATGCGTTTTTTGCCGATGCTTTTAAGGATAGGGTTCATTTTGTATTCGCGAATGTAAGAATGCCAATTATCCCAAGCGTATCTCATTGGAGTGTGACAATAGCAGATATGCAGGGTTTCGGGTTTTGTGATAATCCCTTTTGCGCAGGAATGAGAGCTTGAAATTACTATGTCAAAACTGCTGAGATCGAAAAGTTCGTAAGCATACGGCATCCAGTTTAGATATAATTGGTGTTTTGTTTTGGAAAATGGGAGATGTTGAATGAATGATGTTGTGATTGCGGCATTTTCGAATCCTTTTAATTTTTTGGGATTGAAAATGGATGTGAAAATTGGTGCTTCCGGAAACATTTTATGCAAAAGCAGGTTTACTTTTTCAGCTCCTCCCGGGTTGGTCATCCAGTCAAAGACCAATGCGATTTTTGCTTTTGATAGGCTCATCAGGAGCATATTATAGCATTATCTGATTTTGTAAAAGCCTTCATTGTTTTTTGGAGATTTGTCTTTTGGCTTGGGAGTTTTTGGAGGCTGTGCCTGTGTTTTATTTCCTTTTTTTTGTTTTTCCTTTTCGGCTGTGTATTTTGAAATAATATTTTTGTCATCTGCGGATAGTTCTTCTTTTGTCTTTAAAACTGTTCCCAATATTGCTTTATAGGTATCTTTGTCATCCATTTTATCCATTGCTTTTGCTTTGAATAATTTTACTACGTTGTTGTCCGGATCTCTTTCCAAAAGTCTTTCGCAAATGTGCATCACATCTACGTATTTACCTTCTTTGAACCACATTCCCAGTAATTCAACAACAACATCTTCATCTTTTTTAGCTAATGTCGACTTTGATTTTTCGGATACATCGGTTACTAAGACCAGGTGTCCGGCTTTTCTGCTAAGCAGGTATCTGAGATAAATGTAGCCTAGAATTACAAAAGTTATTACCGGTAAAATAATGTTGAAGTGTAGAAGATAATTGTAGGCCGCGTGCATTATTATTGCGATGAATAGACCTTTTATTATCATGTGTTGTTGGTAGGCGTGACTTAATGGCAGGTTGAATGTTTTTGCGATAAATTTCGAAAATCCACTTATTTTTCCGATTAATTTTTTCTGTTTTACAATTTCGATTGAAAATTTTCCTATTCCGTAGAAATATCCGAAAATTCCGGAAAATATCATATGTGCGCAGGCTGTGAAAATTGATCTGAACATATACATTCCAACTAATTGGCCTGTGGATATGCTTGGCCAGAATTCGTAAAGGTAATAAATATTTTCGGTAAAAGAAAAACCGAGTGCCGCCGCCAGGCTGTATCGAATTGCGTCTCCTATTGTTTTGACCAGAACGGTTCTTTTGTCGACCGATCGGATTACATAATGTTTTATGATTTCTTCCAGAGCTCCAAATAATACAAACATGGCTATGTACATATTTGCCTGAGTCTGAAAACTTTCTTCAACAAAAGTCGCGAGATTGAATCTCGGGAAAATATCCCACACGTATTGTAATCCGAGAAGTGCGGGAGCCGTTAGGCATCCCAGCAAAAATACCAGTGCTACTGTTTTTTTACTCTTTTCCTGCTTGCTGAATAGTATGTAAAGCCAGATTGCAGCAGGGATTGCTGCTGCGATTGTTGATATTCCTAGAAGAAATATTGGATTAGAAAGCATTTGGCTTTACTCATTTATATTTGTTTATTGTCCGAATTTGTATGTTCCTTCTTCTGTTTCTGGCTTGGCTGGTGTTTCTGGGGTTTCAGCAGGGGCTGGTTGAGCGGGTTCTGCTGGGGCTTCCGGTGTTGCTGGGGTTTCCGGTGTACTTGGTTCAGCTGAAACTTCCGGAGTGGCAGGTTCTGCCGGTGCTTCCGTCTCTGGTGCTTCCGCCTCCTCCGGTTGAGGAGCAGGTTCCGCTGGCGCTTCTGTTGCCGGTTGAGCTGGAGTTTCGGGTTCTGTCGGTGCTTCTGCTGCTGGTGCTTCTGCTGCTGGTGCTTCTGCTGCTGGTGCTTCTGCTGCTGGTGCTTCTGCTTCTGCTTCCGGTTGAGTTGGAGTTTCGGGTTCCGCTGGTGCTTCTGTTGCCGGTTGAGCTGGAGTTTCGGTTTCTGTCGGTGCTTCTGCTGCAGGTTCTGCTTCTGTTACTGGTTGAGATGGAGTTTCGGGTTCTGCTGGTGCTTCCGCCTCTGGTGCTTCCGCCTCCTCCGGTTGAGGAGCAGGTTCTGTCGGTGCTTCCTGTGCAGGAGTGGCTTGTGGTTCCGCTGGTGCTTCCGCTGATAAAGCGTTTTTAGCTTCGTCAAGAGTGTCGTATGAGTTTATCAACTGGGTTAACCCCACTACCTGTAGTATGTCGATGATGTTCGGAGCTGCTTTGGCAATAGCGACTTTACCTCCTGCTTCGGTTATTTTTCCGTAGAGATCAGTTAAATATCCAATGGATTTGCTGTTCATGTATTCCAGTTTTTCCAGATCAAAGAGCAGTTTTAGCCCTTTGGGGTTTTGTTCAACCACTTTGTAGAGATCCTGGATTTTTTCGTCCACATTGCTTTCATCCAGTTGTCCCGAGATGTGAGCAATTTTTATGCCGTTTTCGGCGTCATCGATGGTTATAGTTGTTTCACTCATAGGTATGTTTATTAATTAATTACTAATTGATTAGATGGTTGTGCGATGCCTGTTTCTTTTTGTCTGGCATCTTTTAGGAATTTTTTTGCTGTTATTTTTATTCCTCCCTCTTTTCGGTCCTCAAAATTTAATTCATCTGTCCACTCCCCCACTATTTTCACAAGTCCTCTTCCCCGGATTCCTGTAAATTTATATCCTGGAGCGCTTCTTTCTTCGAGTAGTTTTTTTAGTTGTTCCGCGGTGATTTTGTTCTTACCCGTGCCTGTATCTTCTACCTGAATTTCAATATATTCATCTTTTTTGTGAATGAAATTTATTCGGATTTCGCTTCCGGGCGCGGATCCGTATTCGATGGCGTTATTGCATAATTCGTCTACAACTGATTGAAATCGGAATGCCCATTTTTCCGGAAAATTCGTGGTGTTTTTTATCATGTTTAAAGTAAAATCCCGGATTCCGGACATAAAATATGCGTTTGTCGGCAAAGTAATAGTTATTTTTGTGTTTTTGTTTGTATTTTCTTTCATATTTTTTAATTTCGTTAGTTTATTATAGCAAAAAAGGGCTTTTAAGTCAAAACCTTAGAGTTGTATTTTTCGTGATTCTGTAAGTATTTTTTTGAATATTGCTTTTTCGAAATCGGTTTCCAGTGAGGATAGTATTTTTTCTTCTCTGTCTTTGTCTGTTATGGGAAGATTTTTCGAAATTTTGATTTTTCCTATTTGCAGGACTTTTTTTTGTCTTTTTTTGAGTAATTTTGCGATTTTTTTATCTATTTCGGATATTTCTTCGCGAATTTTTTTGATATCGTCCATATTCAGCAGTTTTTTGCTTGCATTTATCGTTGGTTTTCATTAGATTACCGCTGAAATCTTTTAAATTCAAGTTTGAAAAAATTATGACAACTACTGTTACCGATAAGGTTTTGAAGGAAATGTTTGATAGTGCTGTGCACGTCGGACATAGGACTCAGAAATGGAATCCTAAAATGAAAAAGTTTCTTTATGGCGAACTTTCGGGCATTCACGTTATAAATTTGGAGAAAACGCTGAATTGCTTGAATGACGCGCTTGCTTTTATGTCAAAGATCATGTCGGAGGGGAAAACGATCTTATTTGTGAGCACCAAGCCCCAGTCAGTTAAGCTTGTAGGGGATTTGGCTAATGGTTGTAATATGCCTTATGTCACACAAAAATGGATTCCCGGTCTTTTGACCAATTTTCCTACTGTCAAAAGAAGGATTAAATATCTTGCTAGTTTGCAAGAGCAGGAGGCCTCGGGTGAATTTGAGAAATATAAAAAGAAAGAAGCTTCGAATTTGCGAAAAACAATAGATAAATTACAGACTTCTCTAGGTGGTGTTTCGGAGTTGAAATCCAGGCCTGAGGCGGTTTTCGTGGTTGATGTTGTGAGGGATAAGATTGTTGTTAAAGAGGCAAATAAGCTTGATATACCTGTTGTTGGTCTGATTGATTCAAATTCAGACCCCAGTAATATTAATTATCCTATTCCCGCAAATGATGATGCAATGAAATCATTGAAATATTTGCTCGGAAGAATTGGAGAAGTATTGAAAAAGCCTACTAAAACCAAAAAATAATGGTTGATAGTGATAGGAAGTGGGCAATAAGTTGTTACATTCCTATTTTTAATGTTGTGATTTGCGCCCTGGCTTCCGTCAGAAAAGTTGGTAGTAAGTTTTGTCTGTTTCATGCGAGGCAGGGTTTGGCGTTGTTTGGTTTGTGGTTTGTAACGATTTTGATTGCGCTTATTAGTCAGACTTTGAGCTTGATGCTTTGGGGAGTTGTGTTACTTTTGCATGGATCCGGAATGTTTATTGCGTATAATAAGGCGGAGACAAAGATTCCCATTCTTGGGCAGTTGGCGATGAAAATACCGGAATATTATCTTTTTAATCTTCTTACCGGGAAGAAGTCTGAGGGAGTGGCGAGTGTAGCTCCAAAAGGTGAAGAGACAAAAGAGCAAAAGGAAGAGGAAGTGAAATCTGAAGAAAAAAAGACGACAGAACCGCCAATTAATCAAAATAAATAGATATTATTTAATTTTAAAAAATTATGGCTGTAAGTATTGATCAAATTAAAGAACTGCGCGAGGCAACCGGTGTTTCCATGATGGATTGTAAAAAAGCTTTGGAAGAAGTCGATGGAGATTGTGATAAAGCGGTGGATGTGTTGCGTAAAAAAGGTATTGCAAAGGCAAAAGACAGAGCGGAGAAAACTACCGCAAACGGTGTTGTAGTTATAAAATCCGAAGATGGAAAATCAGCAATGGTTGAGCTTCAGTGTGAAACTGATTTTGTGGCCAAGGGTGATGATTTTATTAATGTTGTGGAGACTTTGGCAGATAAATTGTTGAAGGGGGAAATTAAGTCTGAAGATAGGGATCTTCCCGAAGTGAAAGATGCCGTTTTGAAGTTGGGAGAGAATATAAAAATTGGAAGTATGAAAGTTGTTGAAGGGAAAACGCTTGGAGATTATGTTCATTCAAATAAGAAAATTGGAGTGGTTGTATCTCTTTCCGGAGGTTCGCCTGAACTTGCACGTGATATTGCTATGCATGTTGCGGCTACGAATCCCGATGTTATTTCTCCGGAAGAAGTTTCTCAGGAGTTAGTTGATAGGGAGAAAGAAATCTGGACGGATCAATTGAAAAAGGAAGGGAAGCCCGAGGAAATTATTGAGAAAATTATGATGGGTAAGGAAAATAAATTTCGGGGAGAAAATGCGTTACTTAAGCAATCTTTCGTGAAAGATCCGGATAAAACCATTGAAAATTTGCTTAGCGAGGCGAGTGCTACGGTTGAGGAGTTTGAGCGATTTGCGATTTAGTTTATATATATGTCCAAATTTAACAGGATTGAAGAAGCTCTGAAAGCTGTTGCTAGCGGCGAAATGGTCGTGGTTCTTGATGATGAAGATAGGGAAAATGAAGGAGATCTTGTTATGGCCGCTTCAAGCGCGACTTCTCATGCGGTGAATTTTATGTCAAAGGAAGGGCGCGGGCTTATTTGTGTTCCTGTGGACTGCGATATTGCGCGAAGGCTTTCGTTTAAACCTATGGTTAAGGAAAATTCGGAATCCATGAAATGCGGATTTACTATTTCAGTTGATTATAAACACGATACAACTACAGGAATTTCAGCGTCTGATAGAGCTAAAACAGTTCGAGCCATTGCGGATTATTCATCTAAAGCAGATGATTTCTCTTGTCCCGGGCATATTTTTCCATTGAAAGCAAAAAAAGGCGGGGTTTTAGTTCGCGCGGGTCATACGGAAGCGGCTGTTGATCTGGCTAAATTGTCAGGTCTATCCCCTGTTGGTCTTATATGTGAAATTACTGCTGATGATGGAGAAATGATGCGGAAAGATGATTTATTTAAGTTCGCGAAAAAACATTCTCTTAAAATTATTACAATAAAAGATCTGATTGCATATCGTCATAAAGTTGAAAAACTGGTGAAATTGGTCGCGGAAACAGTTTTACCTACGAAATTTGGTGAATTTGATATGAAAATTTATAAGAGTAAGACTGACGGAGCTGAACATATTGTTCTTATTAAAGGAGATATTACTGATAATATTTTGGTCAGGGTTCAGAGTGAATGCATTACAGGTGAAGTGTTTTTATCCGAAAATTGTGATTGTAGAGGACAATTGGACAAGGCTATGGAGAAAATTTCGAATGAAGGTAATGGTGTGATTTTGTATATGAGGCAAGAGGGGCGTGGAATTGGTTTGGTGAATAAGGTTAAGGCTTATGAACTGCAGAGGCATGGGATGGATACTGTTGACGCGAACAAAGAACTCGGATTTGGGGCTGATCTTCGGGATTATGGTATTGGAGCGCAGATTTTGGCTGATGTTGGGGTTAGAAAGATTCGCTTGATGACTAATAATCCTACTAAAGTTGTAGGTTTGGAAGGTTATGGAATCGAGATAGTTGAGAGGGTGCCTTTGGAGATTTCTCCGGGTGCGCGGAATCATTCATATTTGAAAACAAAAAAGGATAAAATGGGACATATTTTGAAGGAGGTGTAGAGTCGAAAACCTTGCGGATTGTTTCTGCGAGAGTTTTTTTAAAATTTTAGACTCTTACACTTGTCAAAAAAAGCATTTTGTGTTAAAAGTGTCGTCTAGTAACTAATTTTGTTGTTATGCATCAGGTTTTTATGAAACGAGCTTTGGAGCTCGCGAAAAAAGGTTTGGGATTTACTTCGCCTAATCCGTGTGTGGGGGCTGTGATTGTAAAGGGTGGAGAAGTTGTTGCTGAAGGATATCATAAAAAAGCCGGCGATGAGCACGCGGAGATAAAAGCAATGAAGGAGTTGATGAAGAAAACCGGTCTTGTGACTGTGGATTTTGATCCTGTTTTGTTTGAAAATGCTTCTTTGTATGTGACGCTTGAGCCGTGTGCGCATAATGGCAAAACTCCTTCTTGTGCCAAGGCTGTTGCCGCGGCAGGTTTTAAGAAGGTTTATGTCGGAATGAAAGATCCATTTAAGAAAGTGAATGGTCGAGGAATTGCTTATATGAAGAAAAATGGAATTGATGTTGAGATTTTGAAGGTTGGGACTGAATTGGCTCGTGAAATTCGTGAATTGAATCAGCCTTTTATTAAATGGGCAACTACCGGTCTTCCCTATTTGGTGATGAAAGCCGGTATGAGTTTGGATGGAAAAATCGCGACTTCCAAGGGTGAATCTAAATGGATTACCGGTGAGAGATCCAGGAAGGATGCTCGGCGCGAGCGCAGTTTCTGTGATGCGGTTATGGTTGGAGTTGGGACAGTTATCGCTGATGATCCGGAGTTGGCTCCTCATGGGAATTTTAGAAAGAAAGATTTGTTACGGGTGGTTATTGATCCAAAACTGAGGTGTCCATTGAATAAAAATATTTTTAGAGATGAAAATGTGGTTGTTTTTCACAGTAAAATTGCTGCTAAGAAAAATATAGAAAAATTTAAAAAAGCTGGGATTAGATTAAAAAGCTTTGGGAATGGTGGAATTTCTGTTAAATCCAGTTTGAAGTATTTGGTGAAAATGGGGGTGCAGAGTGTTTTTGTGGAAGGTGGAAGCGGAGTTCATGGATCATTATTAGATAGTTTTTTGAGGGATGAAAAGTTGATCGATAAAGTGCTTTTTTATCAGGCTCCAAAGATTATTGGTGGAGAAAAATCCCTTTCAGTTGTTGGTGGTGAAGGTGTTTCGAAGTTGAAATCCGCGAAAAGTTTGGAAAACGTGAAATATGAGGTTTTAGATGATGACTTGAAGATTTCTGGTGTTTTTAATTCGTACTAGTAGATAATTTCAAAATTATTATATCCCCCCCTGCATCGTTCATTGCTTTTTCGAATTTGTCATAATTGTAGCTAAAATCTTTGCCGCGTTTTGTTCCGTTGTCGTTTGTAATGATTTTGTCTTCGGTGTATCCGATCGCTATTAGCATGTGATAACCGGGATACAGATAGTATGGATTTTCTAAATAATCAGCGGTTACCGGTACTATAACGGGGTACCCACCTGCTATTTGTTCTTTTATGTCTTCAATGTTTGCGTTATAAATTATCTCTATTTCTGATTCAGGTATTCCATAAAATCCTTGAGCAAGCTTGCTTACGTCTTTTGCGTAAATATCATAATGTCCGTTCCAATTCATTTTTTGCCATTCAAGCATTTCAAGAATTTCTTCATTTGCTTTCTCTTTTGTCATTGTTTGGCCGGTTTCGTATAGGTATGCCTGCAGAAGTGCGGCTTCTTCACAGCTTTCTTCGTGGAAAACCCAATTTGCTTCCGTTTCGAGCGGAGCCTGGCAGATAAATGGAACTTCCAGATAAGCTCTGTTGGGCATTGTTGTTATGACTATTTTCGGGACTTTGATTATGTCTTCTTCTGTTATCAGACTTATTGTTTCAATATTTTCTTTTTCAACTCTTTTTCTTTCCAGGTATTTAGCGAATTTTGGCGTTAGTTGTCTTACTCCGACAAGGGCAATGATGATTATTACCAGAACGTTTAGTATTTTTGGTTGGGTGGATTTTT
>JAUVQE010000038.1 GCA_030598325.1 Nitrospirota bacterium | reverse complement strand
TGTGGTTGGGCCTGGTGGCTTCCCCGGTTTTTAATTGGGTAGAAGTTCGCATTAACAGGCGGTCGTCGGATCGACAAAAATAACTTTCCGAAGCAAGGTGTGTAAAAATGAAGGATTGGTCTCCCGAAAATAAAAACAAACATAAAAAAAAGCTTTCAGCTATAAAACTAATTATAGTTGGGGTTATGTTTTTCCCGCCACTGGCGGGTTTTTTTTTACTTTCTTTCTCCCAGAGGACGAAGAGGTTGTTCTTCTGTTTCAACTTCCTGAGGAACGACCGGAGTTTGTGATGTTATAACCGGAGTCGCAGGAGCTTTTTGTACTTCAGGTGTTTCACTTTTTGACTCGCCGTCGGCGGGTACGCTACGGCTCTGTTCTTTAAATTCTTTTTCTTCAATAGGAGAATCTTTATCATTCGCAATTGTTTTAATCGGCCATGGAATCTTAATTCCATATTCATCAAATTTCTTTTTCAGATCTTTTGCCAGATTACTTTTTATCTTTATCCATCCGCCTGTCGAACTGACCCAGGCTTTAATTTTTATTTTGATCGCGTTTTCTCCAAAATCATTAACCACTACCGCGGGCTTTGGTTCCAAAAGAACTCCTTTTGTACCTTTCACCACACTCATACAAAGTTTTATGACGTTTTCAAGGTTATGTCTGTAGTCCACTCCAACCTCCAAAGTTATTTTTCTGAAAGGATTCGAAGTAAAACTTGTGACTTGTTTTTTGAACATTTCCGCGTTTGGAACTATTACTTTTGTTCCATCAATAGCTTTAAGAATCGTAACTCTGGACTGAATTTCTTCAACTTTTCCGAGTGTTCCACCTACGCTGATAAAATCACCGATTGTAAAATGGCGGCTCACAAGAAGCATTACTCCCGCCAAAAAGTTCATAATCAAATCCTTAAGCGCGAAACCTATTCCAAATGCCGCCGCCGCTATGATCGTGGTGAGGTCTATTCCTCCTATTTTGAGTCCGACGGTTATTCCCAATACTAAAGTACTCGAGTACGCAAGTCTTCCCCCAAGTATCTGAAGTTCCTTGTGCTCTTCTTCTATTCCTCTTTCCGCGAGCTTGTTCATCACTATTCTACGTGCGATTTTCGCGACCAGTATCGATAGAACCATCACTATTGCCGCGGCAATCCATAGCGGAATTTTTGTGATTACCAATTCGAACAGTTTGGCTAATTCCAGAGCTGTTCCGCTGGCCATTTCTTCCGCATTCGCTGTTACCGCATAAGCTGTAAGCATGTGTTTGTTTTAGTTGATATGACCCTTCGGGCCTTCGCGCCGTGCGCTCGCATTTCTATATATATCCGTATATATTACCATTTTTTGCCTTTTTTCTCAATGGCTTTTGGGTGGAATTTCCGGGGGAAATTGCTAGTGTTGCGGATAGGGGAAATATTTTTTAACTTTCAAAACTATGTATACGGCAGATATTCTTATTTATGCGGGGATCGCGATTGTGGTGCTTATTTTGTCCAGTATCCGCGAGATCAAGCAGTATGAGAGGGGTGTTCGTTTTACTTTTGGTAAATTTTCCGCGCTTTGTCAGCCCGGATGGAGAATTGTGATTCCGGTTTTCCAAAAATTGACTAAGGTCGATATTCGTGTAAAGGCTGTGGATGTTCCTGATCAGGAGGCTATTACGGAGGACAATATTTCTGTGACTATTAACGCGGTTATTTATTATAAAGTCAGTGACGCGGCTAAGGCTATATTGGAAGTGGAGAATTTTTATTACGCGATTAGTCAGCTTGCGCAGACTACTATGAGAAACGCGGTTGGTGAGGTGACGCTTGATATGTTGTTGAAGAAAAGAGAAGAAATTGCTGAGAAAATTCAGACTATTGTGGATAAAGCTACAGATCCCTGGGGAATTAAGGTTGAGGCGGTTGAGCTGAAAGATGTCGTGTTACCGGACAATTTGAAGAGAACAATGGCGAAGGTCGCTGAGGCTGATCGTGAAAAGAAGGCGGTTATTGTGAAGGCAGAGGGTGAAGTTATTGCTTCTGATAATTTGGCGAAGGCGGCAAAGACTTTGGCGGAGGCTCCCGGTGCTTTGCATCTGAGGACTTTGCAGTCTGTGAATGATCTATCTTCTGACCAGTCAAACACTACTGTTTGGATGATGCCGCTTGAAGTTTTGCGATCTATCGAGAAGGTTGGCGATTATTTTGAGAAAAAATTGAAAGAATAATTTTCGGTTTATGAAAAAGTATGGAATTTTAGCTCATCCCGCTGGGCATTCTTTGTCGCCGGTGATTTTTGGGGCGGCTTTTAAGGCGGTTGGGGTTGATGCTGAATATAGGTTTTATGATGTTTTGGAGCGGGATTTGGCGGAATTTATGGAGAATGTAAAGCATGAGCCGATAAGTGGTTTGTCGGTTTCTTTGCCTCATAAAGAGGCGGTTTTTTTGTATCTGGATGAGATTGATGAGGATGCGCGGAAGATCGGGGCGGTGAATTGTGTAGTGAATCGGGGCGGTTTTTTGTATGGGTATAATACGGATTTTATTGGTTCGAATAAGGCTTTGACCGAGGTTGTTGGAGGGCTGAGCGGTAAGCGGGCGGTTGTAATTGGTGCGGGAGGTGCGGCGAGGGCTGTGGTTTACGGATTGTTGAAAGAGGGCGCTGAGGTTGCGATTTTTAATAGGCATAAGGAAAAAGCTGTTGGTTTGGCCGGGGAATTTTCTGAGATGTTTGGTGTTGAAGTTATTAGTGGAGGTTTTGATGATGAAGAAAGCTATTCCGGTGGTGATATTTTGATTCAGGCGACTTCTATTTGGACTTTAAATCCCGAGGCTGAATTGAGTGACCTTATTTCAAAGGATTTCGTGAAAAAGTTTGATGCGGTGATGGATATTGTTTACAAACCTTTGATGACTCCTTTATTGAAAACTGCACGGGATTTGGAAAAGACGATTATTTCCGGAGATAAGATGCTTTTGTATCAGGCTATTGAGGCGTTTAAGTTGTTTACTGAAAAGGAAGCTCCTGTTGAGGCGATGCAGAAGATTCTTTCCGGAAATATAGAATAGCGTGTTCTTGACAGATATTTATCTTCTGGTTATTCTCCTGGCGTAATTATTTAACTTTTAATTATGTTACCTACTGAGAAAAAAATTTCAGCTTTAGAAGAGGCACGAAAAAATTTTCCAACTTTAGAAGAAGTTCATAAAGCCCTTGAGAGTGTGGATAGGATTGCAAAAACCCTTGTTGATTCTCATAGAAAAATTTTCGGTGACGATCCTGATATGCTTGCAAGAGTTGATATTCGTTTCGGCCATCTTTCTAAACCTGATGGTGATGGTTATAAAGTAGGAGATACAGGTAAAATAAGATGGATAGAGCGCGAAGGACAGTCTTCAGTAGAGCAAGTTGTTTGCTCTTGTAAAAGAAATGTTTTAAATTGTTTTGAGCTTATTGCCTTGAATGATGACCCCGAAGTCAAAGCTATTCAGTGTGAATGTGGTAGAGATTTGGCAATTGCAAGGGAGGTGGAAGATTCTCTTCGATTATCCGGGGGACCAAGAAGACGTTATTAGTTGTGCCTCAAGAAGTCTGCTCCTGTTTCGTCTTTGGCTTTCGGTTCTTCCTTCTTTTCTATCTTTTTTCCGTAGTCCTGTCCGTAGACTGTATCTGCGGCCAGGAAGTCTTTGTCATAGATTTCGACTATCCAGCCATAAATCATTGTTACGACGCTCTGAGTGAAAGCTATTGAGCCCCAGACTACCGGTAAAGCCGCGAACAACAAGATTGTCGGACTTGTGACTACTTTTGCCATCAGAAATATTACCGCGGCACTGATTAGTATTGAAAACGTCACTCCATACAGCCCCACAAGCGCGTATTTCCGGTCAGATACAATTTCGAGAATCAAAGCGCTTGTTTGCGCGGAAATTATTACATGCAACGCTACCGCCCAGATCGTGATTTTGACGTCTATTGAGGAAGTAATGAAGTAGACGGGCACCATTAGGATAAAAATAATGATGTGAACAATAAAAGTTTGATAAATTGCCGAAGATCTATTTTTGTATTTGTCCGGTTCCGTATATGAGAGCAGAAATGTGCTTAACAGATTTCCGATTGTTGTGGACAGAAAAACTATCACCAGAAGGAAAAATATAAAAATCGGACTTACAAGCTGTTCCGGCTGTGGATTTAGAACCGGCGTAAGAATTGAGGAAGAAAGCACGAAAACCATTAGAAGAATCAGTGTTCCGATGACTCCTCCTGTCATTCCGGCTAAAATTTTCAGTAGAAAACGTGGAAACGATATTTTTGGTGGACCTAATTGAGCCATAAGACTTTGGTTAGTAAGGTCCCGCCGGTGGCGGGACTGCGCTATGCCCTGACGGGCTTCGCGTATTATTTAGTCTTTTTGATTTTACCATAAAAGATTATTACCAACAATATTCCGGCTGTTATATATATGTCCGCCAAATTGAATGAAGGCCAGATTGGTACGCGGATAAAGTCGATTACATAGCCGTGATAGAGGCGGTCTGCGAGATTTGAGAGCCCACCCGCCAAGATTGCCGCTGTCAGTATTTGTGTGTATTTGTTATTGAAATTCAGTTCTTTTTTTGCGATATACATGACTATTATGAGGAGCGCGATGTTTGTAATAATTAAAATCACCTGCGGAATCGGGATGCCAAAAGCAATACCGGTGTTTTTGGAAAAGGGCAGATATTTTGTGGCCAGGTACTTGGTCGACTGGTCCAGAAGAATCAATAACAGGGCAAGCACCATGGTTTGCAGGGTGTTTTTTCTCATGTTCATAATGAAGCATAAAAGTTGATAAAAAACAATTAAACAAGTAATATTTTGTAGCTTAATTTTCCGGAATTTTATGAAAAAGATTTTTAAATTTGATACGGTTTTGGCGCTTGCGGTCTTGTTTTTGCTGATTTTCGGGCTGATTATGATTACGAGTATCGGCGTGCCAAAATCCATCTCGTTGTCAGCGCCGGATGTGCTTTATCCGAATTGCAGTGATCCTAATGTTGATTGTTATCTGCTTTTCAAGAAGCATGTTTTTCGTTTATTTGTGGGGATAGTCGCGTTTATAATCGCGCTTAAACTACCAACGAAATTCTGGAAGAAAATTTCGATTTTTCTGTATATGGCGGTAATTATTTTACTTTTTCTTGTCCTTGTTTCCGGGAAGGATTTTGGAACGATTGCCACCAACTGGCTTGTAATTTTTGATACTTCTTTCCAGCCATCTGAATTCGCGAAACTGGCGATTATTTTGTATCTATCATATTGGCTTGTGAAAAAAAGGCAGTCGGTTGAGAGTTTTCAGAATGGATTTCTTCCTTTTTGTATTATTTCCGGACTGATAATTTTACCGATTGTTCTGCAGAATGATTATGGTTCCGCGATGGTTATTGGAATTATCGCGATTACTATTTATTTTATTGCCGGTGCAAAAGTGAAGCATTTGGCTTTTGGAGTTCTCTTGGCGATGGTGGCTACGATTGTAGTGGTGTCGGCGGTGCCCCATGTGCGGGAGAGGTTTCAGGGATTTATGAGGGTCGGGGAGGAGTGTCTTGAGGATTATTGCTGGCAGTCCCAGCAGGCGAATATTGCTGTGGGGAGTGGTGGTTTTTGGGGAAAAGGTTTGACGCAGGGTGTTCAGAAATCGTATTGGCTTCCGCAGGCTTCGGATGACTTCATCTTCGCGGCGTCGGCTGAGGAGCTTGGATTCATCAGAATAATATTTGTAGTTTTGGCTTATTTTTTAATTGCTATTCGCGGCTACAGCATCGCGAATCGGGCCCCGAGCAACTTTGACATGTATCTTGCTGTCGGAATAACGACCTGGATTTCGATTCAGGCTTTCATTAATATTGCTGTGAATACAGCGCTGACTCCTGTGACAGGGATTACTCTGCCTTTTGTGAGTTATGGCGGGTCGTCGCTGGTCGCGTCTTTGATTGGAATTGCTATTTTATTAAATATTTCTAAACATACAACTTACCATGCGAATAGTACTAACAGGTGGAGGGACAGGAGGACACGTCATTCCCAATCTGGCCATTATAGAAGAGCTTAAGCGTAAGGATGGAGTCGAAATTTTGTATATTGGATCCCGTGGCGGAATGGAGGAGAAAATGGTCGAAGGAGTCCCGTCCGTGACGGGATCTTCAGCCGGTGTTCGATATGAAGGCGTGAGCTGCGGAAAGTTGCGCAGATATTTTTCTATTTCAAATTTTGTGGATTTATTTCGGGTTCCTATTGGGGTTTTCCAGGCGAGCAGACTTTTAAAGTCGTTTGAGCCTGATGTTGTTTTCAGTAAAGGCGGTTATGTGAGTGTGCCCGTTGTAATGGCGGCTCGTTGGTTGAAAATTCCCGTAATTGTGCATGAATCCGATATTTCTCCGGGTCTTGCAAATAAGATTTCTTTTAAATTTGCCCGGACGATTTGCACGAGCTTTGAGGAGACATTGGCTTATCTTCCAAAAAAGTTTTCAAAAAAAGCGCAGTATACCGGTTCGCCGGTTCGTTCCGAGATTCTTCGTGGAAACGCGGAAGCGGGTTTTCGATTTACCGGATTCGACAAGCATCGACCTGTGGTTCTTGTTATCGGGGGAAGTCAGGGGGCGGAGCAGATTAACGAACTGATTCGTGCTTCTTTGGAGGAATTGGTGAAGAGATTTCAAATAGTTCATATTGTCGGGAAAGGGAATTTGGATATTGGGGTGAATAAGCGCGGTTATGTTCAGTATGAATTTTTGGGACCGGAGCTTGCGGATGTGTATGCGATGTCGGAGATGGTCGTAACCCGGGGTGGCGCGAATGTTTTGGCTGAATTGGCATTATTGAAGAAAAAAGTACTGGTGATTCCTTTGAGTGGTGAGGCCAGTCGTGGCGATCAGATGGAAAATGCTCAGCTTTTTGTGCGAAAATTTGGTTGGTCAATGATAAGTGGAAATATTTCGCGGGAAGATTTTATTAATAATATTATGCTGACTTTTAATAATGAGCCGAATTATGATTCTTCTTACAAAAACGGACTAAAAGCTGTGGTCGATTTAATTCTTAATTACAAAAAATGAAAATAGGAGTAAACGCGAGATTGTTGTGTGAACCTTATACCGGGATTGGGCAGTATACTTTTAATTTATTCCGGGAGCTGGCGAAGATCGATCCCAATAATGAATATATTTTGGTCGTTCCTAAGAAAATAAATTTCCTTTTTCCAAAAAATGTAACTGTGAAAGTTATTAAGCAAAGGCTTCTGGGGACTAAGGGAATGAAAAAGACCTGGTGGGAACAGATTGCTGTTCCCGAGTTTTTTGAGAGGGAGAAAGTGGATGTTGCGTTTTTTACTTATCCTTCGTCTCCCTGGACAAAGGACTGGTATAAAAAAGGGATCAAGACTGTCGTGACTATTCATGATTGCATTCCGTGGATGAGGAAAAGTTATCGTCGGGGGCTGATGTCGAAGTTGTATCATCATCGGTCAAAAAAGGCGGTTGCGATGGCTGATGTTATTTTTACTGTTTCCGAGGTTTCGAAGAAGGATATTGTTGATGTTTGTGGCGTTGGGCCGGAGCGGGTGCGGGTGGTTTATAATGACGCGGCGCCTTTTTATAAACTTATTCTTCCAAAAGTTGATGTCGAGGAAGTTTTGAGGCGGTTTAGTCTGAAAGATGAGAAATTTTTCTTATATGTTGGGGGCTATGATGAGAGGAAAAATGTTGAATATTTGAGAGCGGAGTTTGGAAAATATTTGAAGAATGGAGGGAAGATTCCTTTGGTTCTGGTTGGAGGAAAATTACACAGGTCGAAGCTTTATAAGAGTTTTGGTGGTGGGGAAAACATTGTAATCACCGGATTTTTGGGAGATAAGTCGTTGTCTGCAATGTATAAAAGTTGCACGGCTTTTGTGAATGTTTCTTCTCAGGAAGGATTTAATATTCCTATTCTTGAGGCGGCGAATAGTGGTGCGCCTATTATTCTAAGTGATATTCCGGTGCATCGTGAGGTTGCAGGTGATAGCGCTCTGTTTGTGAATATTGATCAGAAAGGCGCGCTTGCTTCGGCATTCGAAAAAATTATTTCGGAAAAAAATCAGGAAGGATTTTCTTCTGCTTCCAAAGAGTTGGCGAAGAAGTATTCATGGGAGAAGTCTGCACAGGAAGTGAAAGATGTGCTTGTGAATTTACACTCGGAGTAGACGAATTACTCCTGTAACGAATTGAGAACTTCTATTCCTTGGATAAGTGTTTCTAGCTAGAGCAACATTCCAATTATTATCCAAGCGTCCGGCACGATGTACGGCAGCAGTCGTTAATATGGAAGGATTGCCACCGTTCTCCAAAAAACTTGCTTCAAAACCGTCAAGATCTCCTGAACTATAAACAAATTTTTCTCCTGTTTGTGCCTCTGCTTGCTTTATTTCATCACTAAAAATAGGTTTACCATCGGGAGATTGTTCATATGGGAATAATTCATATCCGTCTCTATGTAAACTCTCCCTGGTTTCAAAATAACTTGCCGGTTGAGTCTTTTTTAAATCTTCAAAACTCTTAATCTCTATTAATCTATTCGTCCCCCCAGGTGGACAGGAAGTAGGGCGTCCATACTTTATTGGTAATGATCCACAATCTTTAAAAAGAGCTCTACTATTGGAATCTATTCCGAAGAGTATTCCGCCTCTTCTCATGCCTATTGCAAGTTTTAGTTTGTCTGAGTTGTTTGCAAGAAGTTCGTGTTGAATTGCGGTCCATATACATCTAGATTGTATCTCAGTTGGTAGCTTATCGTATTGTTCTTTATATTTTGCTAGCAATAGAGCTTCCAATTCTTCTTCATCTTCCGGTTGGGCGCTTACTATGATTTGTTGAGCTGTTTCATCCGATTCTCCTTCAATTGTTGCGATAGCTTCTGGTGGAGATATGGGTGTTTGAACTGTTGCTTCTGGCTGAATTTCTTTTTCTGGCTGTTCTTGATCTTCCATAAGTTTAAAGTTATGTGTGGATGATTATTCAACACCATTAGTCTTATTCTT
>JAUVQE010000058.1 GCA_030598325.1 Nitrospirota bacterium | reverse complement strand
TATATGCTTTCATGAAAGAAACCGGTCCGGATGCCATTCCTTGTGTTCGGGTTGTTCTGTATCCCGCCGGTCTTAGCAGGTGCCAGGGGAATCCGAGGCCTGAGCCTGCTTGTTGCAGGAGGGCGGCGTTTTTTAGAGTTTCGAAAATTCCCTCCATGCTGTCATCGAAATGTAGAACTATGCAGTTCGCGACGAGTCGTGTTTTTCCTCCCGCGTTTGCGAGTGTTCGTCCCGCCGGAATGAACTCAAAATTATCTAGAGCTTCTTTGAATTTGTCGGTATATTCTCTGACTTGCTGTGGATCCGCGCCGTAGTTTTCTTCAACTTTCGCGAGGGCTTTTGCCACTCTGTCAAACATTTCTTCGGGGCTTTCACAAACTTCTCCTTCTTTGTCTCTTTGTAAATATCTTCCGGCCAGAACTTTCAGGGCGTTTGTGGAGAATGGAAGTTTGGTTGTTTTTCCTCCCAAGATGTTTTCCTGTGCTTTTCTCTGATTTTTGTGTTCCGCCCGGTAGAGAATGTAGGCTTTTGCCGTTTTTGCGTGTCCTCCTTCTATGAGTATTTTTTCAACAAGGTCCTGGATTTGCTCTACGTTCGGTATGTTCGATTCATCTTTGAAAAAGACTTCGAGGACGGCCGCGACCTGATTTGAGATTTGTTTTGACAGGTCTTTGTCTGTTCCGCCTACGGATTTTGCTGCGTTCCAGATGGCCTGTGTGATTTTAACTTGGTCAAATTCGGCGATTTTGCCGTTTCGTTTTTTAATTTTTTTGATTGGGGACATAGTTTGGGTTCAGTTAGGAAAATTGGGGGAATTAGGGTCGCGAAGGGTGAAAAAAACCACCCGGTGGACATTTTTCGTAGGAATGAGGGGAAAAGAGGGAAAATTGTCTATATCTAGTAGGTAGTTTTTATTGACACCTACAATATCTAGTAGTGACTAGGATATTATCAGAGAGTTTCCAGGGTGAAAAGAGGAAAGCCTTAAAAGGTGTTGACGCTCTGTGGGATTTTGGTTCGTTGTCTACAAAAGAGGTAGTTTTTGGCTTGTAGCAGGGGTTAATGGCTATGTGTTTCTAAGGTTTTCTATGATTTTTGGGAGGGTGCGGATGACGTAATCGATTTCTTTTTCGGTTGTTGTTTTGCCGAGCGTGATACGGAGTGTGCTTAGGGTTTGGGGGCGGGGGAGGCCGAGAGCTTTTAGTGTGTTTGATGGGGAAGGGGTTCCCATTTTGCAGGCCGAGCCTGTGCTGACAAATATTCCCGCGTCGTCGAGGTGGAGGACGGCTTCCTGTGCGTTTATGCTTTTGATTGTGATGTTGATGTTGTTTGGGAGGCGGTGGCTGATGGTTTTACCTTTTGGGCCGTTGATGTGGGAGCGGGGGATTTTGGAGAGCAGACCTTCTATGAGTTTGTCGCGGAGTTTTGTTATGTGGGCGTTTTTTTTGTTTTTTTGAATGAGGTCGAATGCTTTCGCGAATCCTACGATCGCCGGTGTGTTGTGGGTGCCGGCTCTCATGTTGAATTCATGCATTCCGCCGTGGATGAGGGGCTCGATCTTTGTGTCGCGCTTTATGTAGAGGACGGCTATTCCTTTCGGACCGTAGATTTTACTGCCATTTATGGTCATCATATCGAGATTCAGAGCTTTTGTGTCGAGAGATTCCACTCCGACAGCCTGGCACGCGTCCGTGTGGAAATATGCTTTGTGTTGTGCCAGAATTCTCCCGATTTTTTTTATAGGTTCAATGGTTCCGATTTCGTTATTCGCGTACATTATTGAAACGAGGGTTGTTTTTGGTGTCAGGGCACGTGCGACGTCTTCCGGATTTACAAATCCTTCATTATCCACATCCAGATATGTTACTTTGAATCCTTCTTTTTCGAGTTGTTTGAATGGTTCTGTAACAGAAGAGTGTTCGATTTTTGTTGTAATTAAATGGTTGCCTTTGTCTTTGTTTGCTCTTGCTGTTCCGAAAATCGCTAGATTGTTCGCTTCGGTTGCTGTTCCGCAAAAAATAACTTCTCTTGATCGGCAGTTTAGAAATTTTGCGATAGTTTCGCGGGCGTCATCGACCGCTATCAAAGCTTCCTTACCTTTTTCATGCAGAGATTCCGGATTTCCGTACTTTTCGGAAAAATATGGCAGTATTGCCTTCAGAACTTTTGGGTCCAAAGGTGTGGTCGAAGCATGATCCAAGTATATTTGCGGTTTTTTCATTGTGTGCGTATGTTGTGCGCGTATGATAGGCTGGAATTTTGGGCGAGTCAATCGGGGAAAGAGCGTGAAAGTGGTTGACATTGTAAACTTTTCTTGTATAATTGAGCATCAATTAACAGAACAACTATGTTGGACGGATTGCAGAGTTGGGTTGATGAAAGACATACGGCTGAAGTTGATGAAACGCAGGAGCGTTTGACTACCGGTATCATTATTCCGAATGTCGATATTATAGAAAGGCAATTGGTTAAAATAAGGGACCTTGTTGATAAGAGATTTGAGGTGATGTTAAGGAAGGATGCTGAATCCGGCGAAGATCGAGAGCTTGTTCCCGGTGTTTATGATTTGAGGCGTTATCCTATCGGTTGTTGTCATTTGATTAGTGATCAGGTTTTTAAAGTTCTTAAGAGCGCTATCGGGCGATCAGAAGCGCCTTGCATGACTGTTCTTAATGAATTTAAAGAGGAAGGGGGTATTTTGAAACCGGCTTGGGGAATAAAACAGAGCAGGGGTAGAAGCGTTTTTCAGAATATTATTCAGGCCGGTGGATATGTATTGGATCCCGCGAGTGATACGGCGAGTTTTGGTGAGAAGAAGGTGACCCATGGAAGGCTGGAGGATTTTGGGTTTGAGGATATAAATAGCTATGAGCAATATCTTGATGTTGTTGAGCCGTACTGGGTTGTGAAGGTTTATCCGAATATTTATTTTCCGGATTTGGCGCCTCTTTATCCGTTTTTTTATACCAGAGCGAACGGAACTCTTCATTTTGATGATTTGAGCAGGTCTCTTGTGGCGATGAATGTTCTTTCCGGCGGGGCCGAGGCGGAAAAGATGATTTTTGAAAGTAGAATAAAGGATAGGAGATTGCCGGAGGAATATCTGGAAATGATTGCCGAGGAGGAGGCGGATTGTTTTTCCGTGGATTTTTGCAGAGAAGGAGCTTCCCGTGAGCAGTTGGCTGAGTCATTTGATACTTTCAGGCATTTTTTGAGTATTGGGAAGATTGATGAGGATATGTTGTTTGGCGCGAATGATGAGGTGCAGTATTTTAATGAGATGGGGTTTAGGAGGTAGGGGAATACTCTGTGTGAGTTGACAGCAACGGTAGAACATGTACGATTATATCCTTATTAAAGGAAAAATAATTTAACAACTTAAAAATATGAGCAAAAAAAACCTTGAATGTAAAACTATGGCGATTCCTGTCATGTTGCAAGAAGTAGACACAGCTGAAGAAGCTTTAAAGCATGAGAAATTAAAAGCAGGAGAAGAGATTGAAGGATTAAGAAAATTCTATAAAGAAGGTGTTATATCTCGTGACCAAATGGAAGTGGCAATAGAAGAAGTCAGAGAGCGGCTACGACAATTAAAGATTGATAATGAAATATTGAAATAAGAATATAGATAAAAAACCAAATTAATATGATTGAAAATAAGGATATTCCGTTACCTGATGGGATTTCAGTATTTGATCCGGAACGAAATGGCCCTGCGAGACTTGGGCTAAAATCCTTGTTTTATGGAATTGACACTAGGAAAGAATCTTTTGGACAACCCAATACTAGCAAGGTTCGGGCTGTTTATGAGCCTGGAGGTGTTTTGGTAACCTTTCAGAATGGTACAGGCAAATTTGATGTTGATGATAAGGCGGCTTTGCCAGAGAGACTAAATGAAGTGGGTGTTTTAATGACTCGTTTTATCAATACTGCTCAGCAGATTCAGACGCGGAAGGAAATATTAGAGCTTTCCAGTGATTTTAGAAAATCTTTGGCTGTAACTGCTGGACTGCCTGACTCACATGTTCCTACAGTGAACTTAGAGGCTTGCTCTACACATGTTGCTGAAGTATTAGATGATTTTCATGAACTGGCTGGAAACGATGTTTTTCTTAAAGCTCTCGAGCAGGAAAAACGTACTGTTTCCGAGAAATTAAAAGAGCTGGGGGTGAGTGGTGTTAATTATAAAGTGATTCAGAGGATGAGTAGTTTTCCTGATATGTTGAGTGAGGTTTAGGGGTGGGGGAGGTTATCTTTGTAGATTTTCGAGTGCTCTTTCGATTGCTTCATTTATTTTATTGGAGGCTTCCTCCGGGGAGAAGTGGTCGTTATCTCTGTATGTTTCTTCAAAATAGTCTGAAACTGTATTATATATTGTTGGTAGCGCACTTCTTATTTCTTGTTCAGATAACAACCTTTTTGCTCTATTCGCAATT
This sequence comes from Nitrospirota bacterium, assembly GCA_030598325.1. Taxonomy (GTDB): domain Bacteria; phylum Patescibacteriota; class Gracilibacteria; order UBA1369; family LOWO2-01-FULL-3; genus JAACEU01. The sequence goes on along the minus strand of JAUVQE010000058.1, from coordinate 452 downwards.
CGTATTGCGACGGCATCTATGTTTAAAATAGATGTATATTCCAAACCTGTACAACATATTTCCTCTACAAGTTCTTGAGGTAATTCCGGATTAGGCATAATAATTTGGTTAAAAAACAGGTTGGAAGAGTACTGGTGGAAAGGTGGATTTGTCAATGGCGGGGAGGGGTGGGCGCTAGTCAGACACATTGTTATCTTTAAGTCTTAAATACCATGATACTGCGTTCTTTTGATATCTAATCTTGCCGTATCTTTTTTCAGCTTTAAGCTTCTTAATCTCTTTGGATGTTAGTTTTAGTTCTTTTTTTAGTTGAATCTCACTAAGAGTTTCTTTCATCCATTGAGTTTTTTGTTTTCTAAGTTCTGTGGCGGTAGTCATAGGTGATTGCTTGTTGTATTTAGATATGGTTATTTGGCAAAACACAATTGTTTTCTAAACTGTGCTACTTTTCT
>JAUVQE010000070.1 GCA_030598325.1 Nitrospirota bacterium | reverse complement strand
TTTCTTTTTGTTCAATAATCTTTGCAGTCAGTCCGGAATTTTTGGAAAAATAAAGCAGAGCTTTTCCGAAAGTACGATAAAAAGTTTTTCCAATCGAGAAAAATATTGGATGAAGCAAGTGTTTCAAGATAACGCTCAATGGTAAATGGGGGAGTGGATTCTCAACATCCTTATTCTTCAAATAAAGAGCACCACCACGCACAGAAGAAACAGCTTTCTCCACCCCAAAACTATAAATAGCCGCATCTCCTTTTGTCCCAATTCCTTTCCAAATCCCATGCGCACAATCCTCGATAACTTTCACGCCCTTCTCTCGAGCCAATTTTATGATTCCATCAATATCCGCAGGAATCCCAAAAGTATGTTGAACAATAACAACTTTGGTTTTATCCGTAATCTTTTTCTTTAAATCTTCAACGTCCATGTTGTAACCACCTTCCTCTATGTCTACGAAAACAGTTTTTGCTCCGGTAAACTTCACGGCGTTCGTCACCACCACACAAGTAAAAGCCTGGACAATCACTTCATCACCTTCTCCAACACCAAAAACATTCAAAGCTTCATGCAGAGCAGTTCGCCCGCTGTCGAAACAGTGAATCCTATCAGCACTCGTATCAACGCCCAAAATTTTGGCCATTTTTTTCTCAACCAGCTCCGGATATGGACCCTTCCTCCAGCTCCAAGGTCGAAAAAACATTCCGAGCGCACGAAACGCGTCTTTGTAATTACTGTTTGGTGAGAAAAAAGTGAACATATTATTTTTTAAAATGATCAAGCACGGTCTTTTGTATTCTGTTTTCAAAAAGAATCAAATCTCCTTTTTGAATTTCTTTATCAAGAAGTTTAATCAATTCTTTATGATCCTCAACAATCTGAATATCTTTGATATCCTCACTAAAAACTCTAAAAGCATCCTGAGAAGTCACAAAAACTTTATCACAAACTTTCTCAATCTCTTTCCCCACTTTCCTATGTAATTCATCACTTTTCTTGCCTAATTCCAGCATTCCCATAGTTACCAAAACAATCCGCCCCGGCTTCAAATCTTTTGCCGTTTTCAAAGCCGCTATAAATCCATGTGGATTCGAATTATAACTGTCATCCAAAATCCTTGTATCGTCTTTGCCATCAAACAACTCCAAGGACTGCTCAACAACTCTACACGACTTCACGTACTGCGAGATCTCCTTCAAACTAAGCCCGAGTTTATAAGCACAATAAATAGTACCAAGCAGATTCTGGACATAATGCTTGCCCAAAACACCCGCTTCAAACTCTTCGCTTTTGTCCTCAATATGAACAGTAAACTTCAGCAGACCACCATCTTGCTTAACGCTCGTCGCCTTCGCATCACGCTCGCCCTCCATCCCGTATTTCACCACCTCCTCAGCATTATTAAACTTCAACGCCTTATGGCAATTTTCATTATCCCAATTTACAATAGCGACACCATTTTTCGGCAAAGCGGCGAGAAGTTCGGCCTTTGCACGAATAGTATTCTCAATACTGCCAAACAAAGAAAGATGCTGTTCATTGATTCCGGTCAAAATCCCAATCCCGGGATTCACAATCTTGCAAATATCATCAATTTCTTTACGTTTATATGCTCCCATCTCAACAATAAAAATCTCAGTTTCCTCGTCGACATCATTCAAAACCGTCCTGGCTACACCAATATCAACGTTTACATTTTTAGGAGTCTTGATGACTTTGAATTCATTCTTCAGAATGTCGTACAAAAATTCCTTGGTAGAAGTTTTCCCATAGCTTCCGGTAATTCCAATAACTTTCAGATTTTTTAATGACTTAATTTTTCGAGAAGCCTTTCGGATCACATGTTTTTTCGCCAATTTAAATGGAATTCCTACCAATAGAACAATCGCAGAAACCAAAAACGGTCGGACAACCTCAAGAAACAGAAGTGTCCAAACAAAATTATCAAAATAGATAAACGCAGAAATCTCCACCACATAAGCACCAAAAACAACAATCATCATTCGGAAAGTCCGCTTCGGACGATAAAGTTTCTTGGTTTTCAATCCATACCCAAGTATCAACAAAGTAAAAATCCCTAACCCGACAGCGCTCCAAAAATTCACCACCTCCATCGACAAAAGCAGAACCACGACAAGAGCGACACGAACCAAATTAGTCCATGAAAGAAGCAGGCTCATCCCCTTTGTAGTCCGCAAAAAATCCCTCATCCGATCCACGCGATATTCCTTCAGTTGCCAGAAAGAGCTCAAACCAAGCACTTCACGAATACTACTCAAAAACCAAACTCCAAATACTAGTAAATATATATTGTCCAACCAATTATTCATTTATATGTTTTTTAACTTTTTCCGCCAAAACTTCCGGCATTTGCAAGTGCAAACCATGTTTGCCGTGCTCAATAATCTCAACAGTCGAATCTTTGATCCGCTTCCCCATAAGCCTGGCATCAGCAACAGGAACATAACTATCACGATCTCCCCAAATAATATGAGTTTTCACCCTAATGTCATCCAAAAGATCCTTCAAGTCTTCATCAATAACATTTTGAAAGGTTTTCTTCATAGTGCCGGTAGCTTGCTCATAGTCATGGGCTCCAGCCGCTTTGTACACAACCTTTTTGAAAAATGTTTGAACACTTTTCAGCCTAAAAAGACCTAGGACAACCTTCCCAACTTTCGCCATTCCCTTCAAAACCCGTACTCT
>JAUVQE010000032.1 GCA_030598325.1 Nitrospirota bacterium | reverse complement strand
GGGGTACATATTTAGAAATTAAGTAACACAGCTATACTTCCAAAAATAAATATTGGTGCGAGAACGAAGCTTGCAATTATGCTTTTTTTGAAAAAATTGATTTTTAGAGCGGTGGTTGCGTGAAGAAGAAATATGATTACGAGGATGTATTTGAATATTTGGCTGTCGTAAACAAAAAATGCCTGTGGGATTTCCGTTAGGCCGAAGTTTTTGGTGGTTAAATACAAGGACGTAATGTAATAAATTAAGTAGAATGCGAGTAGCCAGCCTGTCAGAGAGTTTGATTCTTCTATGAATGACGCGATGAGATTCTCGTCGATTTTCTCGGCTTTTTTACGTTCTTTTAGGAGTTTTTTGGCTTGTGCCAGGCTGTGGATCGCTTTTTTTCGGGCTTTCCAGATTGTTTTTAATGATGCTTTGACTTTTGCTTTGTACTGTGGGGCCGGTTCTTTGAAGTAAAGTTTTGCAAATTCCCAAAGTTGGTGATTATAAACCTTTATTTGTTCCTTTATTGCCTTGAATTGCGGGCGTGTTGTGAAGAGGCTCTTGATTTTACCAAGGATATTGCTGACGAACATGGTTGAAGGTTTTTCGTTTTCTTCTTTTTTGGTATGAGCGTTTTCCCAGTTTTCGATTTTGCTTATGATATCTTCTGAAATGGTTTTTGGGGAAGAAGATTTATTTAATTCATCCAGGAGTTTTTTGGTTTGTATCTGAAATTGGAGTCTTTTTTCCTGATTTCCTTTTTCTTTGAACTGTACTTCTTGTTCCTGGATGTACATTAGGAGATCTTTGGCTGATGTGAGGATGTAGGTGAGGTTTTTGCTTTGTTTTATTCGTAGTACTTTGTTTAATTTTTTATTGATTTCCGCTTTTTTTTCTAAATCGATTTCTTTGTCGAAAGTTTGTAGAATTTCGTGAACTTCTCGTAGAATGTATTCGATCTTGGTTCTTGTGAATTGTTCCTCTTTTTGCTGTTTAAGATCTTTTTCCGCTTCTTCTTCTTTTTCCTGTACGAGTTCGTCCTGAAGCGATTTTGTTCCTTCGGTTCTGGCTTTGGAAATTTCTTCTTCGCTGGCTTTTTCTTTCCACAAAGCGGTTACGGTTAAAGCGTATTCTGATTGAAGTTTTTTGAAAGCGTCTTCTTTATTTTCTGCTGGAATAGTTCCACTGACTAATTTGGAATTTTTGTCGATGGCTTCAAAGACAAATTTTGTTAATTTGTTGTCGATTTTTGGCACTTCTTTGGTTTCTTCCAAGGCTAATATTGAAAAATCAAGATTGTTTAGCTCGGATCTAGCTGTTTGTTCATCGGGAGCCTCTACAGTTCCGCTGAGTTTTTTTCCTTCTTTATTAGCTACTGTATATGAAAATATTGGCATGGGTTGATTTTAGCAAAATGTGTCTATAATGGAAAGATTATGGTTTGGGGAACAAAAACGCTTCTCGTAACGGCTTGCCTTATTTTGCTTCGCAAAATAGAGCGCTAATTGTTACTGCGATGCTTTTTTTATTCCCCAAACCTTCACAAAAACAATTTATTCGATTTTGTGGCTTAAAGGTATTTGTATAAGACATGTTTTTTACAGCAAACCGTTATCTTTTCTTCTTTGCTGCTTTTATAAGCCCATGGAATAGGGGATGGGGTTTGTTTGGGCGGGATTTGAATTCCGGATGGAATTGGCAACCGATCATAAACGGGTGATTTTTGAGTTCAGCGATTTCTACCAGATTTGATTGTGGATTCATTCCGGAAAACACCATTCCGGCTTTTTCGAGAGGCGCTTTGAAATTGTTATTGAATTCATATCTGTGTCTATGTCGTTCGTGGATGCTTATTTTGTTGTAAAGTTTGTGAGTTTTTGTTCCTTTTTTGATCTTGCAATCGTATGCACCGAGTCTCATTGTTCCTCCTTTTGCTCTGCCTATGTGTTGACCGGGTAGAAAATGGATAATGTAGTTTTCTTCTCCTGCTTTTTGGTCTTCTTCATCGAATTCTTCAGAAGTAATTAAATTATTTTTAAGTGCGTGTCTTGCAAATTCGATTGTCATTACCTGCATTCCGAGGCATAGGCCGAGAAATGGGATTTTATTTTCTCGAGCATACTTTGCCGCCATGATTTTTCCTTCTATTCCTCTTGTTCCAAAGCCTCCCGGGACTACTATCCCATCTGCCTTTTTTAAGTCTCTCCATGTTTTTTTGTCTTTCTCTTCGAGTTTTTCTGATGAAACCCAAATTAATTCGAGATCGCGTTTTTCGTGGTAGCAGGCGATTTTTAGTGATTCGATTACAGAAAGGTAAGCGTCGTCGAGTCCTGTGTATTTTCCAACTAATGCGATTTTGAGTTTAGTTTTTTTCGCCTTAATCATTTTCACAACTTTTTTCCATTCTGTAAGGTTTGGTTTGTTCTTTTTTAGTTTTAATTTTTCTGCAATTATTTCTGTGATTTTATATTTTTGTAGGTTTAACGGAACTTCGTAGATTGTGTCTACGGTTAGTGCCGGAATTACGCATCGTCCTTCAACGTCACAGAAGAGAGCGATTTTATTTAGGTGTTCTTTTTTCACCGGATAGTCTGAGCGAGGCATTACTATGTCCGGATGAATTCCCATTGATCGAAGTTCCCGGACTGAAGCTTGTGTAGGTTTTGTTTTTAACTCTTTTGAGGCGGCTAGATAGGGTAGAAGTGTCAGGTGAATGAAAAGTGTGTTTTCCGGGCCATGCTTGTATCGCATTTGTCTAATTGCTTCCAAGAATGGCTGTCCTTCGATATCTCCAACTGTTCCTCCGAGCTCTACAATTATTATGTCGCATTCGCTTTTTTTGGCGGCGGTTGTGATTTCATCCTGAATTTGATTTGTAATGTGTGGGATGATTTGAATTGTTTTTCCGAGGTAAGTTCCTTTTCTTTCTTTGTCCAGAACTTTGCTATAAATTTTTCCCGTAGATACCGATGACATTTTACTCAAAGATGTATCGATGAATCTTTCGTAATGTCCAAGGTCGAGATCTGTCTCACCTCCATCATCTGTAACGAAAACCTCTCCATGTTGAAACGGGCTCATTGTTCCGGGGTCGACGTTGAGATAAGGATCGAGTTTCTGGGTGAAGACCTTTAAGCCTAGCGATTTGAGGAGTGCTCCTATCGAGGCAGTGGCGATTCCCTTACCTAATGAACTACAGACACCTCCAGTGACAAAGATGTATTTACACAATTTAACTTTTTTTAATTTGCCCTTTTACCTTTTTCAATTTAGTTGAAGGTGGTGGAAAGTGCAAGGGTTTATTTGTATCCTACTTTTTTCTTAACTTCTTCGAGGGTTTTTGAGGCCATGATTTTGGCTTTTTTGTTTCCTTCTTCGATCACTCCGTAAACGTAATCCTTTTTTGGGTAGAGTTCCTGGTATTTTTCTTGCGCTTGGGAGAAGTGATCCAGAATTTTTGCCAGAAGTGTTTTTTTTGCGTCGCCGTAACCGAATCCACCTTTCAGATATTTATCTTCGAGGTCTTTGACTTCTTTATCGGTTCCGAGAAGTTTGTAGAGTTGGAAGACATTGCATGACTTTGGGTCTTTTGGATCTTCCAAAGGGACTGAGCTTGTTACGATTCCCATTACTTGTTTTTTCAATTCTTTTTCATCTGCGAAGATTTCTATGGTGTTCCCGTAGGATTTGCTCATTTTTTGGCCGTCTGTGCCTGGCACCACCGCAACTTCCTTTTTTATGTGTGGTTCCGGTATTTTAAAAGTTTCTCCAAAGGTGTTGTTAAAGGTAATTGCGATGTCTCGGGTCATTTCGATGTGTTGTTTCTGATCCTGGCCGACGGGGACAAGGTCCGGTTGGTAGAGGAGGATGTCTGCGGCTTGTAGGATCGGATAATTGAAGAGTCCCACCGATGTTTCTTTTTTTCCTTTTGCCTGTGCGTCTTTCCAGGCGTGTGCTCTCTCTAAGAATGGCATTTTTACTATGCAATCAAATATCCAGCAGAGTTCTGCGTGTTCTGAGAGGTCTGATTGTTTGAAAAATACTGTGTGTTCTGGATTTAAGCCGAGGGCGAGGTATGAAACAGCGAGGTCGTATGTTTGTTCTCTCATAAGTTGCGGATCTTTTGTTGTAGTTAAGGCGTGTAGGTCCGCGATGAAAAGATATGCTTCAAATTTTTCAGCCATCTCGATGTGCTGTCTTATTGCTCCCAGATAATTTCCGAGGTGCGCGCGGCCGCTAGGTTGTACTCCTGAAAGGATTCGTTTCATAGGTTTAAGTTGTGACTATTGGATCGATGTCAATTTTGATTCCGGAGTCTATTATATCTTCTTTTTCGAGTTTTTCTAATATTTTATGAATTATTTCTTTTTTTGACGTGGATTTTATGAGAATTATATATCTGTATTTGCCTCTTAAACGCAGGAGGTATGCGGGATAAATGTTTATTTCCAGGTCTTCGGTGAGTTTGAGTTCTCTGGCGATTTTCCAGAGAGTTCTTTCGAGTTTGTTTGCGCGGTCTTTGCATTTTTGCAGTGATTTTTCTTCGATTACGATTTTTGTGAGTTTGCTGAATGGGGGATACGAGAGGATTTTGCGCTGGGTTCTTTCGTAGGTGAAAAATGCGTTGTAGTCTTGGGATTGAGTGTGTTGGAGCGCTATGTTGTCGGGAGAGTAGGTTTGAATAATGACTTTTCCAGGTTCTTTGCCGCGCCCCGCTCGTCCGGAGACTTGGGTCATTAGTTGGAAATTTCGCTCTGTTGTGCGAAAATCCGGAATGTTTAGACCGATGTCGGAGAGAACAACGCCTACGAGATTTACTTTTGGTAAGTGGAGTCCTTTTGCGATCATTTGGGTTCCGATGAGGATGTCGGCTTTGTGTTGTTTGAAGGCTTTGTATATGTCGCGGAAACCGTGTTTTGTGGAGGTGGTGTCTTTATCGGCTCTTAGGGTGCGAGCCTGTGGGAATTCCTGGTGGAGTTCCGATTGTATTCTTTGTGTTCCTATACCGAGGAATTTGATGTGTATGCTTTGGCAATTTGGACAGGTTGAGGGTGGTTGGGTGATTTTTCCGCAGTGGTGGCAGATGAGTGATGGATTTTGTAGGGTTTTTGAATGGTATGTCATTGGCAGTTCGCAGTTTTCACATTCGATTCGCAGTCCGCAGTCTCGGCAGACTATTGATGAAGCCGAGCCTCTTCTGTTTAGGAATAAGATTGCTTGTTGTTTTTTTTCGAGGGTTTTTGTGAGTTCTTCTCTGAGTCTGTCTGAGAATATTGAATAATTGCCTTTTTGGAATTCTTCTCGCAGATCGACGATTTCTATGTTTGGTAGGGTTCTATTTCCTATTCTGTTTTTTAATGTAATTGTTGAATCTTTGAATTTTTCGGCGGTCTCAATGCTTGGGGTCGCGCTTCCCAGGACTATTTTTGTTTTGGGATTTAGTTCCTGGATTTTTTTGACGATTTTGTGTGTTGTGTATCTTGGTGAATTGTCTTGTTTGTAGGAATGTTCGTGTTCTTCGTCGATTATTATGAGTTCAAGTGACTGGAATGGCGCGAAAATTGCCGACCTTGATCCTATTACGAGTTTTGCTTCGTTTTTCCAGATATTTTCCCAGGCTCTGTATTTTTCTCCTTCTGAGAGTTTGCTGTGAATGACTGTAGCCGGGATTTCTATTGCTTTCTCAAAATATTCGATTATTTGAGGGGTTAATGAGATTTCCGGGACAAGAATCAGCACTTGTTTTTCTTTTTCGATGTATGACGCCGCTAATCTTGTGTAAATTTCGGTTTTTCCTGATCCCGTTACGCCATGAACTAAAAAATTGTTCTCCTTTCTTTTGAGAATTGTGTCGACGGCTTTTTGTTGTTCTTCCGTTAATTCTAGTTTTTTTGATCTAATAATTTGATCATGTTCTATGGTTTTGGATTTTACTTCTTTCCTCGCCAAGTTTCTTTTTGGGATGAAGAGTTTTAGTATTTTGAACAAAGGGCAAAAGTAGTATTTTGACATCCAATTGATGATTTCAATTTGGTTTTTGCTCAAAAGAGGAGTCGATTCGCTGATTTCTTCTATTGGAAGGGTTTTGAATGAAGGTTTGTTGTTGTGAATTTCCCAAATTATTCCATTTTTTTCTTTTCCTCTCATTTTTACCTTTATTGCCTGTCCAATCTTGGCTTCTTTTGGAATTTCATAAGTTAAGGTGTCTTTGTCTCCGACTTTTTGTTGGAATAAAACTTCTGCGTACATTCAAAAAGGTTATGGGTGAGCATCATAACATAAATTTAAGATAAGATTAATTTTGAGTAATTTTGATTTCTTTTCTTGCTCCTCTTACTTCAAAAATATAATAAAGTATTGGGATTATGACCAAAGTAAGCACTGTAGATGCGGCCAAGCCAAATATTAAAGAAAATCCAAGTCCGGTCCAGAATTCATTCGACAAAGCCAATGGTAAGATTCCGACAATGGTCGTGACACTTGTCATCACGATTGGCTGTAAACGGGCTTCTGCTGCTTCGGAGATGGATGTGGTGAATTCCATTCCGTTTCTTCTATTCACATTTATTCGATCTATCAAAACTATCGCGTCATTTACCACTATTCCTGTTAATGCCACCACTCCGAGGAATGCCGGGAATGACAGGCTCAAGCCGACTGCCATGAGTCCCGGAAATACTCCGATCATTGCGAGTGGAAGAGTGATCATTATAATTAAGGGCTGTTTGAACGAATTGAACATCAATACCAGTGTGAATGCTATCAAAACTACTGCGACAAACATTGATTTGAAAAGTTCTTCGAATGATTCGGCGATTTGTTCCAAATCGCCTCCAAATTTGACTTCATATCCGGAGGGAATTTCCAATTTATCGATTTCTGCCTGAATTGCCACGGTTACATCGGTTATGTTTGCGTCGACTTCGAGATCTCCCACTACTTTTACAATTCTTTTTTCGTCTTCCCGTGAAATTGAGGCGAGGCTTTGGTCGAATTCATATTCTCCGAGTTGGCCGAGGGTCACGGAGTATCCGGCGGGGGTTGAGATTTGGAAGTTTTCGATATCGTGGATGGATATGTTTGTTTTGCCTTCCTGCTCGGATAAATTGTATTTGACCACTACATCCAGATCTTCATCGTCAATCGTGATAGTAGTCGCGTCAATGCCCTGGATGATACTTCTTATTTGTGCAGAGACTTGTATTGATGAGAGACCGTGGAGCGCGAGAATGTCTTTGTCCAGTGTGAATTTGAATTCGTTTAGGCCTGGTTTCAGGCTGAGTTCGAGGTTTGTTGCGCCGGGTGTATTTGTGGCGATTTCTTTGATTTGGGTCGCGAGGTCTTGTAATGTCTCTAAATTTTGTCCGGTAACTCTTATTGTGATTGCGCCTTCAGATGGAGGGCCTTCCTGTAATTGCATGACTGATATTTTTGCACTTCTAATAAGTTTGAGTTCATCTCTTACTTCATTTGCGATTTCGTAACTTTTTCTCTCTCTTGCTTCTTTTTCAATTAAATTAACTGTGATATTTGCTAGATTTGAATTTGAGGTTCCTCCGTAGAAGAATGTCGCGTCTTCTGTTAATCCGACTGATTCACTGGTCCCAATTTTTGTGAGGAAATTGTCTATTTCGGGAATATCGTATAAATATTGTTCTATTTCTTCCGCAATTTTCTTGGTTTCTTCAAGGACTGTTCCTTTTTCGGTTTCAATTTGAATTACGAAGTATGTTTGGTCTGTGTTTGGGAACATTTCTACTTTTAGTGCTCCGGAGATAGGGAGAAACATACTTCCCGCGAATGCTATAATCGCAATCAGGATAATTGTGAATTTTGCGAGTCCGCTTTTGACAATAAATTCGATCCAGTTATGAAATTTTTTGCTCAAGTAATCAAACATTGGTTCAAGCAAACTTCCTTTCTTGCCTTCTTTTCGTGGTTTTACGAATTTTGTCGCAAGTGATGGGGCGATTGTAAGCGCTATGAATAATGATCCGAAAAGTGCCGCTGATATTGTGATTGGCAGTGTTTTTAAGAATTCTCCCAGGATTCCTGAAATGAGCAGCATTGGGAAGAATGCGAATATTGTTGTGAAAGTTCCCGCAATCAATGGCCATTTGTAGGTGTAGACGGAGAGGAGTGCTGAGTCTTTTGGTGAGAATCCTTTTTTTATGCCTTCATGGATTCCTTCCATTATTACTATCGTGGTGTCGACTATCAGACCGAGTGCTATTACCAGTGAGAAGAGTGATAATGTGTTTATCGTCATTCCTTGCCATTCCATGATTGTGAACGCGAAAAGGAAGATTAGTGGTATTGAGAGGCCTGCCAGTATTCCCTGGCGTAGACCGAGGGCAAGGAAAAGTATGATTGTGATGACGAGAGCGGTTTGGGCTCCGTTTCTTGAAAGGGTTCCAAGTTCTTCTTCGATCCAGAATGAATTATCATTACTGACTATTACGTTTGTGTCCGGTGGAATTATTTCTTGTTCTTTTAGTTCTTCGATTTTTGTTTTTGAATCCTGTGCGATTTGGATGATATTTGTATTATCTTTTTTGTAGACTTGAAGGGAAATTGTGGGTAGCGAAGTTTTTCCTTCAACCGAGAGCTTGTTGATTGTGTTTTGTGGGGGGAGTTCTTCTTTTATCTCTGCGATATCTTTTAGTAAGATTGTGGTTTCTCCTAATGAAAATAATGGAAGATTTCTGATATCTTCCAGTGTTTCGTACCTGTTATCGATTCTTATTGAATAGTTCAATTTGTCCGAACTGACTATTCCGATTGGTAAATTATTGTTGGAATATTTTATTAAATCCGCGACGGTTTGAATGCTTAATCCATAACCTTCGAGCTTTTTTTGGTCTATTTCGACTTCAACTAATTTTTGTTGTCCTCCTCCTATTTGGACTATTGAAATGTCGCTTGTTTTTTCCAGTTCCGTTTTTATTTCTTCGGCTACTTGAGTTAATTCATATAAAGAGCGATTTTCGGATGTGAGTGAAAATGTGATTATTGAAAAAGCGTTTGCTTCCGCTTTCATCGCAACCGGGTCTGTGGCATCTGCAGGTAGTTCCGATTTTGCTCTGTCTATCGCGTCTTTGACGTTCTGCAGGGATTTATCTATGTCAGCTTTCGCGTCAAATTCGATAAAAACCGATGAAAATCCAAATCCCGAAGTTGATGACATGGTTTTTATGTCTGATACATTTGCGATTTTTTCTTCCAGTGGAATTGTGATGAGTGATTCGACGTCCGTTGGGTTGGCTCCCGGTAAAGCGGAGGATACTGCTATAAAGGGGATGTTTACTTCCGGCTGAATTTCTTTTGGCATTGTTGAATATGAGAAAATCCCGGCGATTATTAGTCCGATTGCCATTAGCCAGGCGACTGGTCTGTGGTTGATGAAAAAGCTCCAGAAAGAAGATTTCATTTTCTCTAAATTTTTTTGTGTTCTTTCGTCCATGGCTTTAGTTTAAGAGCGCGATTTTTTCTCCTTCTTTCAGGGTAATGATACTTGTGACGATTATTTCATTGCCTTTTAACCCGTTTGTGATTTCGATGTAATTGTCGATTATTTGTCCTGTTTCAACAGTGATACATTCGACAATCAAGTCTTCGTTTATTGTTTTTACTATTTTTTCTCCATCGATTATCGAGATGCTATTTAGTGGAACGAAAATAGATTTTTTTGTATCGGGAGAGAAAACTACTTTTACGAAAGAACCGGGTGTAAGGTTGGAACTTGTTTCAATTTTTACATCTATTTTCTTTGTCATTTGGTTTAATGTTGGACTGATTGAGATGATTTTTCCTGTTTCTCCGTCAATCTTTACTCTGTCATCAACTTTTAAAAGTTCTGCTTCTTGTTCATTTACCGAAGTTTTAACAGAGATTTTATCCAGATTTTCTATTTGTAAAAGAATTTGTCCCGGGGAAACCAGATTTTTTTCTTCTACTGATACAGAAGTAACAATTCCCGCGATGGGGGAGGTAATATTTTGGTATTCTTTATTTAATTTTGCCATATCGTAAGAGGATTGCGCTTGGGCAATTTGTCCTTCAACACCCAATGCCTGTAATTGAGCGGAAAGTTGTAATGTTTCCAATTGGTCTACTGTAGATCCGTATTGGAGAGAGGCCATATTGATGGCGTAATCCAGTTGATCCATTTGGAGAACGATATTTTCTTCCAGTTGGTCCAATCCGATTTTGGCTTGTTCTATGCCGTTTTTGCTGTTTTCTTTTGCGGATTTTAGAGATTTTAGTCCGGTTTCCGCCAGGGCTATCGCGTTTTGTAATTTTTCCAATGCGTCGGTTGCGTCAGGTTGTTCCGATTCCAAATCATCGTATTGGTCTTCCAGATCTTCCAGAGCGTCTTTGGCATCGTTGTAATCATCTTTTAAGTCGTCGTATGCGTCTTTGGCTATTTCCAGCGCCAACTGCGCGCTTTCTATTTGCAGGTCGGATATGTCGTCGGTGTTTTCTTTTGTGTTTATGGAGTTTTCGTATGATTCTTTTGCGGATGTTATTCCCGATCTGGCGGACTTAAGTGTTTCTAAGTTTGTTTGTTTTGTCAGGTAAAGGGTGGAATTAACGATATCCAGTCCTTCTTTTGCGGCTAAATATTGAAGATTTGCGATATCGGTG
>JAUVQE010000042.1 GCA_030598325.1 Nitrospirota bacterium | reverse complement strand
ATAAAACATTCCACCCATCAAAGAACACAAAACCAGCCATGTAATTTCAGGTCCCGCTTCACTCGGATCACGCTCCATATCTTCCAAAGCTTCAGATCCCGCGCTCCCCATAGCAACTTCCGGAGAAACAGCATCCACAACATCAGGCCCCGGAACAGTCGAAACAATATTACTAAAATGCTCACTCACGTCACCCGTCGAATCAACCGCGATAACCGCGAAATAATATTCGACTCCGTTCTTCAAATTCGGTAGATACCAGGTAGTGGAAGCAGTAAAAGTATCAACAGCCTCGGTCAACTGATTCGGAGAAAGCCCATAATAAACTCGATAATTCACAACATCATTTGTAGAAGACAAAACCGGATTCCATTCCAAAGTAACCCTGTGATCCGAAGGATCCGCCGTCAAACCACTCACATCCCCCAAAACAACATCTCCGGCAGGCAAAAGACCAACGGTCACGACAGCCTGATTTTCCAGATTCGATTCATTTCCCAACTGATCCACAACCACAAAATCGACAGGATATTCTCCAAATTCTATTGGCACCGCAAAAGATCCCTGATAATAGCCGTCTGGAAACTTCACCATTTCATAAATATTGCCCTGAAAAAGAATCGCAGCCTGCGAAAGATCATCGGGAGTATAAAGTTTAACAGTTACTATTGCACCCGGATCAACGGCACTCGAAGGCTCAAGAACCACCTGAGAAACCTGCGGACCGGAAGTATCGACCATGACAGAAACAGTATCGCTTGTACCGGTAATGGTCCCCACTTCATTGACAGTCGCGACATAAAAATCATGCATACCATCCGCCAACGCGCTAGTAGTATAAGAAAAAGCACCAAAAGTATCAGCGGCCAGAGACGCAAGTTCAATATCATTATCAAAAATCTTTAAAGCCGAACCTGCAGGCGCAGTCCCGCTTATAACCTGAATATTATTGCTGTAAGTTCCGGAAACCGGATTCGAAATATTTACGCCTCCGGATTGGCCACTGCCTTCATCCGTTACAACAAAATCATATTCACCATAAATATCCACGCTATCCATATCACGAGCTTCGATACTGTATGTACCGGCCTGTTGAAAGCTCATAGCGAGACTAAAAGTGTGAGATCCCAAATCTTGAGCGGTAAAAGTATAATCTTCCGGCAAATTCGCGTAAAAAGAATTATCCGAAACAACTGAAAATCGGGCAGTTCCGTCATAACCCGTCACAACCTGATTGAACGCATCCCTCGCGGAAAGATCAAATGTAATGCTTTCTCCAACACCAATCGAACTCGGAACGTCCTCAAATTCAAAAGAATCTACGGCGGAGGAAGAATTTCCGGTCGCCGCAAACTGATATTCCTCGGGCACATCATTCACAAAAATATAGTCATTCGAATCAAAATAAACCACTTTCGCACGAGATAGCAAAACTTCGTCCGCGGTAACATCATAAGCCGAATAGCTGACCGTTCCCACACTCTCGGAAGAAACATCAAACATAATTTCACCATCCGAATCGGTAAAATCCGAATTGGACTCAATCACGTCCATATCGGAACTTGAAATCAATTTTACCAAATGCCCTTCAATCGGATTTTCATAATCATCCGATAATTTTACTGTAATTTGGGACTGATCCAGATAAGAACGAACAACCTGCTCGCTAGGGGACAAAGCGGAAACTGTATGGGAAAGTTCACCCGGATAAACGATAAACGAATTTAAATTCCCGTAAAAAACATTATTTTCAAGCTTTGCGGATACGGAATAATCGCCGGCTTTTCTAGTGTAATAATCGGAAAGTTCGGTTTGAGCCACGCCTTCTGAATTTGAAATGGCCGAAAGCTGTGTCGTTTCACCATCAGGATTCGTCACCTCGAAAACAATAGAAGCATTCCCAATAGTTTTTGAAGTCCGCAAATAAGTGCTGTAACCGGCTATAGTATCAAGTCCGTAAGCTTCCAGAGGTGAATTCGCGCTCGTACTCGCACCCACAGTCGCAACCACACTCACGCTCGAAAATAAAACCGCAATAAACGCGAAAGAAAAACCTATCTTTTTAACCATTTTTATCATCTGTTTTTGTTTTTAATCTCAACATAATACCAAAAAAACGCATTTTCTTCAATCCTCAAGGCAATAAGGGAAATATACGTCAAGCCCATTAACAACTGGCAAAATGATACCTTTTTTGCTATGATCTCGTGGATTAAAAGTAAATAATATGTACAAAAAAGCATTATTATCACTAATCGGGTTTGTTTTCCTGATGCCCATAGCCTTAGCACAAACTATTGCGGATGAGCCACAACCAACGTACTTGTTGGCCGTTATAAACACCGATGAAGAAATAGAAGTGGGGAAAAGCACAATATTCGACGCCTCACAGTCGTTTATCCCGTATCTTGATAGAGAAATCACGTATTCATGGGATTTTGGAGACGGAAACCGAAATGAAGGAATAGAAGTTCTTCACGCATATACCGAGCAGGGACCACACACCGTGACGTTAACAATTTCGGACGGCTTAAATGAATCCACAACCACAACCGAAGTATTCTTATATAGAAAATTAATTGTTCTTATCACCGATCAAACAGCGGTTAAAGAAAGAATCGAAATATTAACGGATTTCGCGGAAAAACAAGGCGTTTATATGAAACTTATCGAAAGTTTCGACAGTAGCACCGAGTTCATATCGGAAGAAATTTTGAAAAAGAAGCTGACCGAAGAATCAACAAGTATCCAAAAAGCCAACCAAATCATTATATGGACAAAAGAAATTGCCGGATTAAACGCGCTTTCAAGCTACATCCAAAGCAATCTTGAAAAACTTCCAACAAACTTCTCCCAAAAATTAATAATGGTTCTGGAAAGTTCGATAAGCTCAAACATAAACAGAATTCAGAGAAAATACGACGCAATAAACCCCCACAGCATCATTGTCGCAAAAGAAGCGGCCATCTACCCATTGATAGAAAGTATAGACGAAGATGAATTCATCAAAACACTGGAAAAAGGCGGATATGAATATCAAATAATCAACGAAAAGACCGGAAAATTAAGACCATGGAATTTCATGACGCATTTCGTAAATATTCTTCTGAATAACGGCGTACCGGACAACACAATCGCGCTCATACTGCTCCTCCCCGTCATTGCGACATTAGTAGCCTTCATGAAACAAGTAGTCGGAGCCACTACTTTCGGAATTTATACACCTTCGATAATCACCCTTTCATTCCTCATTATCGGTATACATGTAGGTCTGCTCACTTTAATCGTGGCTATTATTATTGGCGCGCTGACAAGACCGGCATTGAAAAAAGTGAGAATGCTGTTCATTCCAAAAATGGCAATCGTAATAACTATCGTTTCATTAACTTTATTTCTAATAATCATTACCAGCAACTATCTGGGCTTGTTTAACGCGGAATTTTTATCAATCGCAATATTCCCAATGCTGATTTTAAGCACGCTTGTGGAAAAATTTGTCAGTGTTAAAACAGAAAAAGGATTATCGTCCGCGACAATTTTAATGACATCAACCGTATTGGTATCAATACTTGCGTATTTTATAGTCGGAGGAGAAATAGATCTTGGAATATGGACTTTTAAATTCAACTTCATCAAAAACCTGATAATGGCTTACCCTGAAACGGTATTCTTACTTATAATTGTTAACTTCCTATTGGGAAGATGGAGTGGATTAAGAATTTTGGAACGAATCAGATTCAGAGAAGTATTACGTCACACAGAAGAATAGCCGGAAGCGAAGCGGACGGCTCGCGAGCTAAGGCGAGCGTAGCATGAGCGAAGCGAATACATTATCCCCAATAACATGTTCCTAAGCAACAAAGGCATTCTAGGAATCAACGCGCGAAATCTCTTATACATCCGCCCATACAACAAAAAAAAGGCGATAAGATTGGCTGACGACAAAATAAAAACAAAACAATTTTTGGCGGCAAGAGACATACCGGTCCCCAAACTTCATGGAATAATCAAAACAATTGAAGAACTGGAGAAATTTGATTTTAATACGCTTCCAAATAGCTTTGTATTAAAGCCTAATCACGGATTTGGAGGAGAAGGGATAATTCCGGTGGTAAATAAAAAAGAGAATTTTTGGTTAACTGCCAGTGGAGAAAAAATAGGAAAAGAAGATCTAAAAGACCACATTCGGGACATTCTTGACGGAAGATTTTCTATCTCAAACATAGGAGACAGCGCGTTTTTTGAACAATACATAATAGCCGATGACGTATTGGGACATTATTCGTATAAAGGCCTTCCGGATATTAGAGTTGTTGTACACAATCTGATACCGGTTATGGCTATGCTAAGGCTTCCAACGAAAGAGTCGAAAGGCAAAGCAAATCTTCATCTTGGAGCGGTCGGAGTGGGAATAGATATAGCAAAAGGAGAAGCTACATTTATCACCCATAAGAAAAAAATCATTGAAGAACTGCCTGATGAACTGGGCGAAATCAAAGGTCTGAAAATTCCTTTTTGGGACGAAATACTGACAATAGCTTCAACAGTACAATTGATAACAAATCTGGGATATCTTGCAGCAGATATCTGCATAGATAAAAATTCCGGGCCGGTTTTACTGGAAATAAACGCCAGAGCAGGCCTTGACGTACAAATCGCAAATTTAGCCCCATTACGAAAAAGGCTTGAAAGAATAGAAGGCGTAAAAGTAACAACTCCGATAAAAGGCGTTAGAATCGCAAAAGATATGTTCGGAAACGTAATGGAAAAAGAAATAGCCAATCTATCAGGAAAAGAGGTAATCGGATCTGAAGAAAACATTGAAATAATTCAAAAAAAAGGTGTAATCCGGGTACTTGCAAAGATAGATACGGGCGAACAAAGAAGTACAATTGACGAAGAAACCGCGTTAAAAGCCGATTTACTTGAAAATACCGAAGATTATGACGACGAAAAATCCACTTTGAAATTAAAATTCTCAATAAGAAACAAACGAATCCAGACGGTAGTAGACGTGGAAAAAATCCCCGGCGAAAAATATAAAATGATTATTGGAAAACGCGATCTGCAGGATTTCCTAATAGATACGGCTAAATTGGATCAGGAAAAAAAGAAAATTCAAGAACCGGATAAAATAATTCCAAAGAATGAAAAGAAAAAAATGAATTTCTATGATATTGACCAAAAACTTGCCCAGGTGGATAACAAATTAAAACTTCTCTATCATTTACGCCCCATAAACCTGGAGAGCGAAAAGGAAAAATTTTTCAACAACCTAAGCTACAATCCTCAATTTCAGTATCCGGAATTAAAATTCGACCCACTCGATTTAATAGATCAATTAAACAAAATTAAAGCCGACGACTCACCTCTGGGTAAAATTTTCAACGACAAAAAAGAAGAAATATTCGACAAAATATCCTTGCTTGAATCAATAGACGAAAAAGCATTCACAGATCACTCCATAAAACTTTTCGGCAAACCAAGCGAAGAAGATGTTCAAAATTGCAAAAACGCCCTTAACGAACTGGATAAATCCAAAATCAGAAAAGAAGAAGCTATTTACAACGCGGAAGAGGCGGCCGAAAAATTCGAAGAAGTTTTTAAAAAATATGATTTAAAAAATTGGAAAGTAAAAATAAAAGAAAATATGGTTGCGGATTGCGTTGCGGGAAAAAACAACAGATTATTCATCAAAAACGACGCCGTGTTTACAAGAGAAAGAATAGAATCATTAATTGTACATGAAATTGAAACTCACATTCTCACAGCCGAAAACGGCAAAATCCAGCCATACGAAATATTCAACCGCGGACTGGCCAAATATTTAATTACACAAGAAGGACTGGCGATGTATAACGTCGAAAAAGTCACACGAACACCAATCAACACAAACTACAAAGTCCTTACACATATAATCACAATAAATGAAGCGCTTAAAAACTCCTTTTCAGAAACATACGAAAAAGTTCACAAATACGGCGTTTCCAAAAATCAGGTATTCAGATCAATATTAAAAGCAAAGCGGGGATTCGCAGACACATCCCAGAACGGCGCGTTCACAAAAGATTACATTTACTACAAAGGATACCAGGAAATATGTGAATTCGTGGAAAATGGGGGAGACCTAAAAGACCTTTACATTGGCAAAATAAACGTTGCGGATGTCAAAACCACAAAAATAATACAAGGGCTTATTGCACCGCATATTCTTCCTAATTGGCTAAAGTAGCGAGATTTCCTAAAGTAAAAACATACAATCACCAAAACTGTAAAATCTGTAATTTTGTTTTTTCGCCAACTCATAAAGCTCCTTCATTTTTTCAATATCATTCAAAAAAGAAGCCACCAACATCAAAAGAGTGCTTTTGGGTAAATGAAAATTCGTAATCAGGCCGTCAACCGCTTTCCACTTATATCCGGGATAAATAAAAATATCGGTTTCCCTCTTATTTGGAATAAAACCTTTCCCTTCCACAAAAGAGGACTCAAGTACCCGAACAGAAGTCGTTCCGACAGCGATCAGTCTTTTTCCACTCTTTTTGTAAGAATTAAGACGCCGCGCCGTATCATTTGTAATTTCAAAATATTCACTATGCATAACATGATCGCGAATATCGTCAGTGGAAACAGGAAAAAAGGTCCCGCGCCCGACATGCAAAACCACCTCTTCAATGCAAACACCTTTTTTGATCAAAGACTGAATCAACTCTCCGGTAAAATGCAGTCCGGCTGTGGGAGCCGCTACACTACCTTCCGGATCCGCGTAAACAGTCTGATATTTGGAAAATTCCACATCATTATTTGTAATATATGGAGGCAAAGGAACTTCCCCGAAACGGTCAACGCGATCATTAAACTGAATAATCCTCGCGCCATCACCAAATACCTTCTCAACTTCTCCAAAAACAACATCATCCAAATGAAATTTCCGGCCAATTTTAAAAAATCGACCGGGACGAACCAAAACCTTAAATTTATTATCACCAAGATTTCGTAAAATAAAAATTTCACGTTCCTTTCCATCAATCTCAAATATAATCCTGGCTGGAATAACTTTGGATTTATTTACAACCAAAACATCATTTTCGCCCAGCAAATCAACCAAATCATAAAAACATTTATGTTGAACCCGATCCATACCCCTATCAAAAACCATCATTTTAGAATGATCACGGGGACTTTTAGGTTCCTGAGCAATAAAGCTCTTCGACAGATAATAGTCAAATATAGAAGTTTTCATGATTTATTCTTTCCAAGACGTACTTTGTTCTGAATCGGACTTCAAAGATGTTAATTTATCATCCCTTCTCATAACAATCAGCGTCATATCATCATCCTGACCATGCGCCTCCATGAATTCCGAAACATCTTTGGCAATATGATAATTAACTCCCTCAGCAGAATATCGGGGACAGTATTCTTTAAACCGATCTTTTAAACGTTCAATTCCATAAAGCTCATCATCTCCATTTCTCGCTTCCGTTATACCGTCCGTATAAAGTAAAACGAAATCACCATCATCCAGTTTAATTTCCTTTTCACTGATTACTTTTGAATTATCGGGAACCATTCCGATGGCAACACCTCCAGACATAATTGCTTCACATTCTCCCGTTTTCGCTCTATAAACCAAAATATATTCGTGTCCGGCACCAACATAAGAAAGTTTCTTCTTTTCGTTATCCCAGCAAAGGAGAACCATGGTCATGAACATAGCTTTTTTAACATGCTTTTTTATATGTTT
>JAUVQE010000057.1 GCA_030598325.1 Nitrospirota bacterium | reverse complement strand
TGGAGGTTATTGGCAAGCGGGTGAAGCTCCCTGTTTCCGTGAAGACCAGGATTGGTTATGACAAGCCGTTGACTGAGGAGTGGATCTCGGTGTTGCTGGAGGCTGGCATAGATGCTTTGACTTTGCACGGGAGAACTTTGAAGCAGATGTATGGTGGGGAGGCGGACTGGGATGAGATTGGGAAGGCGGCGAAAATGTGCCGTAGTGCCGGGGTGATGATAATTGGGAATGGTGATGTGAAGTCGATGGATGATGCGGAGGCTAGGATTCGTGATTATGGAGTAGACGGCGTGATGGTTGGTAGAGCTGTGATGGGGAATCCTTGGTTTTTTGGAGGGGATGAGCCTATGCAGGGTGACAGAATTCAGGCGGCTAGGGATCATTTGAAATATTTTGAGAAATTTCTGGGGAAACATTTGGCTTATCATACTGTGAAGAAGCATTTGGGTTGGTACTTGAAAGGATTTGATGGGGCGAGAGAGCTGAGAGCGAAATTGATGCAAACTGAGAGTGCTAAGGAAGCAATTAAATTAATTGATTCTATTTAGTGCTTTTGCATTATCACACAGCCTTGACGGATGCGCGTAAGAATGTATAATACGCTCTTTTAGTCAATAAAGCCATTTTCGCACATGTCTCGTAACCCCAAAGGTCCACTAGAAGACGCAGAAAGTCACGCAAGTGATGCAGTTGATGGTGCCATGGCAACGGCAGACCATTTGGAGGCCCAAACTGCTGGTATGACACCGGGACAAACCGCTGAATATGTTGCAGAGGCAACCGGTCTGCAACGAATTAGAAGCGGAATAAGAAGAGTGACTAGACACAGAATATATGAGTTAATTCAGAGAGGAGCCACATACACATCGATACTTGCAGAACCAACTTTAAGGCTTATAGCAGCACAATTGGGGGTCCAAGTAGATGAAAGAGTTTATGACGTAATAAGACTGACAGCGACGGGAATATTTGCAACAAATTTGGTGGCTAAAACGGCTGGAAACGGTCTCCAGCATTTGAAAAGTGCAGAAGGAATGATTGATGCCATAACGGTAGCGGCGGAAGCCATGCAAGAACTGCCGATAGGAAATGCTAGATTGGCACGTCTTTTGAAACAGATCAGAACAATGAGAGCTGTAAGCAAGGTAGTGCGTACCATGAGATTGGGTGTCATAGAAGAGTCACTGGAAGACAAAGCAACCGATGAAATAGTGGAAGGTTTCTCAAAAGCAATGGTGGGGATACTTGGTGTGGCATTACCACTTCTAGGTGCAGATTTCAAAAATCTTGATTACACAGATACTGCAACGTATCTAAAATTCATTGCAGGTAATGGTGTGATTATATTGGCAGCGACACAATATATAAAAACAATCAGGGAAGCACTTCAATCAAACTATACAAATCTTTTGGAAGAGAGTCTCAACAGGATTGACACAATAAGAAGGGACAATGCAGAATTGGATGTAGTTCTAAGTAAAGTTATGCAGAAGGGTCGAAACGAAGTATCAATTTTGGTTGAAGCATTTGCAGAGACATTGGTGGATCTAAAAACATTAATAAACCCTATCGGAGAAGATTTCGAACTTAATAAAGATGGGAGCCTGAAATCAAAAGACCTAGACACTGTAGTAATGGTCACAGATCTAAGAGAATTTACCAGACTGAGTGAAACTCTTGGAGGAGAAATATTTACATTCCTAAAAACAAATTACTTCTCATTCTTGAAAAGAGTTATCAAACAATTTAATGGGAAAATCTTGAATCACACAGGTGATGGATTGGTTGTATATTTCACAGACACAGTCGACGAGAATGGCAAGGTGACAGAAAGCAAAGAATCGATGGCCTCAAAATGTGCGGCAAAAGTAAACGAAGTTACAAACATGATGGCAAAATCATTCCTGTCAGAAGATTATGGAGAAGAAGACAACATGCACTACACAGGAGTAGGAATGTCTCGAGGGGTAATACGTATCGGTGATGCATTGAGTTTGGCGGCCGAAGAAAGCGCCGCAAACGGTGATACGCCAGAGGATGCAGAAAAAAGAAGGATGCTAAGAGTTCACGAATCAATACAGAATCAGATCAGAGATGGATGTGAATGGTTAACTGAGGGCGATGTAAATGACATTTCAAGTCTTGTAGGTATCGGAAACCCTATCAATATGGCGGCCCGCCTTGAATCACAGGCCAAAAATTACCCAGACTTCAACTGCCTAATAACAGAAGATCTTTACAAGGCCCTTCCCGATGAAGAAAAAGCAAACTACGCAAAACTAGGAGAGCAAAAGCTGAAAGGCATAGCTGAGCCGGTTGCGATCTACGGAATTCCTAGGTGTAAAGATGTCGCATAGTGAACACAACACTGTTTTCATGTCTGAGCTTTTACCACCAGACTTTTTTGAGCTTGAGGAGGTAGGCAATCAGGTTTGTGAGGAAATGAAGGGCCGGAGTGAGGATTATGATGGCTAGGAGATTTTGCCATGGGATGAGGTAGACCGGTAGTAGGAAAAGGTAAGCTCCTATTACAAAGTCTAGCTGATCGAATGGGAACCATGGGCGGCCGGGCTTGATGTTGATGCGACGTTTGAAGAACGATTCTATGAGGTCGCCAATAATCGCACCGAATCCGAAGAGTGCGGCATATAGAGGGATGCTTATTTGTTCGTAATCGAGGAGTGTGTAGTCGGCGAGGATGTTGTTTTTTGCGAGGTATTGCTGAAGGAGGAGGACGAGGAGGGCTCCGAGGAAGCCTGTATAAAGCCCTCTGTAAGTTTTATTTGCTCCGAACAGGCGCTTGTTGATGCTATGCCCGAGCGGAAAGTTTAGCTTCCCGAAAATCACGGGGCACATATTTGCCACGTAGGCCGGGAAAATCAGGTAGACCGATGAGAGTATTAGTTCTAACATGCGGCGATTCTACCAGATTTAGTTTTCGATAATAAGTGGAATTATCAGTGGTCTTCTCTCGAGTTTTTTCCGAGTATATTTGTCTACGGATTGTTTGATGTAATACTTGATGTCTTGTCGGGATGCTTTTGGGTCTTTTTTTCTAATACCTTTGTATGCTTCTCCCGCCACTTTTGCTATTTCTTCGGTAACTTTTTGTGACTCGTGCATGTAGATGAATCCACGTGAGACGATGTCTGGTGTTTTCTTTAGGTGCTTGCTCTTTTTGTTGATGTGAATGAGCATAACGAGAGTACCGTTTTCCGACATCATTGCTCTGTCGCCTTGGACGTGTGAGCCAATTTCTCCTTCTCCCGAACCATCTATCAAGATGTATTTTGTATCAACTTTCTCTTTCGTCTTTTCTACTTTTCCTTGTGATGCGTGTAAAACGTCGCCGTTTTCTATCATTATAACTTTGTCTTTTGGTATGCGGCATTGTTCTATTGCTAGGCGGCCGAGTTCTTTACGCATGTAATATTCACCGTGAATTGGAATTAAGTATTTTGGTCGAACGAAGTCGATCATTTTCTTGAGCTCTTCTTGTTTTCCGTGACCGGAACTGTGGACGTCCATTATTTGATTGTGGATGACCTCTGCTCCTAGTTTGGAAAGATTGTTGATTGTTGAATAAATTGCTCGTTCGTTCCCTATAATTGGGGAAGATGAGAAAATTATCGTGTCGCCTCTTTTGACTTTCACGTGTGGGTGTTCGCCCGTGGACATTCGAGTTAAGGCTGAGACTGGCTCTCCTTGGGAGCCGGTTGTTAGGATGAGAGTTTGTTTGTCATTCTCTTTTTTGTATTTTTTGACGTCAGAAATTGTTCCCTGCGGAACATGTAGGCTCCCAAACTTGGTTGCGATTTCGATATTTGTCTTCATGCTTCTTCCGCTGACGTATAGTTTTCTGTTACATTTTGTGGCTGCATCTATGATCATTTGCAATCTTCCGATTTGGCTTGCAAATGAGGCTACAATCACTCTTCCCGGAGCTTCACTAATTACTTTTTCCAGTGTCTCCCCTACTTTTTTCTCCGACATACTGTGCCCTGCTTTTAGTGCGTTTGTTGATTCGCATAAAAGAGCCAGAACGTTTTGTCGTCCAAGAGCTTGCATCTTGTGAATGTCTGCTTTTGGCTGGTTTCTTGCAGGAGTATCATCGAATTTGAAGTCACCCGTGTGAACTACTTTCCCAACCGGTGTGTCTATTACTACTCCAAGTGCATCTGGAATTGAATGTGCGACTCTGAAAAATTTACATAAAAATTTTCCCAGTTTCAGAGGCTTGTCCGGATTAATTGTGTGAACTTTTGCCAGCTTTTGCTGTTTGAATTCATCAATTCTTTTTTGGACTAATCCCATTGTCAGCGTAGCTCCATAAACCGGAGGGAAATCCAGTTTTGGAAGTATATAAGGCAATCCTCCGATGTGGTCCAAGTGACCGTGAGTGAGGACAATACCTCTTATTCGCTTTTTGTTCTCTTCTAAATATGTGGTGTCCGGGAGTACATAATCAATCCCGAATAAATCGTCGCTTGGGAATTCGAACCCCATGTCGACAATGATGATGTCGTCTTCGTATTCGAGTACCATCAAGTTTTTTCCAACTTCATCAAGACCCCCAAGAGGAATTATTTTGAGCTTTCCTTTGAGAATTTTTGATGTTGGACTTGGCACAGGTTTGTGTGCCGGTTTGTACGCAGGTTTGTGCGTTGCTTTGTGCGCGGGCTTGTGAGCCTTTTTGTGCGCATGTTTATGAGCCGGTTTTTGTACCGGTTTTTGTGCCGGCTTGTGGGCTGGCTTTTGTGCATGTTTATGCACGGGTTTTTTTCTGTTTTTAGAAAAAACCTTTTTTTCTGTTTGTGTGCTGGATGTATTTTCGTGCTTTTTTGGAGATTTTTCTTTTTCCTGCTCCATGTCTGCTCTCTTCATCCATTGATCAATCTGATCCATGTTTCTTTTTACATTATATTCTACTTTGACCGCTTACCATTATTATTGTAGCATAAAAAAGCTTCTATTACTATTACAAATTCTTATGATTGAAATGGATCAACGTAGCAAAATTGCGATTTTAGGATACGGAGTTGAGGGGAAAGCTATGCTGAAATATTTGGTCAATCATGAATATGACAACATAACTGTTTGTGATGCGAATGTGGATATAAAGGACAAGATGCCGGATGGAGTTTCGGTTCGTTTTGGACCGGAATATTTGGATAATTTGATGGATTTTGATGTGATTTTTCGAAGTCCCGGGGTTCGATATTTGGAGCCGAGGGTTCAGGCCGCAAAAGCTGCCGGTACCGA
>JAUVQE010000041.1 GCA_030598325.1 Nitrospirota bacterium | reverse complement strand
TGATTTCGATTGATTGTAGTGATACCGAAATAGAAAATATAAAAAGTTCCACAGAAGGAGACAAAATAAATATTGTAATTACTCCAAAAAAAGGTCGTATAACGGAAAACGACATTAGTTTTAATAAAGGAAAAATTGACTATGATCTGATCATAACCATAGATTGTGCCGAATTAACCCAATTGGGAGACATTTATGAAAACAATACCGAATTATTCCACCAGATTCCGGTAATAAATATCGATCATCACATCTCAAACACGCATTTTGGAAAAATAAATTACACAGACATAATGGCGTCTTCCACTACAGAGCTTTTACTGGCTCTTTTTGAAGATCTGGCCAAAGAAGAAAAAATGGATTTAATTGATGAAGATGTCGCGACATTGCTTTTAACGGGAATAATCACAGACACAGGAAGTTTCCAAAACGCAAACACAACTCCAAGATCCTTTGCGTCATCCGCCCAATTAATATCTTACGGAGCGCGCCAACAGGAAATCATTCAGCATATCTACAAAACAAAACAGCTTTCCCAATTGAAACTTTGGGGGCGTGTTCTTTCCAAAATCCAGACAGATGAAAAACACAAAATAGTGTGGTCGACAGTTAGTCAGCAGGATTTCAAAGACACAGAAAGTAGCGAAGAAGAAACCGGAGACATCATCGACGAACTAATGACAAACGCGCCGGGCGCGGAAATAGTATTTTTGATTAAGGAAAAAGAGGAAGGAGTAATGTCAATAAGCCTGCGAACTACAAATCCTTCAATAAATGCTTCGAAAATTGCTGAACACTTCGGTGGCGGAGGACACACAAGAGCGGCGGGGTTCAGGATAACCGATATGAATTTGCGCGACGCAGAATATAAGATCATAAATTATCTGCGGGAGTTACAAACCAAAAGGTTGGGGATAATCGAAGAAGAACCCGAGACAGAAAAGGAAGAACCAATGATCGACGTAAAAGAACTGATGCAAAGAGCCAAAGAAGTTGAAAAAGTCACAAAAAAGATGCGTAGCGTAGGCTCGCAGAGTCAGCTCCCGGGCACCCGCAGGGTCGGGACAGCGGAGCATCCAAAAAGTGAAAAACCGAAAGTGAAAAAAAAGAGCGAAGAAGAAAGTTCTAAGAAAAACCCTTCTAAGAAGAAAAACCTAAACCTTTCAAGCACTCCAAAAGAAGAAACTCCAAAACAAGAACCAGACAAAAAAATCACTTACAAGTTTGATGATTAAACCTGCTCCAAAATCTCACTAGGAATATCAAAATTCGAGTAAACATTTGCGACATCCTCATCATCTTCCAAAGCTTCTACCAACTTGATAACCTTTTTGGCATCATCCAATCCATCAATTTTCACCGGATTCTTCGCTACAAAATCAAATTCAACTTTCTCCACATCAAATCCGGAAGATTGTAAATTATCTCGAACTTTCATCAAGTCTGAAGGAGAAGTAATTATCTCAAATTCACCACCATCAACCGTAATATCCTCAGCCCCCGCATCAATTGCCGCAAGCTCGGCTTCCTCGACATTCATAGATCCAACTTTCGCCAAAATCACACCCTTCTTCGCAAACATATGTCCCACACTTCCGGCGCTTCCCATCTGCCCGCCACTCTTCTGCATAATAAGTCGGACATTAGCAGAAGACCTGTTTTTATTATCAGTAATCACCTGAATATACATCGCAGTCCCGGCAGGTCCAAAACCTTCATACATAAGCTCAGCAAGAGCCGCCCCATCCTTGTCATCACCCGCTCCCTTGGCAATCGCCTTATCAATATTAGCGTTAGGAACATTATCGGACTTCGCGTTTGCGATAGCGGAACGAAGTCCCGGATTCATTTCAGGATCAGCGCCACCATCACGAGTCACAATCGTAATAAGTTTCGCGTGTTTGGTGAAAATTTTTCCACGTTTTGCGTCAAGCGCGCCCTTTTTATGTTTAATAGAATTCCATTTCGAATGTCCGGACATGAATGTTTGGATTAAGTGAGCGCATTATATATTTTTCTTCACCGCTTTTGCAACTCTGTCCGCAACGCCTTTGTCAAAAACTCCGGGAATAATTCGATTCGCTGAAGGTTTCTTTATCAATCCGGCCAAAGCTTTAGCCGCGGAAAGCTTCATTTTATCAGTAATCTTTTTTGCCCGGGCTTCCAGAGCTCCTATGAAAATTCCGCGAAAAACAAGAACATTATTTATTTTGTTCGGGTAATCACTTCTACCGGTGGCAATAATCGTGGCACCTCCTGCTTTTGCGTCTTTTACCGAAATTTCCGGATCGGGATTGGACATCGCAAAAACAATTGCCTTATCCGCCATTGATCGAATCATTCCACGGGTGGCAATGTTTGGTCTCGAAACACCGATAAAAATATCGGCGCCATCAAGCACGACATCCAAACCTCCTTTCCTCTTTTTCTTGTTTGTAACCTTTGCAATTTCTTTTTTATACTTATTTAATCCGGGACGACCCGCGTAAATTGTTCCACGACTATCCACCATGCAAATATTTTTAAAACCGTATTTTAATAACAATTTCGCGATTGCAATTCCGGCCGCACCGGCACCACTCATTACAATTTCCACCCGCGACGCGACTTTTCCAACAACTTTCAAAGCGTTTATCAAACCGGCAAGACATACAATTGCCGTTCCATGCTGATCATCATGAAAAACCGGAACATCAAGAGCCTTTATCAATTTTTCCTCAATTTCAAAACAACGGGGAGCCGAAATATCCTCCAGATTTATTCCCCCAAAACCCGGAGCAATTGCACGAACCACAGAAACAATTTCATCAACATCCTGAGTATTCAAACAAATCGGTACCGCATCCACTCCACCGAATTCCTTAAAAAGAGCACACTTGCCCTCCATCACCGGCAAACCGGCCAAAGAACCGATATTTCCGAGACCAAGCACAGCGGATCCGTCTGTAACAACAGCAATAGTATTCCCCAGAGAAGTATATTTATAAGCATCAGCCGGCTTTCGAAAAATCTCCTTGCATGGCTCGGCGACTCCCGGCGTATAAAACAAACTCATCGCACGCTTGCTTTTCAAAGGAACCTTCGAAATAACAGACAGCTTACCTTTATACTTTTTGTGGGCATCCAAAGCCGCACGCCTCAAATTTTTCATCCAAATTTAATTACCTGGTGGGGGAGAAGTGGGAGGAGTCACATCAGGAAGATAATCCGGCCCCGCATCTTCACCAGGACTAACTTCCATAATGCCATCCTCACTTATCTCAATCACATAATCGTCAGTATTCAGCGATTGAGAAGCAAAAAAGGAGTAAATAAAGTACGCAATTACAAAAAACAAGAATAATAAAGCCGCATAAATAATAGTTCCGTATTTATAGGCTCTAACTTTATGACTTAGCAAATTTTTAAGGTTAAAAAGCAGTAGTTTGACCTTCCCTGGTGTCCAAAATCACATCATCGGCACGTTCATATTTAAAAGTATAATCAACGCCTTCGCTATAATAATAATCAACGGGACCGGTCCCAACGCCGATAGCGTCTGTTTCAATAATTAACTTATCAGGTAATTTATCAAGCATTCCCATTCCAGTATTTTCAACCAAAACATTCTCAAAAATTTCACTCAGAAGTTCCGAATAATCCACTCCCTCACTATCAATCGCCTGATACTTAAAAGTAGTAAGCATTGCCTTTATGTATTGCGTTAGCTGGTAGCCGAGAGCCCCATTTCCAAACTCGGTATAAACAACCAAAATATCGCCGGTTTCCAGATAAACATACCAATCCACAGTCCTGTCATCCGGATAAAGAATTTCCAAAGCATCAAGTCCATCAAGCTCAAATTCCGTATAAAGACCTCCCACAAAGACTTCACTAATATTCGTAAAATATTCTCTCGCGTTCAAATCATCAACATTATCATCAAGAGTAACGGAAACAACAGCGGAATTCGGATAAATTCTCATAGAAGAAAATTGCAAAAATTCCTGATCAAGCCTGTAAAAAATAACTTCATTTTCATTTTCACTGACTGCCCAGGAATCAGAGTCATATTTCATCGAAAAAGGTAAATCGACGCCGACATAAGTATCCCAATTTTCATCCAAAGGATAAGGCTCCCCATCCCGCTCAAGAACAATCATCATTCTGTAAACAACCTCGGAAAACCTGGCACGGCTCATAGACGATTCGGCATGCAAATATCCATACTCGTCCGGAAAAACAATATTATGATTTCTCGCGTAAAGAGTGTGTGGGGCAAACCAGCTATCAGCGGGTACATCTACATATATATCATCTTCGACCTCGGGAAGCGCCACCTCCGAAGCCAAAACAATTATTTTCAAAAGTTCAGCCAGATTCACATCATCTCCCGGTTTAAAAGTGCCGTCATCATATCCGTTAACAATTTCAGCTTCCGCACCGGCCATCACATAAGGAAAATACCACTCAGTATCAAAGACATCCGGAAAAACAGCGTCATAATCTCCTCCAAAATCAATTCCAAGCGCACCCACAACTATTTTCATAGCCTGAGCCCGGGTCACTAAATCCTCCGGCCCAAAAGTCCCGTCCTGATATCCATCAATAACTCCATTCGAATCCAGATATTCAATCGCGTCATAATTCTCGTGATCCTCGGGAACATCGGGAAACGATCCTGCCACGGCAGGCAGAGACATCAAAATAAAGAGACCGGAAAGAATAAGTGCACGTTTCATACGGATAATATAACTTATTCGTAAGGATAGTTCAAAAGATTTAAAAAGCTTCTCAAAACAATCCGCAGGTTTTTTGCATAGCAAAAATACCGAGGACGTTACGAGAAGCTTTCTTTGTCCTACAAACCATTCCCTTAAGAATACAACAATTCCCCCGGAGAATACCTGTCCAACGATTTTTCCCCGATCAATTTCACCAATCTATCAACAACTTTTTCCACGGGCACGGTTTCCTGAACACCTTTCTTCATATCACGTATAATAGCGGTTCCTTCTCTGACTTCCGTGATTCCAACCAAAACAGTATAAGGAACCTTAAATTTATCCGCCAAACGCAATTGAACATTAATAGAGCCTTTTCCAAGCGCACCCATCGTTTTAATTCCACCCTCCCGGAGATCCTCAATCAATCTCAAGCACAGTTTCTTCGCCTCCTTACCCAATTGCGCGACAAAAACATGCAACTCATCCTTTGAAGGAACACGAATTTTCTCCTTTTTCATATTCGCAATAATTCTCTCAACTCCCGCGGAATAACCAACAGCCGGAGTATTCTGCCCTCCCAAAAGTTCAACAAGCCCATCATAACGACCTCCTCCCCCAATCGCGTTCTGAGCCCCATCCTCCTTATCCCAAAATTCAAAAACAGTCTTGGTGTAATAATCCAGCCCCCTGACCAATTTCTGATTATCTTCATATTTAACCTCTATCTCATCAAGATATTCCAAAAGTTCCTCATGATACTCGAGCGATTCTTTATCCAAATAATCCTTCATCACAGGCGCAAGCTGAGCCAAAATCGTACAATCTTCTTCCTTACAATCAAAAAGCCGAAGAGGATTCGTGGTCAACCGATGTTTACAGTTCTCACAAAGCGACCTTTCCTTACCCACATAATAATCCTCAAGAACCTGCATATATTTTGTCCTGGCCTCAGGAGTTCCGATCGTATTTAGCTGAAGACTGAAAAGACCGTCAATTCCAAGGTCTTCATGAATTTTATTTGCTAATTGGATTACTTGAGCGTCAAGCGCGGGATCACTTTCTCCCATAATCTCAAAACCAAACTGCCAAAACTGTCTGTACCGACCTTTCTGAGGTTTATCATATCTAAAATGTGGCTCGAAATAATAGAGAAGAACAGGTTGTGGCCATTGATTCATGCCATGTTGAATATAAGCTCGCGCCACCCCGGCGGTGCCTTCCGGTTTCAAAGTAAGACTGCGCCCTTTTTTATCCTCAAATGTGTACATCTCTTTGGAAACAATATCTGAACTGTCTCCGATACTTCTTTTGAAAAGCTCGGTATATTCGAAAATAGGCGTAGAGATACGGCGAAAACCGGCCTGTCTTACCCTGTGGCGAAGAACTTTTTTGATATAAGTATGGAATTCATGGTCTTCGGGAAGAATATCGTGCACGCCTTTTGGAGTGCGAAACGCCTCATATTTTTCTTGTTTTTCTTCTTCTTTCGGCATGTTTTAAAGGTAAGACACTTGCCTGTAATCTTACCATGTTTTTTGAATAGTTCAACCTGAAAAAGAGAACGAAGTAGTCGGCACAATATTCACCACTCCATGCTTATTTTTTTCGTACAAATAATATCCTGCACAAGCGATCATTGCCGCGTTATCGGTACAATATGGGATTTTTGCGGGAAATCTGAATTTTATATCTCCAAATTTTTCTCCACAAACTTCACGTAAACGAAGATTCGCGGAAACTCCACCCGCAAGATGAACTTCTTTTACCTCCGGATTCATGTCCAGCGCCGTTTTCAACTTTTCAGCCAAAACTTCAACAACAGCCTCCTGAAAACTAGCAGAAACATCAGCCTTAAATTGATCATCGCTTCGACCTTCTTTCTTCAGCAAATCCAAAACAGAAGTCTTTAAACCCGAAAAACTAAAATCCAGGCTTCCTTTCTCAAGCCATGCCCTCGGCAGGTTATAAGCCGAAACAGATCCATCCTCGGCAACTCGACTAATCACCGGTCCACCCGGATAACCTAATCCAAGCATCCTTGCCACCTTATCAAAAGCCTCACCTGCGGCATCATCACGAGTTTCACCCAAAACTTCAAACTGCCCATGCCCACGCATCAAAACCAGCTCATTATGCCCGCCCGAAACAGTTAAAATCAAAACCGGAAACTCGATTTGCTCCGAAACCTCCAGCCAATTCGAATAAATATGTCCGACTATATGCTGGACGGGAATCAGAGGTTTTTGCTTCACATACGAAATCACATTAGCGGTCTCCGTCCCGATAATAAGCGAACTCACAAGACCGGGCCCTTGGGTGATAGCCAAAGCATCAATGTCATCCCAACTACATCCTGAAGCAGACAAACATTCATCCAAAACCGGAATCATATGAACTACATGTTCACGCGCCGCCACCTCCGGCACCACCCCACCGGTCTTTGCATGAATATCTACCTGCGAAGCAATCACATTCGCCAAAACTTCGCGCCCATCGCGGACAACGGCACAAGCGGTTTCATCACAAGATGTTTCAATTCCCAGAATCTTCATCCAGCCCATACTACTGGTAAAAAAGCCATTTTTCCAGTATAATTAAAAAAACAAAAACATGAAAGTAACCTCGATCCAAATCATAGAAATCCTAAAAAGTGCTGGCCACGAGGCGTACTGGGCGGGCGGTTGTGTTCGCGATATGCTACTTGGAATTGAGCCAAAAGATTTTGATATTGTTAGTTCCGCAAAACCGGAAGAGATAGAAGATCTGCTCGAGCACACAATTCCGATCGGTAAGAAATTTGGAGTAATTCTTGCGATCCAAAACGGGCACCATTTTGAGATCGCGACTTTCAGATCGGATGCGGGGTATTCAGACGGTCGCAGACCTGATGCGGTCGAATTTACGAATGCGGAACAGGACGCGGAACGGCGCGACTTTACCATTAACGGACTTTTTTATGACCCGCAGGAAGACAAAGTCTTAGATTATGTGGGAGGCCAAAAAGATATAGAAGAAAAATTGGTCAGATTCATCGGAGATCCGGAAGAAAGAATTTTAGAAGATCATTTAAGAATTCTGCGAGCAATCAGATTCAAAAACGCCTACAACATGCAATATCACCCCGATACATACCAGGCTATTAAAAAACACGTAAAACTCATTACCAAAATCTCAAAAGAAAGAGTCAGTGACGAATTGAGTAAGATGATAATGACAAAAGAACCGGGGCAGGCATTTGAGGAATTGTTTGAAATCGGAGCTCTGGAATTAATCATTCCGGAGTTATGCAAATTGAAAGGCCTCGCTCAGCCAAAAAAATATCACAATGAAGGAGATGTTTGGGATCACACACTCATGTCAGTAAATTCCATTACCCAGGAAGAAATCGATCCAAACCCACTCACAGAAAAACCACCTACGTTAGCGCTAAAATGGGCTACGCTTCTGCATG
>JAUVQE010000045.1 GCA_030598325.1 Nitrospirota bacterium | reverse complement strand
ATGCCTTCTACTCCTTCGACCAGAATCAGTGGGCCGGCGATTGATTTTAAAGTTTTATATTCTTTTTGCATGATGTATAAGTGTTATTTATTGAATTATTTAGGGATAAGGTTGTTTCGGGCGATTAGTTGTTGGTTTTCTGTTTTTCGGACAGGGTGGTGCCGAATTCGTGAATTGCGGAAATTATTTCTTTTTCAAGATCTTCATATTTTTCTAATCGATCTTTTGGAATTTCTTTTGCTCTAACGACTTTTTCCATAATTGGGAGAGACGCAAAGTCGTCGAATGAAAAATCTTCTTTATCGATTAATTTCAGTGCTTCTTTGTAGACTGTCATGATTACTCGGAGGATCCAGTATTGTTTTTTTAATGGGGTAAATGCGTCTTCGTAGTCGAAAGCGTTTTGGAATAAGAAGTCTTCACGCAGGGATTTTGCGGTTTCCAAAATGAGCCTTTCTTTTGGAGAAAGAGCGTCCATTCCAACAAGTCGTACGATTTCTTCCAAAGAAGCTTCCTGTTGGAGTAGCCCCATTGCTTCACCTCTGATTTCCGCGTAGTCTTCCGCGACTTCTTTTTTCCAGAAATCACTGACGTTGTCCAGGTATAGAGAATAACTTGAAAGCCAATTTATAGCCGGAAAATGTCTTTTGTAAGCTAATTTTGAGTCCAGTCCCCAGAATACTTTTGTAACACGAAGTGTGTTTTGCGTAACTGGTTCGGACAAATCTCCACCTGGAGGGGATACCGCTCCGATTACCGTAACTGAACCGTTTCTTTTATCTGAACCGAGACAAGTTACATAACCTGCTCTTTCGTAGAATTCTGCTGTTTTTGAACCAAGATAAGCTGGATAACCTTCTTCACCTGGCATTTCTTCAAGACGTCCTGACATTTCACGTAAAGCTTCTGCCCAACGAGAAGTGGAATCCGCCATAAGCGCTACGTTGTAACCCATATCTCTGTAGTATTCCGCGATTGTAATTCCTGTATAAACTGACGCTTCACGAGCCGCTACCGGCATGTTTGAAGTATTTGCAATCAAAATTGTACGTTTCATGAGTGGTTCTCCGGTATTTGGATCTTTCAGTTCCGGGAATTCCTGCAATACCTCTGTCATCTCGTTACCACGTTCTCCACAACCGATATAAACTATTACTTGAGCATCACAGAATTTTGCTAATGCTTGCTGTGTAACTGTTTTTCCCGCTCCAAATGGTCCCGGAATACACCCCGCACCACCTTTTGCGATAGGGAAGAGGGTGTCCAGGATTCGGGTTCCTGTAACCAGTGGAGTGTTTGGGATGTTTTTTTTGGCTACAAATCTTGGTTCACGGATTGACCATCTTTGAACCAGCGTAATATTGTGTGTTTTTCCATCGTCGTCTTTTATCACCGCTACAACGTCTTTGAGTTTGAATGAACCGCTTTTAATTTCTTCTACTTCGCCACTTTTTACGTGTGGAGGAACCATGATCTTGTGGATAATAAGAGTGGTTTCGTCGACTTCACCGAGTATGTCACCGGATACTACTTTGTCTCCTTTTGAGGTGGTTGGTTTGAATTCCCAACTTTTTTCATAATCTAAACCGGGAACGTCAATTCCTCTTGTAATGTAAGAGCCTACCGCTTCTTCGATTAGTTTCAGAGGCCTTTGAATTCCGTCGTAAATTGATGTCAGAAGTCCCGGACCGAGTTCAACGGTCATGGTTTCTCCTGTACGGTATACGGGATCTCCCGGCCCTATTCCAACAGTTTCTTCGTAAACCTGTATAGAGGCTTCATCTTCATTTAGCTCGATGATCTCTCCCATTAGTTTTTCATCAGATACCCGTACCACCTCGTACATTTTTGCGTCTCTCATTCCGCTTGCTACGACTAGGGGGCCTGAGACTTTGGTTATGATTCCTTTTTCCATGATATTTATTAGTTAGTTGTTTAAAATATATTATTTATCGCCAAAGATGTCGCTTCCTACCGCTTGTTCGACCATTTTCCCGATTCTTTTGAGGCTGTAACCTGTAGCACCTTTAGTTCCGGGAATGGGAACGATCGCAGGGAGTGTATCCTGGCTTAGTTTTTTGTAATCTGAATCTTCCATTTCGGTCATTAGATCTTCAATAACGAATATGATCGCGTAAAGCGGTTTTGATTCGCCGGTTTTTTCGTCTACGATCTGTTCTTTTTTTAGTTCGTATAGGACTTTTACTGCTTCTTCTGTGGCTAAAGCGTTGAAAGTTTTAAGCCCCAGAGCTTTGAAGCCCAGGATTGTGTCTTTTGGTCCTACGATTGCGATTTGATGTGTCATTAATATAATTTACGTAATCTTTTTTGTATTTCTACAGGTTCGATATTGTTTAATTTGTTTACCATAATCATTCTGATGATTAGGGCGTTGTTCTTTTTTGCCAAAAAATAGGCGATTAGAGGTTCCGGTCCAAATGGATTAAGTTTTGCGTATTGAATGTAGTTCGTAAGGTGGTTTTCGATTTCTCTTTCAAGGTAAATGAATGTTTTTTCGTCCTGGAAATGTTTGTAGCCGGTTTCCACGATGCTTGAATAGTCGGTTGGTTTCATTGTTTCCGGGAAATCCGCGAGGGCGTGTTTGTAGGCTTCCTGAAATTTTGCGTATGGAATTTTTCCGTTCCGGATAAACGCGATTTCGTATAGGTTGATCTCTTTTTCCTGTGATTTCATGCGGAAAAATAAGCGAATGTTGCTTAAGTCGATCAGTTTTTTGACATAATTGATGAGGAATTCGCTTCCACTGTCTTTTGCGATGCCGTAAATGATTTTCATTAATTTCTGATCGAGATAAAGATCGATTACCTGTGGATTTTTGTCTTCTTTTTCGAATAATTCCTGAACTTTCAAGATTTTTTTCTTGATGTAGAGTTCTGTGTGTTCTGAAATTCCCCAAGGATTCAAGATCCCTTCAAAAATATAATTTTTAAGTGCTTCCAGTGGAATTGCGCCCATTTTGTTTAATAATTCCTCGACGTCTTCGTAGGTCTTTCCGCTTAACTTTGCTTTGATTAGTGTTTTGATGTTGTGGAAGTCATATTGAAACAGAAGGATGTTCAGAATTTTTTTGCTTGGCGTTGATGCTGTGAGAGTTTCTTTGATGTCCATAAGTCCTTCTGTGATTACTTTTTGGAAATCGCTTGGATCTTCAATTCCCGCTTTGTTGTCTGAATAGTCGAATTCGTTTAGGACTTTGAATGCTTCTTTCGCGTTTTTGCACAGCGTCATTCTCTCTACTTCATTATCGTTTAGAAGTAGAGTTTCCAGTGTTCGGATTAATGCTACGCTGTAGGCAAAGTCGTGCTTATTTACCATTAAAATAAGAGTTTATGTAGTTTTATTTCCAAATCTTCACGCAATTGTTCTTTTATAATTGTTTCGAATGAATTGTCGATTTCTATTTTATCGGTTTTGAGAATGAATCCTCCTTTTATATTCGCGCTTTTTTCTGAGAGAAAATAATTCTGACCGGAATTTTTGATAGCGGATTTTGTCTCTTCTTCTTTTCCTCTTGCCGGGACTACTACTGTGTTTTCACTTTTAAGTTCGGTTTTTTTGAGCATGTTTGTGATTACTTCTTCGTAATTTTCCAGTTTTGAAAGTTCTTGAACTGCTTGTTCCAGAGCTTCTTCCAGAATTCCTCTTTTTGCTTTTAAAAGTTGGTTTTTCCGCTCTATTTCAGCCAGATTTTCAGCTTTTGCAATTATTTTTTTGGTGTTTTCTTCCACTTTTTTGTGTATTTGTTCATCAATTTCCTTTTGCTTTTCTTTGTATTCTTTTTCCAGTTGGTCAATTTTTTCTTTATGCTCTTTTTCCAGCTGGTCAATTCTCTCACGAGTTTCTTTGCCGATTTTTTCTAAAATGTCTGATAAAGCCATGTTTAAAGTTTTATAAAGAATACGAGTAGTGCGCTGATCAGGAATCCCAGTACCGCATATGTTTCCACCATCGCTGATAGGACCATAGCTTTACCCATTTGAGATTCGTCTTTTGCGATCATTCCCATGCCTGCGGCTGATACTTTTCCCTGGTGAATACCTGAGAAAAGACATGCAAGTCCACAAGGAATACAAGCAAAGAATAATTGCAGGCCTTGTGCTGTTGAGATGTCTTTTGGTTCTCCTGTCAAAACTCCTGTAAATAGGAGAATCAGGAATCCGATCAGAAATCCGTAGATACCCTGTGTACCCGGTAGAGCCTCTAAAATAAGGACTTTACCGAATTTTTCCGGTTGTTCAGTGGTTACGCCTGCACCGGCTTGACCGGCCAGACCCACACCTACTGAAGAACCGATACCTCCGAATCCTACAGCTATTCCGGCTCCCGCTAGTGCTAGGGCAAGGCCCCATCCTGTTGATAACATTTCTTCCATGATAAGTTTTGGTTAAAAATTATTTTTTTATATAAATGTATTTGTTTTTTTTGCTAAATGGTTTGAAGTTTTGGCCTCCGCCCTCCATAAATTTGGTGAAGAACTCCACGAATTGTAGACGGCCTGAATGTATGAATGAACCGAGTGCGTTGATAAGCAGATTGAAAATGTGTCCTCCAACAAATACTATTGCCATAAGTAGCCATCCCAGATATGGGATTCCTCCGACCAGTTCCGCGACTGTATTTACGGCCAGACCGATGATTGCTGTTGCGAGGCCTAAAGCCAAAAGACGGGAGTAGGAGAGAATGTCTCCCATGTATCCGATGAGTCCGTACAGACTTAAGATTCCTGAAACCGCTTTTCCGATGATGGTTTTCTTGTCTCTTCCCTGAGTCAGAATGAGTCCTACTGTCGCGGCTATAACCCACCATTTTCCGATTACTGTGAGTGAATTGAGTGCCGGTATTGCTGATGCAAGGATGAAAAATCCAATTCCGCTCAACATAAATATCCATGTTCCCGT
This sequence comes from Nitrospirota bacterium, assembly GCA_030598325.1. GTDB lineage: Bacteria > Patescibacteriota > Gracilibacteria > UBA1369 > LOWO2-01-FULL-3 > JAACEU01. Next base: position 2,611 of record JAUVQE010000045.1, on the reverse strand, counting down.
ATCTAAAATTGCGTCTTTTTTATTGTTATGTCTGAAGTTGTGGACGAGCTTTATCGTTACCCCCAAAAGTATCTGTATGTAGCCGAGTATGAGTGCCAGAATCAGCACCAAAATTGGGTTGGTGATTGCGTTGATTTTTTGGAAAATAAACAATTGTTCTCCGTTTTCAGCTGTATATGTAATCGCGGACGGGACCTGATCCGGCGTGAGTCCGAACCATCCTCCAAAAAACGCTCCTACAAAAAAGGTGGCGATTCCCCCATACATAAGCAAACGGACCAGCTTTTTTATTCCATCTGGAAGTTTGAATTTCTTTAGAATCAGAGCCATTACAACGAACATAATAATCCCATATCCCGCGTCTGTCAGGCAAAGCGCGAAGAAAAGGATGAAAAATGCCGCCAGAAAAGGAGTCGGGTCCAGCTCATTATGTCTAGGCAGTCCGTAAATGGTCGTGACGGCCTGAAATGGTTGCATGAAATTGTTGGTTTTGAGGACGACAGGTGGTTTTTCGTCTTTTTCGGGTTTGATTTGTTCGAGCTCGAATTCTTTTGTTTCTTTTTCGAGTTGTTTTTCCAATTCCGGGATGTGTGACTCCGAGATCCATCCCTGAAGCATGAATGTGTAGTTGGTTTCGCCAAAGTTTTTGCCGGTTTCCAATTTTTCTTTCTGCCATCCGAAGTAGTCGTGGACGATTTTTAGGTCGTCGAGGTTTTTTGAGAGGGTTGAGAGTTCTTTTTCCGCGTTTTCGACGTGTTGCTCATTTTCTTTTGTCTGTTCTTTTATGTTGTCCAAATAATCTGTCATTATTCCCGTATATTGGGGAAATTCTGCTTCGGTGAATTTATATTCCGACAGGATTTGAGCTATTTCGGATTCCAATTCTTTGCTGAAAATTAATATGAAGTAAGTGTTTTTATCGTCTTCGTGGATGCGGTCACTGCTGATCAGGTTGCTTAATTTGTGGATTTTTTCGATCAGGGGATTGAAAAATATTGATTTTATGTTTCCGGCAAGGACTTTTGTTTGGTCTGTGTCTGCTATGTTTTGGATTTCAATTTCGAGTTTTTTCCAGGGAGTGTAGATTTGCAGGTCGTTTTTGAGTGTTGTGATGTTGTTTTTTGCTTTGGTGAGATTTTCTTCGATCTCGGTGCATTTCTCGATTATTGACTGGTAATCAAATTCTTTTTCTTTTTCTGTTGCTTCTTTAATTGTAATTTCGAGCGGAGGGGCAAATAGTCCCTTTTTCTTTTCGTATTTGGAAAGCAAATTGATTGCGAATTGGAGGTTTGCGTAGTTAAGTTCGGTTTTTTGTAGTTTGTTCAGGTTTTTGTATGTTTCCGGTTTTAGATCTGATTCCTCACTTATTTCGGTAATGTCCAACGCGCCGGTATTTTGGAGTATTTCCAGAATTTTTTCTTTGTATTGGCTTACAGCCATTAACTGTATTTTTTTAATTTTGGCTAGTGCCATTCTTATTATTTTATGTGATTGAGAAAAATTGAGATTATTTCTTTTGTACTTTCTGAAAGTTTTCCTTTTGCGTCAGCTGTGATTTTGTTTTTTTCGCTTTCTACTGTAGCCATCTTAGATTTAAAAAGTTCTCCGGCTTCTTGTTTTGTAGTTTGGAGTTTTTCCATTCCTTTTTCTCTTAGTTCGTTTTTGAAATTCAAAGCCTTTTTTTCTAGGTCTTCCGCGTGTTTTTTTGCTTTTTCGTCAAAGTCGGTTTTTGCTTGTTCTATCTTGTTTTTGAGTTCTTCCTCGGCTTTTTTTATCTGAGATATTGGATCTGCTGGAGTAGTCATATTATGGAGTAGTTAATGTTTTCGCTTCGCTCAGCTTTGCGCTCATATACGCGTTCGCTTCGCTGCCACGGTATGAAAAAAATCCTTTAGTTAACAGTTGAAGGATTTGTATTTTGACGCGAAAGATTTTAAGTACGAAAATGAAAAAAGTCAATGGTCAAAAACGTTGTTTTTGTCTGTTTTACTTGACAATTGGCGTTAAGGTTGAAAGATTGACGATTTTTGGTATAGCTAGGTCACGGAGGTTTTCTGTGATTGTGTTTCCATAATCTTTTTCGACTAGTCGGGGGTCTAGGATTACGACTTCTTTTTGTTTGGGGGGGTTGGAGGTTTGGGGAAGGGAATTTATAATTTTTTTGAGCGTAAATGAGGCTCTTGGGATTTGGAATTCTATGAATGGATTGTTGTAGGCTTTGCTTGCGGCGATTATGTATGGGATTGAAGGGGGATCGAAGGGGATTTTGTGGACAATCAGTGTGTCTATGAGGTCCCGGTCTTTGAAATTTTCCCAGAAATTGGGGGTTATGAAGAGAATTGAGTTTTTTGGGTCTTGTTTGAATTGTTCGCTGAGTTTTCCGAGTGAACCGGTCATTTGCGAGACTGTTTTTATGTTGAGATCGGACAGGTGTTTACTTAATGCCAGTGTGAAGAATTTCAATTGTTGTTTGGAATTGAAGATCATGGCTGTGTTTCCTTTTTTTTGTGCGAGGTAAGTTTTTAGGAAGTTTTTTATGGAATCTTTTTCTTTTTCCGAATCCTGGGTGATAAAAATTTCGAGATCTTCTCTTTTTTGTTTGGTTTTAATT
>JAUVQE010000034.1 GCA_030598325.1 Nitrospirota bacterium | reverse complement strand
CGATTTGTAAAGCGGGTGAAGGGTGCAGTGGAAGTTGCATGTCTGTTGTTGAAATTTTGACGGCGCTTTATTATGGGGACATTAGTGGTAATCGAGTTTTTAATTGTGATCCTGCAAAGCCTGGGGATCCGGATCGTGATCATCTGGTTTTGTCGAAAGGGCAGGCTGTGCCTGTGTTGTATTCGATTTTGGCTGATTTGGGATTTTTTGATTCCGAGGAGCTTGATTATCTGGGGAAAGAGGGTGCGATGCTTGGATTTCGGCCTGATGCGAAAATTCCCGGAGTTTCTGCGAGCATGAGAGGTCACGGTCATGGACTTTCTGTTGGATTGGGAATGGCGCTGAGTCTTAAGATGGATCGGAAGTCTAATAGAGTTTTTGTGGTGATGGGTGATGGGGAATTGCAGGAAGGGCAGGTTTGGGAGGCTTTGACTGCGGCGGCCCATTATAAATTGAACAATCTGGTGGCTTTTGTTGATAATAATAAAATGCAGGCTGGTGGTATGTTGAATGGGATTATGGATGTTGGTCATATTCAGGATAAGTTTGAGGCTTTTGGATGGAGAGTTTTGCAGGTGATGGATGGGCACGATTTTGATAGCTTGCTGGATGCTTTGGTGAAGGCTTTTACCGCGAATAGAAAACCTGTTTGCATCTGGTGTCACACGGTTGCAGGAAAGGGGATTGATTTTGCGGAAAGAAAGCCCGGCTATCTGAATGTTCCGTTGAGTTTGGGGGAAATTAAGGAAGTGGAACCTAAATTAAAAGCGCTTTTATGAGTAATGAATTATTAAAATTGGGTAAAAAGTATAAGAATCTTGTGGTTTTGAGCGCCGGTACTGATGTGCATGGTGTTTGTGAGGAATTTGTGAGATATTTTCCCGACAGGTATTTTAGTTTTGGTTCGGGGGCGAAAAATATGGTTTCTGCGGCGGTTGGATTTGTGTTGACCGGAAAACTGCCTTTGGTTGTGGGCGATAGGGTTTTTGTCGCAGCTTTTGAGCAGATTCGGGATGATGTTTGTATTCCGAATTTAAATGTGAAGTTTTTGGTGCGGGGAAAAGAAGATGAGAATCCGGGAAAAATAGTGGAATTATTGCCAAATTTGGAGGAGGTTAATGATTTTGGGGAGGCTATTCGAGAATATGGGCCAAAATTTTTGAAATCCGTTTGATTGTGGGAAGGGTTGCGTGTTAATCTGTAGCCTAGAATTAATCTACAACTATGGCTAAAAATCCTATAAAACTCTTCTCCGGGACTTCCCATCCGGAACTTGCGAAAGAAATCGCCAAATATCTTAAGACTTCTGTTTCCGAAATGGAGATTTCGCGGTTTGCGTGCGGGGAGATTTATGCGAAGCCGAAGAATACCGTGAGGGGAACGAATGTTTTTGTTATTCAGACTGCGAGCGAGAATGTGAATGAGGATTTGATGGAGCTTTTTATTATTTTGGATTCACTGAAAAGGTCTTTTGCGGGGCGGATACATGTGGTAATGCCTCATTACGCTTATTCGCGTCAGGATCGTGTCGCGACGCCACGTGAACCTATTTCCGCGAAGCTTGTGGCCGATTTGATTTCCACTGCGGGAGCCGATCATTTGATCGCAATGAAATTGCATAGTGATCAGGAACAAGGATTTTTCAACTTTTCGGTGGATAATATAAATACGGAAAATCTTTTTGCGGATTATTTTAAGAAAAAGAAGATCAAGAATCTGGTTGTTGTTTCTCCCGACGCGGGGGGAGCAAAGGATGCGAAGAAATTCGCGGATCTTCTTGGGGCGGAGCTGGCGATTATTCATAAGGCTAGGCCTTCCCATAATAAATCCGAAGTTATGCATGTTGTGGGTGATGTGAAAGGTAAAACGTGTGTTCTTTATGATGACATGATCGATACCGCGGGAAGTGTGACGAATGCGGTGAAGGCTCTGCGTAAAATGGGGGCTTCAAAGGATGTTTATCTGGCGGCTACTCATGCTGTTTTTTCCGGTCCTGCTGCCGCGCGTTTGGCTAAGGCTGGATTTAAAGAGGTGGTTGTGAGTAATACAATTCCTATTTCTTCGGCCAAGCGGTTCAAGGGGCTTACGATTTTGTCTGTGGCTCCTCTTTTGGCCAGGGTTATTAAAAATGTGCACGAGGACAAATCTGTTACGAGTGCTTTAACTTAAAAATATTATGTTTGATAAGGAAAAACTTGTGCCGGTTTATATCGGTAGTGATCATGCGGGGTTTGACTTTAAAAATGAGCTGAAGTCTTTTTTGGATGAAAATAAATTTGATGTTACGGATCTGGGGTGTTTTTCGTCGGATTCCGTTGATTATCCGGATATCGCTCGTGAGGTTTCGGAAAAGGTGTTGGAAATCGACGGTTCTTTTGGGATTTTGATTTGTGGAACAGGGATTGGAATGTCGATGGCGGCGAATAAATTGAAAGGAATCAGGGCCGCTGTTGTGGAGAGCGAGAAAGTAGCGGAAATGACGCGTCGGCATAATGACGCGAATGTTTTGGCGATGGGGTCGCGGATTATTGGTGTTGAGGATATGAAAAAGATTGCGTTAAAATTTTTGAATACGGATTTTGAAAAAGGGGAGGAGAGGCATGTTCGACGGGTTTCGAAGATTGAAAAGAATGGTGGGGGAGGTGGAGAGGTTTCCAGCGAGACCGACGCAGGCGAAACCGACGCGGGTGCCAATAATTAATTTACTATGAAGATAAAAGTTGCGCCATCAATATTGTCAGCGGATTTTGGGAGGCTGAATGAAGATATCGCCACGGTGGATGAATACGCGGATATGATTCATGTGGATGTGATGGATGGGCATTTTGTGCCGAATATTACGATTGGTGCGCCTGTTGTGAAGTGTATAAAATCGAAATTGCCGTTGGATGTGCATTTGATGATTGAGAATCCGGGTGATTTTGTGAAGGATTTTGTTGATGCTGGGGCGAGCCGGATTGTTGTGCACGCTGAGGCGTGTTCGGATCTGGCGGGAGTGGTGCGTCAGGTGAAAGATTTAGGTGTTGAAGTGGGTGTTGCTATTAAACCGGGGACAGCGGTTGCTGAGATTCACGATGTTCTCAATGAATTGGACGAAGTTTTGGTAATGACTGTTGAGCCCGGGTTTGGAGGGCAGGATTTTATGGAAAATATGGTCCCGAAGATTCGTGAACTGCGCGAGCTCGGATTTGCCGGTGATATTGCTGTGGATGGGGGAATAAACGGGGAGACCTGCAAGGTTTGTATTTCTGCCGGAGCGAATATGATGTGTGCCGGAAGTTATATTTTTAAGTCTCAGGATAAGGTAGAGGCAATTGAGAGTCTGAGGGGGTAGGTTTTCGTAGTTTGTCTTTTGAGTCTTCATATTCTTCTAAAACTTTCTGGACCTTTGCCGGAACTTCAAATCGGATTACTTCGCGTTTCCAGTCGGTGAGTTGTTCTATGAAATCTGTATCGATTTCCTGCATTAAGTCAGGGTGTTCAATTTGAACTCTTTTGTATTCCTGTAGTGTTGTGTCTATCAATCGTGGAAGCGCGTTGTAGAGAGGGAATCTTTTGTGTTCTTTGTAATCAAGCATGCACCATGCAATGAGTCTGGTTGTTGTTGCGCGGAGTGTTCTAAATTGGTAATCCAAAGTCATTTTTTGTCCTGACGCGATATTGTCTGACCTGTCTTCTATTTTTACCAGGAGGGCTAATTGTTTTTTTGGCTTTGATTCGACGATTGTGTTTAGTCGCAGTAGAAAGCGGGCTATTTTGCCGTTATCATATTCTTTTTGCCATGCTCTGAATGTTTTTGTGGTTGGTTCTTCATTTCTGTCTTTTAATCTCCATCTTTTCAAATCTGAGTCTTCTATATCGAGTAATTCCCGGATTTTTCTTTTTCCCGCGATGTTTTTTTGATATATCGCTCTTTTTTCTTTGTCTTGCAAAGGTTTGTTGTGCGACAATACCCTTAGTATTTGTTTAACTGTTGCTCTTCTGTGATCGCCTATCAGGTGAATTACTTTTTTTTGGAATAGTCGGGGAGCCATGCTTTCTTCTTCGTCAACGTCATTCGATAATCCTTCTTTTCTTCTGATTTTTCGGGCTTTTTTTAGATGTTCTTCTTTAAATCCCGGTCTTATGTGTGGAGTTAGACTGCTATCGATGAAATTTAAAGGTTCCTTTGCGTATTTTCCTATGACTTGGTCTATTGTTACGTTTGCGTCTTCTACGGTGTCGTGTATTGCGCAAAGTGTTGTCAGGGTTATTAGTAGTCCTTTTTTTTCTGGAACGTGTGGTAGTACGTCAAGTATTGCTGCCAGAGCTGCGCGTATTTCATGTGCAATATAAGGTTTGTTTTCCGCTTTTCTTACTCTTTTTTTCCTTTGTTCGTGGTGTGCGGCTTTCGTTCCTACTGATGATTGGTGAAAGGTGTCGATTATTCTTAAATTTCTATTTCTTTCTGCTATTTCATCTCTATAAATATGGGTGTGAGTTTCTGTAGCCGGGAGAATATATTCGCCTTCATTTTCTCCTGTTTCCAAAAGCATTTCGTAATATGCTCTTAGAGCTGTGACGAAGTTTTTAAATGCCAGATATACGTCTCTTCTTGATCCTTTTTCGCTTGCTTGCCATTTTTTTAGTTCTGGTTCTTCTGATTTGCTGATTAGGGCTGTTGCTCCTTTTCTGAACTTTCGGCGAATTTTAGTTATGGCTTCTCTTGTAATTTTTATTGCTGTTTCGTCCGGTGTGTGTGGAGGTGGATTTTCCCATTTTTCTTTTAGTAATGCTGGATATTGTTCCAGATCTCCTTGGTGAGTTAATAATTTCAGCCATATTTTTACCATTCTTTCATGGTGTTCAACAGGAATGTCGTCAATGATATTGTCCAGCTTCAGGTATTCGGGAATACAAAGATATTTTTTTTCCAGATGTAGCATGTATGCGTCTTCCGGGCTCGCGCAATTTGCGGGATCCGTGTTGTTTGGAAACCTTTTTTCGAATATTTCAAAATATCCGACTTTTACCCTTCGGCTTTCTTCGTCTCTTTGCGGATCCGGTTGTATTTCTTCTGTGCTCATTTTATATGTAAATAGCAGTAGTCGATTCTACCTTTATCTATGCAAAAAGTCAACAATATGGTGTGGTGGCGTTCTAATTCAGCAGAATTGCCAGAATTATTACTTGAGGGAGGGTTATAAGTGGCAGGAAGAAGGTGATTTTCCAGGATTTGGTTGTTTCTTTGAGAGCGAGGATTTCTGTATAGTCGGTGGAGACTCCGGTCATTAGGAATGCGAAGGCGTTTCCGGGTGCTCCGGCACGGGTTAGGATGTCTGCGGCGATTGGTGTTGAGCCCTCTGAGCAGACTTCGAGGACTGTTGCTACTATTAGGGTTAGACCGAGTCCGAGAATTGAAGGTCCGAATAAGGTTTCAAATTGATCGGGGGATACGAATGTTCTTATGAGTGATGCCAGAATTACGCCAAGGAATATCCATTTTAGGATCATTTTTGAACCCGATACTCCGCCTGTTAATATTTCTTTTATTTGTGATTTTTTTCTGTCTCTGTTTTTTATAGCTTTTTTTAATTCTTTGATTGCTGAAAAGTTTTTTGGGAGCTCGACTTTATTTGGATTTTCCGGAAGGACTCCTCTTTTTACCAATTGGTCGAAAATTATTCCTGAAATTATGGCGATTGCCATTGAAAGTAAAAGGAAGGTTATCATCCATTTAAAGCCAACCAAGGCCCAGAGGATTAGCGTGAGCGAGATGGAATTCCACGGGCTTGCGATCAGAAATGCCATTGTTTGGCCGAGGCCAAGTCCGCGTCTGTAAAGTTGCATTCCGACTAGCAAGATTCCGTGTGAACAGAGGTCCAGTAAAACTCCTCCGGCTGTTGCTCTTAGGATTCCGGATATTGTTCCGGAGCGACCCATTATTTTTTGGATTACTTCTCTAGGAACTTTATTCAAAAGTCCGACAAAAAGGATTCCGAGGGCGAGTCCCCAGCTCATTCGATTCATTAATTCAAAGACGCTTGATGAGAATGTTCCCAGATATTTGACTGATTGGATTTGTGATTCCAGGAGGAAATGAAGAAGATATCCTGCGAGTATTACGGATAAGCTTGTTATCAAGAGGTAGCTTCTTTTTGGTTTGTGGTGGTCGTGATCGTGATCATGTTGATGACCGTGATCTTCTTTGTCTGTGTAGCAACATTCTTTTGACATGGCTTTATTATAGACTGGATTGGCAAAATTCTGAAAAATTTTGTATTATGGGGTTGATGTAATCGTATTTTATGGCTCGTATTCACAGATCGATAATTAGGCGGGCGGGAAAGGTCGATGCGGAGAAGGTCGCGAATGATGGAGAAGATTATCTTTATGGATTTAATCTTTTTAAGCGTGATCTTGGAGGTGTTACGGGGCTTGTAACGCCGGTGCGGGTTAAATCTGCGATCAAGAGGATTGATGATTTGGAGAAGGAGGCTTTGAGGCTTGAGGATAAGATTGATCGATTGATGGAGCGGCGCGCTATTGAGGCGGTGAAATTAGAACAAGATCTTCAGCATAATTATGATATTTTGCAGGAATATTTGCATCCCGATGAGATGAGGGAGTTTTGGGGGTGAATTGGCGTTTCTGCGCTATGGATCGCTTTTCTCGCTATTGTTTGGTGCGCCCGGTACCCGAGGGCATCGCGGCTCCACCCGAAGGCCCTTTCTGGGTCATGTCGCGTGGTGCGCCCGACAGGATTTGAACCTGTGGCCCTCGGCTCCGCAAGCCGATGCTCTATCCCCTGAGCTACGAGCGCATGATTTCGTATGTTTGTGCTTAGGGATAGTACTGAAAATGGGATATTGGTGTAAAGGAAAAAATCATCTAATTCGTTTATATTTTATTTTTATCTACTTTTTTCATAAGGTCTTCCATAAGATACAAATTCTTCTTCATACGTTCCTTAGTCCATGATTGCATAGCTGTGTCCGTCACTGTATTTAGTTGGCTTTTACTTGTGCATATTCCACGTAAAGTTGATAATGAGGCCCCCTGTTTTGTAAGTTGTGTAGGAACTGTTTTATATTTGTCGAGTGCCTTGCTAGTACCAGACCCATCCATTGAAACAGAAAATCCGGCAGATTCAGCAACAGAAAAATTTGAAACTCCTGCTTTTTCTCCTAAATGTTTTACAAAACGGGATATTACCGGACCAGAACTGTCTTTCATATCTTTAATATATCTTTTTACTAATTTTTTATAAGGCGGAGCTTTATAAAATTTTTCAATTATTTTTGCTCTTTTCGGACCTGTGTAAGTTATAGCTAAAACCGGACAATGTATTGGGAACAATCTTGCTATTTCTTTTTTAAAAACAATCGCAATGGCTTGTTCTGCTCTTTTTGGTATAGTACGTTTTTCCATCTTTTCAATGTATCTGAATGTTTTTTTATCAAGTCTTTTTGTTTTAAGTTTTTCTGCGGCAGAAAGTGCTTTGTTGCGTTTAAGTGTTGCTCTATTTTTGGCTCGTTTTGTTGTCGCTTTACTGCTTAATGGTTTAGGTTTTTGCTTATTTTTTGTTGTGCCAAGTATATCCAGGAGTGTGCGCTGTTTTGGTGTTTTCCGCTGAAAAATCAGATATTTTTCTCTACAAAAATACAAATTATTGAATGCTTTTGATAGATAAGGCGTGTTTTCCATTATGTTTTTGTTTTAAATAAATAATTAATAATATTATGTGGGAAGTGATTCCAGTTCTTCTTCTAAAAGTTGTAATTCAGCCTCATCATCATCTTTCTTGTCCAATTTTTCCAGTTGTTTAAAAAGGAGTTTTTTTTCTTTGTCCATATTTTGACTGAATTCAGCATATGTATTATCTAAAGTATTTTGTTGTTCTTCGAGTATTAATTGTTTTTCGTTGTCATTATCTTTTGATATGTTGGCAAGCTTTTTATCGGCAATAGCCTGAATTTCATCGCATTTTTGATTAAAATCAATTGATAATTTATTTATTTTATCTTGAAGTTCATTAATCAAATCATTATCTGTTTTGTTTGGCATTATATTGAGAATAATTGTAATCAACTTCTTTGTATTATACTATAAAACAGCGCTGGGGTCAAACGTGTAGTTTTTGACTATGTTTGTGAGCTCGTGTTAAGATTAATTTAAGTTACTCTATAAACTATGAAAAATGTCTAAAAAAGTTAAAAAAACTGTAAAAAAGACTGTTGCGAAGAAGAAAACTATGACAAGTAAGAATAAAGAAAATGAAAAAGTTTTTGTACTGGGGGCGCTTGCTGTGATTTTTGCATTGGCTTTAGTGGCGGTAATTGTTTTTACCGGCGTTTTTGGCAAATGTTTAAATCCTTTTAAATCAATAAAGGCCAGTTTGACCGCGGCTGATGAAGTGGCGTCCGGTGGTGCGGCGGCGGCTGTTGTTTCCGAAGAGGATGGGGATTTTTGGTTTGATTATCTGGATAGTGGCGATTTTACCTCTGCGCAGTGTGCTGAAATAAAGAGAGTGTGGGACGCGGGGCTTTGGACCGATAATTTTGGTTCACTATACGCTCCGGATATTTGTAAAAGTTTGGGTTTCTGGTCTACCGGTGGTGTTGCGGGAGACGTTATTCCTGAGGGTTATGAGGGCGATGTCTATATTGCCTATGCAGAGAATCCTTTTCCGGACACTAATGCAAATGCTCTTGCCGGAGTTGCGGCGGCTTATCTTTACAATATTGGTGTGATAAGCGGGTATCCTGATGGTGAATTTAAAGGGGGTAGAGATGTAAATCGTGCTGAGGCTGCTAAGTTTTTGCTTACCGCGAGGTTTTCTGATATTGAGGATGTTGGGAATAGTGGACAGTTTTCTGATGTTGAGGTAGGGCAATGGTATGTGAAATATGTTGTGACCGCGGCTGATCTGGGAGTTATCAGTGGGTATCCCAATGGGACTTTTGCACCTGGCAATACTGTGAATACGGCGGAGTTTTTGAAGATGTTGACTTTGACTTTTGGTCTTCCTGAAGGCTTGGGTTATGATTTTACGGATGTTGAGGCGGGGGCCTGGTATCAGCCTTATGCAGGCGTTGCTTATCAATATAATCTTTTCCCTGAGAGAGGTCAGTTGTTGGATCCTGCGTCTTTGCTGACTCGTAATGAAGTCGCGAGTGCTATTTTCCAATATTTGGCTCAGCCTTGATGAAAAAAATCAGGAATTTAAAGTATTTTGGTATCTTTTTGATTCCTTTGGTGATGAATCCTTTTGGATTTCAGACTTTTGGAATTGTTAAGGTTTGTTTCTTTTTGGTGTTTATGGGTGTGGCGCTGGGGTGGGGTGGAGTGCAGATTTTGCGGAAGAAGGGGCTTGGATTTCGTGTGAATAAATGGGTTTTGGTTTTTTTGCTTTTGTGGGTTTTGAGTTTTTTCTTGTCTGTTGTGGTTTCGTTGAATCCGGTGCAGAGTTTGTTTGGGGAATATTTTTATTTGCAGGGAGCGTTGTTTTATTTGTTTGTTGCTTTGCATTTTTTGATTTGTTGGAAGATTTTTAGTGAGAAGGGGATGGTTGAGAATTTTTTGTCGTTTGTTAAATGGGTTGGATTGGCGGTGGCGGTTTATGCGATTGGTCAGTATTTCTTTTTGGATCCGGAGATGGTTGGTCGGGTTTTTGGGACTGTCGGTCAGCCGAATTTTTTGGCTCAGTTTTTGATTTTTCCTTTGTTTGTGGTGCTTTTTGAGCGTGGTGGGTGGGGAAAATATTTATTTATTGCTGTGATTTTGTTGGCGATTTTTATGACGGGAAGTAGAGCGGTAATGTTGGGAGCGGTGGTGTCTTTGTTTTTGTGGTTTTTATTTTATGGAAAATTGGCGAGGATTTATAAATTGGTGTTTTCGGTTGTTCTAATAGCTGTGGTGGTTGGTGGATTATTATTGTTGGATTTTGATTTGAGATCGGTGAATTCGAGGTTGTTTTTGTGGGGGAGTGTGGGCGATTTGGTAAATTTGAGGAATTTTGCGTTTGGAAGTGGTGTGGAAACTTTTACTCGTCGATTTGTGGAAATAATGCCGGTCGGAGTTTTTGAATATGAAGAATTTTTCACGGTTCCGAGGAATATTCATAATGAATTTTTGCAAACTTTTATAGAAAGAGGTGTTTTTGGGACGATTTTGTATCTGATTCCGATTGGGTTTTTGATTTGGAGTTTGTTTTGGAAAAAGGTTAAAAGTGTGGGATTGCAGATGGTTGGTTTTGGGCTTTTAGCCTACATTATCTCTGTTCAATTTAGTTTTTCCACGGTT
>JAUVQE010000052.1 GCA_030598325.1 Nitrospirota bacterium | reverse complement strand
TTTCAGCTCGGAACAAAACTTCCACCCGAATTAAAAGTCAAAATTTCAAAAAACGAACTTAGTTTCGACGAAAATCATTTCATTCGATTGCTTGCGGGCTCTATTTCACTTTCCAAAGACGAAAAAAAGAAAATAATAGACTCCATTCCAAAACTGAAACAAGCACAAGTAGATGAGCTCATAAAAATATTTGAAGAAGAAAAACAAAAATTTGCGGCTCTTTCTAAAAAACACATCCCACAACTGGAAAAGCTGGCCCAGCAACACCACAACGAATGGATGCAATTGGAAGATGAAGTAACACAAACAGCGGCCAAACAAGAGGATGCCGGTAAAGCGGATGAAATTCGAAAGAATTTGGGGATATAAAATCCTGGATTGTAAAAGTGTTCCCGGGAACACTTTTTAGCAAATAATGGCTTCCACAAGCCCATCCTTTTTTAGTTTTTCCATTTGAACTTTAAAAACTTTCCCGACTAAATCTCCACTTTTTCCTTCACCTCCATCTTCATCCGAACAAGAAAATTGTACAGGAATGTAATTCGGAGTAACTCCGGTGCACACTCCGTTTCTACAAGTCTCCACAATTACATCATATTCATTCCCCCAAAGACCCCGCATAAAAGCCACACCCAGCTTATTAGAAATTTTTCGTAACTTTTCAGCACGCTCCTTTTTAACATTCTCAGCAACTTGATCTTCCATATGATAAGCGACCGTGTTTTTCCTGCGAGAATAGGGGAATACATGCATTTTTAAAAACCCGATATCGCGAACGAAATCACAAGTTGCCATAAATTCCTCCTTCGTTTCTCCCGGAAACCCAACGATCACGTCAGTAGTCAGCCCAATATCAGACACTGTATCACGCAAGCGTTTGCAAACATCCAAATAAAGTGCCACGTCATATTTTCTCCTCATTCGCTCAAGCACTGAATCACTCCCTGACTGCAAAGACATATGAACATGCGGGCAAACCCGATCCCAGCCAAACAAGCGAACAAATTTATCAGAAAAATTCTGTGGCTCTATCGAACTGATCCGGAATCGCACAGACGAAGTATTCTCAAGTAAAAATTCAATCAAATCAGCAAAATCCATTCCATCGCGCTCCCAATTACTGATAATAATTCCGGTCAAAACAATTTCCCGAAATCCGGCCTCCTCTTTCCGACGAACCGCTTCCAAAATCTTATCCTTATCAAAACTCACCTCCGGCCCGCGGGCTCGCGGAATAATACAATAAGCGCAATAGTTATTACATCCATCCTGAATTTTTACAACCGCACGAGTTCTCAAGCTGTCATTGTTCCCACCGTCAATTCCACACTCACCATTATTATCATCCCGAGCGCCCAACTTCTCAATAAACTCAATCACCCCATCCACATTCCCAAAAACTTCATCCACCTCCACAATTTTTTCATAATCTTCCCGCGCGACATTCGGCCCGCATCCAAAAACCACCACCTTACAAGAAGGATTCGCGCTCTTCAAGCTCCTGATAGCCTGTCTGGATTTCCGGTCCGCGACATGCGTAACAGTGCAGGTATTCACAACAGCGATATCAAAATCAGCCTGCGCCCGCCTCTGAAAAGTGCTCACGCCCTCATTCATCTCAAAAACCTCATGAGCCCCGCTCAGCCTTTTCAAAAGTACATCCGATTCATACCGATTTGCCTTACACCCAAGAGTTTTGATTGCAATATTCATGATGATAAATTTAGCCCTGAGATTAAACCACAAAACAACCTTAACTTGCAAAAAAAATGAGTCTGTAATAACTTAATAACACCGCTTAAGCGGGCAAACCCTTATTCCTAACTAACTCAAAATGAAAAAGACAATTATTCTTATTGCAGGACTTTTAACGTTAGCATTTCTAGCGACAGGGTGTTTGTCACAGACAGATACTCAAGAAGAATTCACAGCAATTACAACTCAGGAACAATTAGATACAGAAATTGTAGTAAAAGCTGTTAAGAAAAAAAATATAGAACTATGTGAAACAATAGAAAACCAAGAGCAAAAAAACGATTGTATTACCAGAGTGAATGACCAAATTCTTCTGGATCAAGCAGAGGAGGAAATAAATATTGGTTTATGTGAAGAGATATCAAGATCGAATACAATAGAACAATGTAAAATCTTTGTACAAGAATTGATTGATAAAGAGAAAGCCGAAGAAGAAATGAGAAAAGCCGAAGAAGAAATGAATAATCAAAGAAAGATAGATTTAGATTATATGAACAGTATCGAAGACAAAGACCTTACACTCGAACATTGTGAAAACGTAGTTGATGAAGAACTAAAAGAAGCTTGTGAAACAAGCGTAGAATTGCTTGGTCAAATTTAGTTAAAGTGGATTATCGCCAGTCCTGAAACCATTTGGATCGAAACAAAGTACTCGAGTATAAACTCTTCCTGTACTTACTTCTGAATAAGATTTACACGAAGTCTCGCTTAAAGGTAAAGATCCTCTGTATTCATCAGACGCATATCCACTACAACCAACCATGTAATCATAAGCATAGCATGAAAGCGTATAAGAACTTGTTGGGGATTGTGACCCTGTTATTCTGTAAAAACTTCCAATGCTATTAGTCCCAGTTACTAACAAATTGTCTTCAATTTTTACCGTGTCACCATTCCAGTTTCTAATAACACTTCCGGAAGAACCCATCAAATTAATATCATCTCCAATAAAAATATCATCGCCACTGGAAAGATCGTCAAGGGCTCCAACGTCATTAGTAGCAATAATACTAATGGTATCAATATCACCAGCAACCATTAAATCATCATCAATCTTAACAGGATCCGGATCAGTGGGACTACCAGTTGTTATTCCATAAAAGCCACTTACAACAAGATGTTCAAGTACTTCAAGAATTCCATCAACCTCCAAATCTCCATCAAATCTGTTTGTGTCTCCTATCGCTGTAAGATCTCCATACAAAACTGTTGTACCCGCAATTTGTGCATCACCGGTTACGGTTAATCCCGTAAACGTAGGACTCACTCCACCACCAGGAGGATCATACCCTGGCGCGTCACCGACGGCGGCATTTATGCCTAAAAGCAAAACACCGACAAACACGGCGCTACATACTGAAATCAAAACATTTCTCAATTTCTTATTCTTCATGTTTATTTTTGTTTAAATTTATATTCCACTAATAATACTTTACCACAAAAAAGTAATTCAGGCAAGGTTATCGTCCACTCCGATTGTTCTTGTTATTCCACAGTAATAGCATCCCTGATCTCAAATTCGATATTCTCAGGAATATTCGGAATCGTAGGAGCCCACACCGGCCAACTGTCAATTTCCACCTTATTTATCTCGGGAAGATTTTGAATATAGAGTTTCGCCTCCTCAATGTCCTTCCCCGCAATATGCTCCTTGATTTTTACAAGCAAACGTTCGCCATTCTCCTTCTCAGGATCAATCGAAAATTGCTCAATACCTTTAATATTAGCCGTTAATTTGATCTTACCGGAATATTCATCCCATTCAAAAATTCGATAAGAAGTTGAATCCTCATTAATTCGCAAAAGCTCTTTTTGCGGACTCTTTTTCAATAAAAGCTCGCTCTTCAAAATATCAATCATCGCGTCATGGTCATAATAAACTCCACTCACATAAACTTCGCCACTTATACTGAATTCGCTCACAGTCTGCTCCTCAAGATCTCCAGGAACATCCATGTCAACATCTCCCAACTGCACAGCTCCTTCTCCCTCCAACCAAGTATAAATAGAAGCGCCTCCCACCAAAGTACTCTTCTCATCAACGGCGATTTTTAGCTCCTCAATAGCGCTCTTCAAAAGCTCATCATTAAGACGGGACTTGGCGGCTTCAATATCCTCCACGGAAATATAAGTCACATAATCGGTAATCCCGCCAGTCATAGGCTCATAACTTTCCGCATAGAGCTCGGATTGGCTGTTTTCACGCAGACCGGGCAGAAAAAATCTGGAAGGGTCGATATTGCCCCTTTCACCGGCAATAGAACCGTAAGCATCAGCCGGATCCGCCACAACAATGACTTCCAGCCTCCCAAAATCATCGGTTGTGGCCGCGGGTACGGTCACCCCCGACATAATCCTGAAAACAATGTCTTCGCCAGTCTGAAAACGCGTCTGCTCAACCAGTGGCCAGGCATTCCCGGTGGTATTTATAATCGTTATTTTCCCGCTGGCATTCGCGCCCTTGTCTGAAAATTTCTTTCCGGTGGAATAATGCGTGATGGATTTTGTGACAATCGTATCAACAGGATAACTGGCGACCATATGAGGCGGATGAGTCTCAAGTTCCGCCTTGTTTTCCTGAAAATCAGCCAAAGTTATATTTACGGATTTTTCCAGGACACTCGCGGAAGGTGTGAGGTAGATCGTGACTCCCGGAAGCGCGATATAAACAATCACGAGCAAAATGAAAATCGAAAGAACCGTGAGACCGATAAGAGCATGTCTGTTTGGTGCCACAATCACAAATTTTGACTTTTTCTTCTCTTTTTTCGGAGGTCTGCTGATAGCGGAAATATCAACGGTTTTTTTACCCTTTTTCCGTCTCAAAATCTCACTTATTGATAATTTACGCTCGGCTAATCGGGTCGGGGCCTCCTCTTCCACAGAGTTCACGGTGGCCCGCAAAGGAGTAATACGCAATTTTTCATCACCCACATCAGTCGAAAACAGGGCGGGAGTGCCTTCACCGGTCGCTTTATTGTAAACCTCTATTCCAACCTGTTTCGCAAGATGAATCCCATTTTTATCATTTGTAATAAAGTAAATAGTTTTGTCGCTGTCATCCGCTTTCCGCTTTAAAATCTTCAAATTTACGATACTTTGGAAAAATATCGCACGCTTCGGCAGTACAACGTATATATGCTTGGCTCGAACAGATTTTATTTTGTCATAAATATCGGTAAGTTCATCATCAATTTCCACGTATATAACCTTCTTTTTGGAAATAACTTCGGTTTTTTTGGATTTTTTTTCTTTACTCATCTTACATTTGCATTAAACGAACCACTTTTTTGAGTACCTTTGGCAAAAGTTGTTCCTCCGTCATAAAATTCAAAGCAAGACGGGCCAAAGCCATAGGCACAATATCACTCTGATCTTTTATTAATTTAGTTTGATCAACAATACTTGTGACCATTTTGGGATTGAGAAATGTAATCTGAGGTTTTTTTGTGAATGGAAGTGATTTTACCCATTCCCGGCTTTCCAAAGCTTCCTTGATCTCAGGAAGATGGGCTCCGGCACCGGAAAGTAGAATTTTTGAAGGAAGAACATCAACATGAGAAAATTCCTCCAAAGTTAAAACAACACCGCTTAACCAAACATCACTATCGGTTTTCATGGCTTCACGAACAATTTTGTGTGATTGTCTTTCCAAATTGTCGTGGCTGTAAGCGAGTTTGATTTCTTCCGCTTCCTTATAAGAAATATTTAGAGTCTGCGAAAGTCTTTTCGTAAAAATTCGACCGCCCAAGGTAAACATTTTAGTCCCTTCAACAGTCCCATCCCGAACAATAGCGACATCAGTTGTTCCTCCACCAACATCAATAAAAATAGCCCCGAATTTTCCAGCGTCTTCCTGTCCGATTACACGAGTCAAAGCATAAGGCTCCGCCGCAATAGAAAGAAGTTCCTTATCAATCTCCGAAGCGATGGTCTGAAGCGCTCCATAATGAACCAGAGGCGCGAAAGCGTTAAAAATACTAAGCGTTACCTCTTTTCCCTGAAATCCGATTGGATTGGTTACTTTGTACCCATCAATTCTCACATCAACAATTGCCGCGTTCACGAGCTTCACATCAATTTCCGCATATCCGGTCTCATCCGAAAGTTGGCTTCTCACAGCATCAAACGCCTTCCATTGAATTTTATGGACAATATTCTTCAATTCCGCCAAATCAATCTTGCTGTTCGCATCTCTACGGACATAACTTGTTGTATTTGTTGCCCCTTTTACAAGTTCTCCGGAAATTCCGAGGATCATTTTCCTTGTCGAAACACCGGCCATATTTTCAGCCTCTCTAATAGCACTGTGACAATTCCCAATCACAGAAGCAATGTCCGTAACAACGCCACTCTGCATATCTCCAAGCTTCTGTTTTTTCCTTCCAATACCAAGTACATGAGCCTTGCTCCCGGCAACTTCGCAAACCAAAGCCTTCACCATATCCGTTCCAATATCAAGAGCGAGAAAATGATTATCACCGATTTTTTTCTTTATCCGACGAAAAAGTCTCATAAAATTGAATTAAAGCTTAAAAAATATAGGGAAAAAGGCGCGGAAAAGCAAGGTGAAGGTGTTAAAACCCCCGTTTAAGTCTCCTCAAAGTTTCGATAAACCAATTTAACCAATACTTTTTGGTAATCGGCAAATCCTGACAATGTAATAAATCCTTTTTGTAACCCCCAAAGCCGGTCTTAAAAACAGTAATTCCATAAAAAGGATGTTTTTTGGAAGCACCCTCTGGCGCGATTCCCCAAAAATTATAATGTTTAATGCCACGGCGTTTAGCCTCCCGAATTACATTCCACTGCAAAAGATAAGTTGGCTGGCATTTGATTCGCCTGGAAGATGAAGCGCTATGCCGATAAACAGCCGTATCCCCGTAAAAGAAAATAATTGCACTCGAAACCATTTTCCCTTCAAAATACGCTTCAAAAACTTTCACCGCGTCCACATCTTTAAAAGCATCAAGCTCACCCTTGATATATTTTTTAGAAAACGGAGTAAAATGATGGCGGCGGGCGGTTTCAATCAAAAGTTCAACCAATCTGTCGATTGCAGCCTCATCAGTAGA
>JAUVQE010000056.1 GCA_030598325.1 Nitrospirota bacterium | reverse complement strand
TCATAATTCTCCGCAACGGTTTCCGCAGTCAATTTCGCAAAAGCCAAAGTGTTGTGATAAATATCATCAGCTATTTCCGTTTTCTTTTCCTGAATAAATAAAACCGCGGCCGCGACAAAAACCACCACCATAAGTAGTGAGATTGCCAACATAAATTTTCCGCGGATATTTAATTTCATTTAATTTAAATTAATTTCATCAAAATAAATCAAACCATCAATTCTGGGTGAAAATTCAAGCCCTTCAACAAAAGCAAAAACCGTTTCGTATTCAAATAAAGGAATTCCAATAACATCTTCCTCAACCACTATTCTCATTGCTTCCTGCAAACTATCTCTCCTCCGGGCAGGATCCAATTCAACCATTGCCAATTCTATCAAATAGTCAACATTTGGATTTTCATAATCAAAATCATTAAATTCACCTTTGCTATAAACAGTGGAATTCAAAAATTCACTCGCGTCCCCAAGCTCGGATTTAAATCCCATAAAATAAATATCAGCACTTCCCTCCTCAAGACTTGCAATAAAATCCCAAACCTCCAAATAAGAAACAATCACATAAATCCCCACCTCTTTAAGATCTTCTCGAATTTGCTCCCCCAAAACATCCAAACCTTTTAAAAGATGAAATTGTAAAGTTTTTTCGGTTAGCTCGAGTTCCTCCGCCAGCTTCTCAGCTTTTTCCCTGTCGAATTCATGATCGGAAATATTGGGATCAAAACCAAAAACTCCATTACTTACAAATTGATTGATCGCCCTCGCATAACCACCCAGCTTTTCTACAAGAGCATCCTGGTCAACAGCCAAAGATACCGCCTCCCGACTTTGAATAGTATTTAAATAATCAGAATTAACATTAAACAATAAAACCTGAACTTCAAGAGTAGGAATTGTGGCAATTTCAAAACCCATTTCTTCAACCGTACTCACAGCATCATAAGACACAAAAGCAAGCAAATCAGCATCTCCACGCAAAAACGCGTTCACCCTTTCAGATTTATCTACAATAGTATTTAGCTCAACCGTATCAAATTTGGGACGATTTCCCCAGTAAGCATCGAATCTCTCATACAGCATCGTCCCCCCTTCCCAAGACTGAAACTTGTAAGAACCGGTACCGATTGGATTTTCAATTTCTCCATCTTCATTCTCCGACGGAACAATCATCATTAACGCTAATTTTTGCAACAACAACGGATCGGGATTAACAGTTTTTATTCTAAAAGTCATATCATCCAAAACTTCAATCTCATCAATCGCATCCGCAATTTCAAACAACTCTGAAGTTTTATGAGACCGTGCCCGCTCAACACTCGCAACCACATCCTCCACATCAAACTCAGTACCATCATGAAAAACAACGTCCGATCTCAACTCAAATTCCCAGGTAAAATCATCTATAAGCCCCCAGGACAAAGCCAAAGCGGGACGAATATTATAAAAAGCGTCGAACTGCACCAACGGTTCATAAATATTTACAAGACGCGCCCTTGTAGATGGATCTGTCAATGTCGGCTCCAAAGAAACAGGCTCATCAGGATAAATAACTCTCAAATTCTGAATACCATTTTCCGTCTCTCCATTTCCTCCAAAAAGATCCACCACAGACCGCACTGCAAAATCCATCTCTTTCTGGAAGAAAAGTTGACCGGCAACCCAAATAAAAATAAGCACAAAAAGTGTATAGAACAGGTATGAAAAAATCTTCCTCAGAAAAGAAGGTTTTTTTTCCGGCACTTGCTGGGGCGCCTGCTGGGCCGCTTGTTGTTTCACTTGTTGTTTTACGGGCTGTTCCATAAGGATTTAAGCTCAGAAAAATCCCTATATTATAGCAGGAAAAGACCTTTTCAACAATGGTTAGATGCTATGGATGGCTCAGGGATTTAAAAATCCTCGCAGGAACAATCCGCAGTCCCAACGCAGGCGGACGAGGACGTTCCGAGAAGATTTTTAAATCCCTGAGCCAGGACCCATAGCATACTAAACCTGCGACAAAGTGTCTTTCACACTTTTCTGCAATGAACTATCGCCCATTTTCTGAGCCAGCCGAAGCATTTTTTGATAAGTGGACTTATGCCTTTTTATATCCGCCACGGTCTTCACCACGGAAACTTTGCGAACCAACTCATTATATTGCTTTGAATAACACGCTTTTTTCATTTTCTCATCACCCAAACCCGTAAAAACACCCAAAGCCTTATCCACATTTCCCTTATTAAAATAATAAACACCTTCATTATGCTTCACAGTTTTCACCAAATCAGAATCCCCGCATTTATCCGCATAAAACCGCGCTTTTGAAAAATTCTTATTTTTCATACAATAAATCGTCGCATTCCTGTACGCACGGATCAGAGCATCCCGATCATTGGTTTTGGAAAGAAAAAAGATAGCCGTTTCAAAATCATTGGATTTCATGGCACCAACAGCAAGATTGTGATAAGCAATATCCAAATTCTTCGCCACAAGAGTTTTCAAACTACTAATCGCATACGCCAACTGCGCACTTTTCACAATCGTCCGAGGCGAAATCGTCTGAGCCTCTTCCCGAAAATCCAAAAGATCAAGAAGATTTGTGGAAATTATCTCGGTAATCGGCAAAACATCTTTCTGGTCGACATATTTCTGAAAAGTTCCGTTTGTCGCTTCTATATCGATATTCTGAAAATGCAAACACACATGTTCCGGTAAAAGTTTTATCCGTAAATCCTCAATCGGAAATTTTGTAGAATAAAGATAAGCGTAAAGAGTAACAATCTGATTGCAATCCCCCTCAAGCTTCTGCTCATTCGGATCACGCACAAGTTTCCCAAAACTGGCGGTTTTAATATACTTATAATACTGCCCGGGCTGAAGAAACCGCATTATGCTGTACAAACATCTAATTTTTTCATCATTCCCCGTCGGATAAGTAAGGCCCTTCGATTCAAGATCATGCTTAACATCCTCATCTTTAAAAGAATTCTGCTTCGCATGCTCTTCCCATTTGGCAACGATAGCCTTCTCATCCTTGTACATTTTTCTTCGAGCACTTTTCGAAAGATAATTATAACCTTTGAATTTCTTTTCCAGCCAAACATTCACCACAATCAAATTTTCCCCCATAAGCTCAAGAAGCCCATTCTTCACATCAGCAAGATTATCCGTAGATTTAATATGTTTAAAAAATTTATCAACCTTCTTCTCAAAAGGACTCACAGTCGAAGAGAAAAGCCCAAAAAACCAATTCAAAAAACTCATCACAATAATTTAAACTCCATTAAGTATAGTGAATGTTTCAAGAGAAGCAAATTTTTTAGGTTTGGGAAACAAAAAAAGCCTCGCAGAAACAATCCGCAGTCCCAACGCAGGCGGACGAGGACGTTTCGAGAAGCTTTTTTTGTTTCCCAAACCTAAACCTACTTTGAATCCCTTTTCAAAACAGCCAAAAACGCTTCTTGAGGCAACTGAACCTTTCCCACCATCTTCATCCTCTTTTTCCCCGCTTTTTGCTTTTTTAATAACTTATTTTTACGGGTAACATCGCCCCCATAAAGCTTGGCTGTAACGTCCTTCCGGAAAGCGGATAAAGTCTCGCGTGCAATAATTTTCCCTCCAATAGCAGCCTGAATAGGAATCACAAAATTTGCCCGCGGGATAATTTCCTTTAATTTTTTGGTTAAATTACGACCCACATAAAAAGCCTCATCCTTATGAATAATTAAACTCAAAGCATCTACCCTATCATCAGCAACCAAAATATCCAATTTCACCAAATTCCCTTCCCGAAAATCCAAATGTTCATAATTCATTGAAGCATATCCGCTCGACACACTCTTAAGCCTATCGTAGAAATCAACAACAATAGACGCAAGCGGTATCTCAAAAGTCATCAAGACCCTCTTCTCATCAAGATACTGCATATCTTTTGAAACTCCTCTTTTCTCCGAACACATAGTCATTATCGCGCCAACATAATCTTTCGGAGTAAGAACTTCAATCTTCACCCAAGGCTCTTTAAGAAAATCAACATAAACCATATCAGGCAAGTCCGCGGGACTTGAAATAGTCTTCTCTTCACCATCTTTCAATTTAACCTTATATGAAACCGACGGAGCGGTAACAACCAAATCCAAATTATACTCACGTTCCAACCTTTCCTGAACTATTTCCATATGGAGCAACCCCAAAAAACCGCATCTAAAACCATGCCCAAGTGCCCCGGACTGTTCCGGTTCAAAACTGAGCGCGCTATCATTCAACTGTAACTTTTCAAGAGCATCCCGCAACAAAGGATATTCATCATTCTCAGTACAAAAAATACTCGCAAAAACAAAAGGCAAAACCACATTATATCCGGCTAAAGGCTCCGTCTCATCCATTTTTACACCACTTCCACCCGCCTGCCATACAGTATCACCAACCCGAGCCTCACGAACACTTTTAAGACCCGTCACAACATAACCAACCTCCCCCGAATATAAAACACCACTACTTACATACTCCGGCTTAAAATAACCCACTTCAAGAGCCTCTATTTTCTTCCTGGTATTTAATAAAAACACACTATCACCACGCTTCACAGAACCGCCAAAAAGCCTCACATAAGCCACAACCCCCTTGTAAGAATCGTACACAGAATCAAAAATCAAAGCCTTGAGTTCACCATCCTCCGCAGTTTTCGGCGCAGGAACGTTTTTAATAACCGCCTCCAAAACTTCCTTCACATTCGTCCCCTCTTTCGCGGATACCGCTATAATATCCTCTCTTTTAACCCCCAAAGTGTCCACCAACTCCTGTGACCTTTTTTCTACATCAGCGGCCTGCAAATCAATCTTATTCAAAACCGGAATTATCTCCAGATTATGATCCATAGCCATATAACAATTCGCCAAAGTCTGCGCCTCAATCCCCTGAGCCGCGTCCACAACCAAAATAGCGCCTTCACAAGCCGCTAAACTCCTCGAAACCTCATACGAAAAATCCACATGCCCGGGAGTATCAATCAAATTCAGCACATACTTTTCCCCCTCATGCAAAAAATCCATTCTAACCGGCTGAAGCTTGATCGTAATCCCCCTTTCCTGCTCAAGATCCATTGTATCCAGCATCTGCCCATGCTTCATATCCCTTTTTTCAACCGTCCCCGTAATTTCCAAAAATCTATCGGCCAAAGTCGACTTTCCATGATCAATATGAGCAATAATACAAAAATTTCGGATATTTTCCTGCGACATAGTAAAAATTACGATCTCGCGCATTCTATCAGAATTTCATCATTGATAAAACACCGATTTTTTGCTATAATAAACGGATTTAAACACATCATAAAACAATGCAATACAAAGTCCCACAGGACGTACAAAGAGAAGACACAATTATCGGACCAATAACACTAAAACAGTTAGCAATGCTGGGTGGTGGTGGTGGAGTCGCGTATGTTATTTATGTCAGCCTCGTAAAAACTTACTACTGGCAGGTTTGGCTTCCACCGGTAGCAATAGTAGCGGCAATAACAGTTGCATTCGCATTCCTGA
>JAUVQE010000018.1 GCA_030598325.1 Nitrospirota bacterium | reverse complement strand
TTTATCTACCAATTTTTGCACTACGTTCAGGAGCTTTTTGATATCATCAAAGTGCAAACCGGTTGTAGGTTCGTCCAATACATATAGCGTTTTTCCCGTCGAACGTTTGGATAATTCCGTAGAAAGTTTAATACGCTGTGCCTCCCCTCCCGAAAGCGTTGTTGCCGGCTGTCCGAGATGGATATACCCCAAACCGACTTCAGTTAAAGTTTTAAGTTTGGCTTTAACAGACGGAATCGCCTTAAAAAATTCCAAAGCTTCTTCCACAGTCATTTTCAGTACTTCATGTATGTTTTTCCCTCTATATCTTATTTCAAGAGCTTCTTCATTGTATCTTTTACCCTTACAAATCTCACAAGGCACGTAAATGTCCGGCAAAAAGTGCATTTCGATCTTTTTTATTCCGTCGCCGGTACAAGCTTCACAACGGCCTCCTTTTACATTAAAACTAAATCTTCCTGTCTTATATCCGCGTAGTTTTGCTTCCGGTGTTTGCGCAAAGAGATCCCTTATATCTGTAAACACACCCGTATATGTGGCCGAGTTTGATCTTGGGGTTCGCCCTATCGGAGATTGATCAATATTTATTATTTTATCCAGATATTCCAGCCCTTTTACTTCTTTATGGGCGCCCGGAAGCGCTTTTGACTTGTATAATTCCTTAGAGACCGCTTTTACAAGAATATCGTTAATGAGTGTGGATTTTCCCGATCCTGATACTCCTGTAATTCCGATAAATGTTCCTAAAGGCAGATCCACATCTATTTCTTTAAGGTTGTGTTCGGATGCTCCAATAATTGAAATTTTTTCATTTTTCCCTTTTCTACGTTCTTTCGGAATTGGAATTTCCGCTTTTCCCGAAAGATATTTTCCCGTTATTGAGTTTTTATTTTTTATAATGTTTTCCGGAGTCCCTGACGCGACTACTTCCCCTCCGTGTTTTCCGGCGCCGGGGCCGATATCGAGAATATGATCGGCCGCGAGCATTGTATCAATGTCGTGTTCAACCACTATTACCGTATTTCCGATGTCCCGTAGTGATAAAAGTGTTTTAATCAGCTTGTCGTTGTCGTTTTGGTGCAAACCGATACTTGGTTCATCCAGAACATAAATAACGCCTGAGAGGCGTGATCCTATCTGTGTTGCCAGCCTTATCCTTTGCGCCTCACCTCCTGATAGGGTGTTTGCGGTTCTGTCCAAAGTAAGATAAGAAATCCCGACATTTTCCAGAAAATTCAATCTATTTCTGATTTCCTGCAGAATCTGACGGGCTATTTCCTGTTTCATTTTACTGAGTTTGAGATCCTGAAAGAGATCGATCGCGTGTTTTATTGAAAATCCTGTGATATCGATTATGGATAACCCATTTATTTTTACAGCCAGAATTTCGGGTTTCAGCCTTTTGCCCTTACATGCCGGACATTTTAGAATTCTCATATAGCCTTCTATTTTCTTTCTTACGTAATCCGAGTCTGTTTCAAGATATCTTCTTCCCAAATTTGGTATTACTCCTTCAAAAGTTGTCTGATACTCCCCTACAAATGAAGATTTCTCCGGATTATGGACTCCATTATTGATTTTTACGGTGTATTTTCTGTCTTTGTCCCCATATAAAACTGTTTGCATTGCTTGTTCCGACAGTTTTTTGACGGGGGTGTTCATCGAAAATTTGTGAGCTTTTGCTACGCTTTCCAGTATGCGGTTGTACCATGTAAGATGCGAAGTTGTTGTAGACCAGGGCATTATCGCTCCTTCGGCAAGAGTTAGCTTTTTGTTTGGAATTACGAGATCGGAGTCGATTTCAAGTTTTGTTCCCAATCCATGACATTCGGAGCAGGCTCCATGCGGGTTATTGAACGAAAACGAGCGCGGAGATATTTCCGGAACGTTTATATGGCACGTATTGCAGGCAAAGTGTTCGGAAAATATTTTTTCATTATTTGTTCCGTGTTCAGCTACGATAATCAGCCCTTCGCCAAATTTCAGGGCGGTTTCAATAGAATCCGCGAGCCTGGTTCTGTTTGGATTTGGAAGATCTATTATCTGGCCGGAAGAAAGCTTTTTGGTCTGTTTTTTGAAATCTTTGACCACAAGACGATCAACCACTATTTCCATGCTGTGTTTTTTATTTTCATCCAATTCCGGAACATCGATGATCGAATGCACTTCTCCGTCCACTCTTACTCTTACAAAGCCCTCTTTCTGAATTTTTTCGACAACTTTTAAGTGCTGACCTTTCCTGTCCCGTATCACTGGCGCGAGTATGAGGATTTTTTTGCCTTCTTTCATTTCCGCCACTCTTTCAAGTATTTGTTGGGAGCTTTGCTTTTCTATCGGTTTTTCGCATTTTGGACAGTGCGGTGTTCCCACTTTTGCGAATAAAAGCCTTAAAAAATCGTATATTTCAGTTACCGTTCCGACTGTTGATCTGGGGTTTCTGGAAGCGGTTTTTTGGTCTATTGAAATCGCGGGGGAAAGTCCTTCTATTGAGTCGACGTCAGGTTTTTCCATTAATTGAAGGAAATTTCGCGCGTATGTGGACAGACTTTCAACGTATCTTCTTTGTCCTTCCGCATAGATTGTATCGAACGCAAGTGAGGATTTTCCTGAGCCGGAAAGTCCCGTGATTACAGTAAATTTATTACGTGGTATTTCCACGTCTATTCCCTTTAGGTTGTGAATGCGAGCGCCTTTTACTATGATTTTGTCTATCGACATATTTTTGGGTACGGTTAAAACCGATACATACAAGCGAAGATTCTAGCATGATTTTACGAGAGGTGCAAGGTTTGGAGCTCCACTTATTTCAGTGGGGATTGAGGAAAATGTACATTTGTCTTTGGATGAGGATGGTTCCTGACATATGAGAGGAGTTTTCCGTAGTTTTTGTGATTTTCCTTTTTATTAAAGAGATAATTTAGTGCTAGGTATCCGCCGATCAGGAAAGGAATTATCATGAAAGTCAGGTTCATTTCGAGGAAAATATTGAAAATCGCGTGCAGTCCGATTGAGATTAAAAGCCCTTCAATTATGTTCTCTTTATAAAATATTCCCTCTTTTTTTCTATTTATTACTTTGTGGACTTTTTTCACCCAACGACCCCTTTTTTTAAGAATTTCTTTTTGCAATATTGGTGCGGCAAAGTGCGCTATTCCGTAGTAGTAACCCAAGATTCCGGAGAACATTATGTGTGCGAATGTTGAAAATGTTGATCTGAACAGGAATGGTAGCAAAAGATTTGATGTTCCCTGGCTTATCCAGATATTGTAGAAATATAGGATGTTTTCGGTGAAGGAAAAGCCCAGAGCCGCGATTATGAAAAATTCTATAGAATCATCGATGTTTTTGATTTCATCGTCATCCGCTACTTTTACGGATAAAAGCTTCATTATTTCTTCGATTATTCCAACAAACATGAAAGTGATTATGACGCTTAATGGCAGGACTATCACGTTTGAGAATCCAATCAAGTCGTTTTTATAATAATCAGCTAGTTTAAAGGCGTTTATCCATGGGAAAAACTGCCATAAAAATTTGTAAAAAAGAATTGGCAATACCGCGATTGCCCCAACCGCGAATGTCAAAATGGTCAAGCTCCGTTTTTCGGGGTGTTTGTTGTAGTAGATATACCCCCAAATTGCCACCGGAACACATGCAAGTAATATCGAACCTATGATTTGAATAGCTTGAGTCATTTGTTTTTATTTTTTGTTTTCGGTATATTATACCATATTTACTCAAGCTTGACAAACTCTAGTGATACCTCTCCTTTATCCAGTTTCTTGAAGCTTTCTTTGTCGGTTGTGGTAATAATTGTCTGACAGTCTTTTATTGATTTCAGGAGGTGGATTTGCCTTTTTCTGTCAAGTTCCGAAAATACATCGTCCAACAGAAGGATTGGATTTTTACCGGTTTTTTCTTTGATAAATTTAATTTCCGCGAGTTTTATCGCCAAAAGCAGTGTGCGAAATTCCCCTCTTGAAGCTGATGAAAGTATTTCTTTGCCACCAATGAAGAATTTGAGGTCGTCCCGATGTGGGCCGAAAGTGGTTTTTGCTTCTCTTATGTCTCTATTTCGTCTTTCTGTGAGCATTTGTGCGTAATCTCCTTTTGGAGTGTTGTATTTGATTTCGATATCTTCTTTCCCGCCTGAAATCGATCTATAGATTTTTTCCAGTTTTTTATTCAAGAATTCCGTCAGATCGATCCTTTTTTTGATTATTTGACCGCCAAATTCAATAATTTCCGTATCCCACGCGGAGAGGTCTTTTTCCAGTTTGTCAGTTGGAATGTTTGAGAATTTTGCCTCTCTGATTTCATGCAAAAGCGCGTTTCTCTGTTTTAGGGTTTTCTTGTATTTAATGAGAGCGTCTAGATATTTTTTATCCGTCTGGGATAATATGATATTCAAATATTTGCGCCTATAAGAAGGGCTTAAATACAGCATATTCAGGTCTTCCGGATGAAACAAAACCGTCAGCAGGTTGCCGATATATTCACTGTTTTTCAGGCTGACATCGTTTCTTTTGAATCCTTTTTGTTTGCGGGGGTAATTTGAGTAGAAAACTTCCAAGTTTGTGGATTCGCCGTCTGATTCGGTTTCACATTTACATCTCAAATAATCGAAATTCCATTCTATCAAATCATCCTGCAAAATAGTCCGGAAAGATTTTCCCAAACTCAGCATATAAATCGCCTCCAGAAAGTTTGTTTTGCCCTTACCGTTGGGGCCAACCACTATTGTGATTTTCTTTTCTTTCGCAAATTGAAATGTATGTCGATTGTAGTTGCGGAAGTTTTCCAGTTGAAGTTTCTTAAGTTTCATTCTATCTTTTATCTGAAATTTGTTGATAATCCGATTCCTAATATGTCAAAAAAATCTCAAAATGTCGATATTGAAAGTATGCGTCATTCCTGTTCTCACGTATTGGCGCAGGCGGTTTTGCAGATGTTTCCGGAGGCGAAGCTTGGGATTGGGCCGACTATCGAGAACGGATTTTATTATGATTTTGACTTGCCGAGAACTTTGATTCCCGAGGATTTGCCTTTGCTCGAGAAGAAAATGAAGCAAATTATCAAGCAGGATCAGAGGTTTGTGAAGCGGGAGGAGCCGGGGAAACGGGCTGTTGAGTTTTTGAATCAGACCGGACAGAAATATAAGGCTGAACTTGTAAAAGGATTTTTGTCCGCCGGGGAAAAAATTAGTTTTTATGAGAATGTTATGCCGCAAGGCGATAAACCGATGTTTGTGGATCTTTGTGAAGGGCCGCATGTTGAGCGAACCGGACAGATCGGGCCGTTTAAGCTGATGAAAATTGCAGGGGCGTATTGGCGGGGTGATGAGAAAAATCCGATGCTGCAGAGAATTTATGGAACCTGTTTTCATTCGCGCGAGGAATTAGATGCTTATTTGAAACAGATTGAAGAAGCAAAACGTCGGGATCATAGAAAATTGGGTGAAGAATTGGATTTGTTTAATACTTATGAGAAAGCCGGGGCTGGTCTTGTGTATTGGCATCCGAAAGGCGGGCGTGTTCGTTCGATCATTGAGGATTTTTGGAAAAAAGAGCATTTCAAAAATGGTTACGAGATTGTTTATACACCGCATATTGGGAAATCCTGGCTTTGGGATACTTCCGGGCATTTGGAGTTTTATAAAGAGAGTATGTACAGTCCGATGGAGATTGATGAGGACGAGTATTTTGTGAGGCCGATGAATTGTCCGTTTCATATTATGATGTACAACCATCGAATCAGGTCTTACAGGGATTTGCCGATGAGGTGGGCCGAGCTTGGGACTGTTTATCGGTATGAACCGAAAGGTGTTTTGCACGGGCTTTTGCGTGTTCGCGGGTTTACGCAGGATGACGCTCATATTATTTGTACTCCCGAGCAGATTGAGGATGAAATTCTTGAGGTTTTGAGGTTTTCTTTGGAGATGTGGAAGGCTTTTGGATTTGAGGATATCAAAGCGTATTTGGCCACCAGGCCTGAGAAGGCTGTTGGAGAGGCAAAGCAGTGGAATCAGGCGATAAAGTCTCTTGAGAAGGCTGTTAAGGCCGAGAAATTGGAATATGAAATTGATGAAGGAGGCGGTGCTTTTTACGGGCCGAAAATTGATTTGAAAATCAAAGACGCTTTGGGGCGGGAATGGCAAATGACAACGATTCAGTTTGATTTTAATCTCCCTGAGAGATTTGATATGACTTATGTCGGAGAGGACGGTAAAGATCATAGGCCTTATATGGTGCATCGCGCTCTTCTTGGGTCTTTGGAGAGATTTTTTGGAGTGTTGATAGAACATTATGCGGGAGCTTTTCCGGTTTGGCTGGCGCCTGTGCAAGCTGTTGTAATTTCTGTTTCTGAGAAATTTAATGATTATGCTGAGAAAGTAGCTGCGGAGCTAAAAGAATCGGATGTGCGTGTTGAAATTGACAATTCCGATCTTCAATTAGGAAAAAAGATTCGCAACGCTGAAATGCAAAAAATTCCGTTTATGTTGGTGGTTGGAGAAAAAGAGGTAAAGGATAAAACTGTCGCGGTGAGAGATTACGCAACAAAAAAACAGAAAGTGATGAAGATGAAGGCGTTTATGAAATTGGTTGAAGCTTAGTGAACTATTCTTATTTTGACGCTTTTTCCTGCTTTCTTTGGGCTTTTTCCGCGGGAGTTGTGTATTTCATTCCTCTTAGACCTGCTCCTCCTATAATTGTAGTCATTTTGTTTCCTCCATCGCTTTCCATGATACCTTTAAATATCTCTTCAAATTTGTAATATGCCTGATTTATTTCATTTTGTCTTTCCTGTCCTTCCTTTGATGAAATATCTCTAACGGGTTGTGAATTAAAGATGATGTCTGTGACCCGGTTCAGTTCTTCATTTCCATATGCCGCTGTCACTTCCTGAACTGCTTTATTTAGTTCGCCAATAAATAGATTTGGCGATTCCGCAGACACTATTGTTGAATTGTTTAGTACTGTTTCGTCCATTCTTTGGTAGTTATCCTGGGCTGTTGTTCTCGCTTTTTCATACTTATC
This sequence comes from Nitrospirota bacterium, assembly GCA_030598325.1. Taxonomy (GTDB): domain Bacteria; phylum Patescibacteriota; class Gracilibacteria; order UBA1369; family LOWO2-01-FULL-3; genus JAACEU01. Next base: position 11,144 of record JAUVQE010000018.1, on the reverse strand, counting down.
AGTCATTATTCCTTCATATCTGACATACGATCTAATGGCCTCCGTTAGTTTGTCCCTGTGATTATTTTCCGAGAGTGATTTGAAATATTGGCTAAATCCCGGGAACGCGTTCGCGTATCCTTCTATTGTCAAGAATTTTTTACTTCCTGATGAAGATTTACACGCGTCAGTAATTACTCCCGTTGACGCCGGTGGGAGAAACGCGAACATGTCATCGTGATCCAGGTTTTCAGCGTTTCTCATATCTTTATTTATTCGCTTTTGGGTGTGATCGTTCGGTAGCGCGTATTCCCACATAAAGTCGTCTACCGCCTTTGTTGGGATAAAATTGTTTGGACTCCCTTCATCAAACCATCCCACCCATCTTCTATAATCATCTATTGTGAATGCATGAATTATTCCCTCTTCTCTTTGAACTTTGGCACAAAAATACTCAAGCATCGGAAATTTGGGGAGCATCTCAGAACTTATATGGGCCATTCTGTCAAAACTTAATATTGTCCGACCGTACATATTTTGCGCCGCAACGCCTTCAATCATGTAATAAATCTTTTCCTGCATCGCCGCTTTTCCGTACTCAAGAGAAAAGAGTATCAATCCTTCATATTCATGAGGATCGACGTATCGACCTTCTTTATGTAATTTTAACAGTTCCGCCAATTTTCTTCCGGGTCCACCTTCCACCCCCTCCAACTCTTTACCTTCTTCGTAGAAGCCTTTTGCGTTTGATTGATATGATGATTTATTTTGGCTATACCAATTATTATATGTTCCTTCCCCCCAGAGTGAATCTATAGCGTCTTTTAGGAATGCAAATCCGGTTCTTGGATCTTTATCGCTGACTTCAGTATTCGGATCTCCGTTTGACGGAATTGGGATAGCCAGAGACGGATCTACAAATTTGTTTAAATTTTTCCAGAATTCTATATTATCCCATCTCATTTGTCCTTTTTCATTCAGCACTACCAAAGCCGCTTTCAATTCGTCTCTGGTGCCTGTTCTTTCCAGTCTTTCGATAATTTCATATACACCTTTTTGTTCGAAAGATTCTTTGAATTGGCCCATTTCTTCGTTTTCCGCGGCCTGGTTTATTCTTTGCATTTCCGGAGCCCAGAATGGAAGTTCTTTACCGGCTGAGGAATATTTTTCTTTTTGTCTTCTTTCCCATCTTCTGGCGTAGTACTCCCACATGGCTTTTCCCATTTCCCATACGTCGTTTACACTCATAAATCTGCTGTTTGTCCAGAAAGATTTGAGCCAGCTTTGTTCCACTCTTTGCATGTTTCCAACTTTGTGGATATCGCTGTATGCAAGTGCTTCTTTGTGGTAGCTCGGTTTTTTTAGTTCACCTTTTTCTGCTCCTTCTGTGGGTTCTCCTGAGGTTTGCTCGGATGGGGGTTCGTATTGGGGTTGTTCCCCTTCTTCCAGTGGTATCGGCTCTGTTGTTCCGGGTTCTACCGGAATTTCTGCCGGGATTTCTGCCGGAATTGGTTGTCCTTCTTCTGTTGGAGGTGCGTCCTGAACCTGCCCTTTATTTGCGGCATCCATTAATTGTCTTTGATTTAGTTTTATTTTTCTTACTCTTGATGGTTCTGTTTTTTTCGCCAACTCCGCTCCCGCAAGCACTTCCGGTGATAATGACGGGGGGTCCGATATTCCCGGGAGTTTTCCTTTTCCTTTCGCGTCGTATGTGATTTCGTATTCGTCACCGATTCTCCTAAGTTCTGCCGGATATGTGTAGCCGTTCGGGTCTGTGTAAACTGTTTTCATGACTTCATTTTCTTTTGGAATGGTTACCGTGTCTCCCGGGATTCCTCCGATTGTTTCGAATAACCTTTTTTGTTCCGGTGTCATTCCTTGCGCAAAAGAAGCGCATTCTTTTCTGTCCGCTTCAAGCCCGCCATTCACAATTTCCTGCATTTCTTCTATAGAAAAACCTCTCTGAAAATCGTTTCTTCTTAAGAATGTTCCAAATTCTCCCAATTCAAATTCTTTTTGTTTTCTGTCGAAATAAATTGAGGGATCGACCGAATCCTGAAGAAGTTGTCTTTTTATTTTTATTGCTGTTTGCCCCAAAACCACGTACCATTTGCCGTTTTTCTCGTAGACTTTTTCCACTTTAAAATCTTCATCTCTGCCGGAAAATTTTTCTCCTTCAAGTTCGCGCACATCTTTGTATCCAAGTTCGTATCCGTATTTTTCGTTGAATTCTTCCGGTGATTCGCATTCTTCAAACCCTTCCAAAGCATCCAAAAGTGCTATAAAATTTCTACAACTTGATTGAAGTTTAACCGGTTTTCCCGCTTTTGTGTCTGTATATTCCACCATAAGTTGCCCCGGTGCCTCATCTGTTATCAATTCTGATTTTTCTTTTTCATAGAAGAGTCTGTCGATAGTTATATGTTGTCTTTTTTTTGCCGCTTTGCCTGTCGCTTCATCTACCACTATTCCTTTCAGGGCTTCTTCACTCTCGGCTTTTTGGCTTGCGCCTATCGCCCATACGTTGAGTTTTTTTGCCGTATTTGTGTCGAATCCGACTCTTTGTGATAAATACTTTATTGCCCTGAATCTTGAGAGAGCTTTTGTTAAGTGATTTTCGTATTTTTCTCTTGCTTTTGCGGTTTCCAATCTGAGTTTGTTTACTTCTTCGTGGATCTCAACCGCTCGTTTTTGTAGGTTTTTATATGCCGGATCCGGAGTTTTCTTTTTTTCTTCTGTTTTTAATTTTTCGTAAATTTCGTTGTATTCTTTGGTTAGTTTGTATTCTTTTTCCATCGCTTCTCTTAATTTGTCTAAAAGTTCCTGGGATGGCTGTTCCATTTCCCAATTTGTTTCCGGGGTTTCTATGAGAGCTTCGGCTTTAGCTCCTGTCTCTCCTGTTTCTGTTATGATTTTTGCCCTTGCTCCGATGTCTTCTATTTTTTGTTCTCCGGTTTTTTCTTCATCGATTTCTTCTATTCTTCTGAGTTTTTTTGTTTCTTTTTTGGCTTTTGCTTTGGAATTTATAAATTCCGCATTGCTTCCCCCATCAATTTTTCTTAATTTTTCGTGAAGTTCTTTTGATTCCGGCGCGTCTTCCCCTTTTTCTATTGTATCCACCAGGGCGTTTAACAAATAAAGTCCCTGATCCCCTTCAATGTATATTCTGCCGTTCGCTACCGCCTTCATTAGCCATTTGTATTCGTTTTTTGCCGTACGGTTGGGATCTTTCGCGATTTCGTGAATTTCTCTCAAAGTTTTATCTTTGATGTTTTTCCCTGAATCTTTGAATTGGTCTACGATTTTTTCTCCGGTTGTTTGTGGTTTTTTCCCTTTTTCTTTTGTTTCCTGTTTTTTTTCTTCTTCGGTTCGAAAATCTTGTGCGCTTAATTCATCGCACATTCGTTTTTCCTCTGCGGTGAGGGTTCTTTCTTTTTCTGATTTTTCAGGTTTTTTCGGGGTCATTTGTTAAGACTTATTCTTATTTTGGTAATGCTTCTTTTAATTTCTTTTCGTCTCCGCCATACACCGCAAGTACTTTTTCGTATGGCTCATCTCCTATTTGTCTTTTTAGAATGGCAGGAGTTGTTCCCGGTGAGAGTTTATTTATTGCATCTTTTATTTCACCTGATGAAGTTACTTTTCCTTCTTTTAATAATCTTATTTGTATATTATGAGTTACGGTGGTTGTGGTACTTGTTGAAGTGGTAGTTGTTGCTGCGGTGGTGGTGGTGGCTGGCGCTCTAAAATTTCTAACTCTATAGTGTTTTAACAATGCACTTCCGGCGGTTTTGAGCTTTTTACCTTTTTTCTCTATTACATCATCGATTTTCTCTCCCAAGTCTTTGTACTCTTTTTTAACATTGTTATATAGATCTTTTCTGTTCTTTTTTAATGTTAACATTCCTGATTGAAGATCTTTTGCTGACATGTTTTGCTCGTCCGCGTTTTTCAACCAGCTTAGCACGTGTGCAGAAGTTTTTATTTTGCTTTTGTCGGCAAAATCTCTTGAAGAGACAGTCTTTCTGTTTGTCAGAAGATCTCTAAGTTTGTAAGGTTTTTTCTCTGAAGCCAGACCCCGAACAGCTTCCCATACCTGAGAACCGGTATATTTCTCATCACCTGTAACTCCTGGCAGATCAATATGGAATATAGGCGCATGTTTGAATGGTAGTGTTCCAATCCATTTGCCGGCTGTGCCGAGACCATTTTTGATCATGTCTGTTACCGGCGCGGCTATAGATTTACTTGCCGCCGCGAATACTCCAAGCCAGATTACAGCGATTGTTCCCACGCCTACTAATAAATCCTGCAGGGTTGTTAATCCAACAACCGGGATTCCCTGTGTCGCAGAAAAACTTATTGATCCTCCATCACTAAGGCTGTTTAGTCCCTGCAGTGCTTTAAGCATTATCCATCCTACCGATAAAGACAGAGCTATTCCGAGTGGTGCTATGGCGTTTTGGACGAATGTATTTGTTATTTCCCCAAATCCGCTTAATTTTTCTTTGACCGCCGGAACCGCTATTCCGAGCAGTAGTATCGGAGACAGAGCTATTGCCAGCCACATTACCACCAACCTGCCCAGCAGAACGACGAAGAGGGCGATGAAGGATGCGGCGAAGATGAGATAAAGAAGTAGTGACAGGACTGTATTTATGAAAATCTTTTCCATGCTCGCGAGGCTTCCGGGATCTATCTCTTCATAAAAGACTATGTTACCAAGTCCTACTGCCATTGCCAATGGAGCGCTTCTGTTATTCCATTTTTTCATGAAAATTTCGCCCTGGGGTGCGAGTTTCATTTTGGTTACGCCTTTTGTATCTGTATATACTCCACATAACATTCCTTTCATGTTTTCGTCATATCTCGCGCTAAAATCCTTTTGTTGTGATTCATCAAGATTCTCTGCCGCTAACCATAGAATTTCCTGAGCGGTTAATTTTGCTATGTTTATTTCTGCGTCGAAAAACACTTTAAACTCGTTAGAGCCGGCTATTCTTCGCAGGACTTTTGTTTCGTTATCTTTTTCGAATTTTTCTTTATCTATTGTTTCGGAAGCACTCAATCCTTCCATTGATCTGCACATTTTATCTATTTTGTCCTTATCGTTTGGGTCATCCGGATTCAATACTGTTGCCGCCCCGATCTGATTTGGCAGTGCGAATATGGCAGTTGTCAGGACATTTATCCCATCAAGAAATACTTTTATCCCGAGGAATGAGAAATTAACCACTATTATTCCTATTATTATTTTTGGGAGTATCGCCTTTATAGAATAGTTGCTGTTTTCATCTCCTATTCCCAGGACGTTATAGAGAGCAATTCCTACGAGGGCGATTACGAAAAGTATATTTACGATATTTCTGATCGGTATCCATATTTCCCGCAATCGTTCTTCCATTCCGTTTCCGAATAGCAGACTGTTGTCCATTAGTCCTCCAATCATTATGAGTACGGGCCAGATGATGCGACCTAAAATCTTTTGGAGTTGGACCAGGAATGTCGCTGTTTTTACTATGGATTCGTTTGCTGCCTGTGCAGTTGTTGATTTTTTACAGGTTTCTTCGCTTTTTGTGTAACCCGATGGGCATGAATCCCCTACAATTTTACATTCGGTGGCTGTTTCTCCGGTAGGTTTACAATTTTCAAGTGTCGTAGCCGCGTGTACGGTTGTCTTTTGACTATCCGCAAAATGCCCCGCAATCGCAGGCGCAACCATAGATAGTGTTATTGCGAGCAATAATCCTATTAATATTCTTCTTCCCCATTTTTTTGTGATGTGTTTTTTCATTTTTGTTTTCTAGAATAAGAAATTTATGAACGCCAGAGTGGACGCTTTTACTTCCGAGGCTGATGTCGCCGCCCATCCGATTATTCCACCGCCTGCAACGCTTCCCGCCGAGTATTTCATTGCTTTTTTGGCGATTTTCCAGCCTCCGCTTAGAGGTACTTGCCTTCTTTCCGTTGGTCGTTTTGCTAATTCTTCCGCTGGCTGAGTGGCGGGCTGTCGAGCCGGTTGTTCTTTTCTTCTTTCCGGTTTTCCTTTTTCTCGTTCTGTTTTTTGAACAGCTCTCTTTTTTGGGTGTTTTTTTCTGGTTCCTTTTCCTGTTGAAATTACGGGTTGTTTAAATGCGGGTTGGGAAAATTTGGCAGTTTCCAGAACTTTTTTTTCAGCTCTCTCTTGTGTGAGAATGGATGCTTTTTTTGATGCTGGTGTTGGTGCTTCGGGTTTTGGTTCAGGCTCGGGTTTTGGCTCGGGTTTTGGTTCGGGTTTTGGCGCTTCGGGTTTTGGTTCAGGCTCGGGTTTGAGCGGTCCGAATAACGTTTCCGATCCTATGCCTTCCGGGGTTGTTTCTTCTTCGTCTTTGGGCTTTTCCCCTGGAATTTTGACTGTATCTGAAGTTTTTGCTGTAAATGTTTCTTTACCGGTTACGCTTGTCGGTGTTGTTGGTGTTGGTGTTGTTGGTGTTGTTGGTGTTGTTGGCGTCGTGGGAACCGCGGGGGTCGCGGGAAGTACCGGAGCTGTTGGAATTGCCCCTGTTGGAGCTTTTCCCCCTTCTATTCCATCAATTATTTTGCCAAGTCCGGAATTTCCTTTTCTGCTTTTTACAAATCCATCTTCCAAAAGACCAACAATTGAATTTTCATTTACATCAATTCTTTGTTGGGCTTGTTCTCCCAATGCAAAAAACGTATTTGCGTATGCCAGTAAAATCCCATCGTTCATTTGTCCTATTTCTTTCATTTCCAACATGCCTTCCGCTCTATTTATCATCCATACAAATTGCTGTTTTCCCTTTTCATCTTGCGTTTCCTCCGCTTTTCCCCGCAGATAATCAATAAATTTCCTACAAAGTGGATTGTCTCCGGTTGTGGCAAAATCCACTCCTCTATCTTCTCTTTTGTCCAGAATTGCTACTTTATTATCGAGAATGTATCTGATAAAAATTTTTAATCCTGAATATTGGGTCAAAGTTTTATCGCCCAGTAAGTTTCCGGGGCCCAGCCATTTCCATGTTTCATTTTTTTGCAGGATTTGCGCTAATTTTTGGTGTTGGATCTCCATTTATTTTTTAGATTTTTTATTTTTTGGTGGTTTTGGTGCTCCTCCTCGTGCTCTTCGTAATGCCTCATTGTATGTTTTTCCGGCTCCGGAACCTCCTATTCCCCATACAAAAATTGCTTTTGACACTCTTTTTAGATCATCGTTATCAGCCGTGAATCCGTTGATTTTGCATGTACCTTTGTCTGAAATTGTTATTTTGGCGGCGAGTCTTGAATATTTTCCGTTTATATCTTTTTCTCGCGCTTTTTTCTCAAGCCATTTTTTGAATGATATTAATGTGATTTTTTTGTAAGAAGGTTCGTTTGAAATAACTGTTCTTTTTCCTTTTTTTGTTCTCATTCCGTGTTCTCTGATGTATTCATCCAGTACTGCCGATCCTTCATATTTATTATCGGTCAGAAAACTTTTTAGTCCGCGATTTGATTCTGTGACTACCTGTAAATTTTTTGCCGATTTGTTTTTATTTTGTTCCCTTCTTTCCGCGGCATCCGCCCAAAATCCGGGCCTTTTCTTTTTCCAGTATAAGGCCGCCCCTAACATTGCCCCTTTCATCAACATTCCTTTTTGCGTCATTGCCTTTACTATTTTTTCAGGGGATTTCAATCCGCCACCTTTGAATATGCTTGCGAGAAGTGTTCCGAACATTGATGTTGCGGATGTAACTGTCGCGGCCCATCTTAGGAGATTTCCCAGAGTTAACATTCGTGCGGCCGGATTGTATGAGCCATATGCTTCTTTGGCGTATGCTCGACCTTTTTTCAAGAAATCGTGCTGAATTTTGTATGCCACACTATTTTCGTTTTGTTCTTGTTCTGTGAATGCTATTTCGTTTTTGGTAAAATTATTTGCCAGACTTGGGCTGATCGCTCCATTCATACATCCTTCCCGAAGTAATGCTTTTAATTCCTGCCCGTTGAGGCCTTTTTTATTTAGATATTTAATAAAATCCTCTTTGGATCTTGGTCCTTTTTCCGGCAGAAAATTCAGAATAAACCATGCCATTTGGGCTTCCCCTCTTCCTTGGGCAGTTCCGGTGTTTTTGAAAACTCCTTCCAGATAAGCGCAAAGGTCGTCGTATCTTTTTTGTGTTTGTGTTTTTGTGATAAAAACATATTCTATTGCATTTAGAATTGCTGAATTTTGCGGACTTGTAAGTATTTTTGATAATGTCAGTGCCCGAAACGCTTCGCCGTCCCGCATTGCCAATAGTGCCGCGGGTGGAAGTTTATTCCCATGCATTCTTGCCATAGTCGTTACGTATTTTTTTGCGATTTCAGTTATGGCTTTTAGCCTGTCTTCGTAGCGCTTGATGATTTTGTTTATTTCGGTTAATGCTTTTGGATTGTTTTTGTTTGCTCTTAAATACGCTTCACTTTCCGCTTCCCACATTTGTTCGATTTGTTTGAACGGCGTTCCTGTAATTATTTTATCCATAAAATCTCCAAGCATTCCAGCTCTTCCGCTTTCTACAGTCAACCGTTTGGCAACTTCATCCTGAATCGCTTCCTTTGCGGTTGCTAATGCCGCTTTTCTTCTTAAACTGTCTTTCTTTTTGTAATCAAATTTTTCCAATTTTCTTCCCATATTGTTTGTTTATATTTGTAACAATCTTGCAAAAATATCTGTGAGTGATTCTTTGTGCCCTTCTCTTTCAGGAATTCTTTCGATTAAAAACTCCCTTACCCGGGATGGATCCTGGTCTGTTAATTGAATTGCTATATTTACCGCTAATTCTCCATTCACATTCACGTTTAGTGTTTTAGTGTAAGGGGGTTCGTAGATAAGCCAGAAAGATTTGATTCTTGTGAACGGATATTTTCTTTTTCCGACTTTGATTCCTATGTCTGAAATTGAAACTTTTACGTCTTTTGGGTGTTCTCTGTTTACAACATAAGCAACTATGGCGAATACCGCTATGGCCAGTGCGAAAGTCCATGCCTGATGCGTAAGTCCCGTAACCATTGCCGCTATCAAAAGTCCTGTTATTATGACTTTCCATAGTTTCCCTCTTTTGTGCTTGATGTGTTCGGGTGCTGTCCAGGAAATAACAGTGTTGTCGTATGCGGAAGGCAGGTTATGCAGATACTTTTTTAACCTGGCTTTTTTAATTTTTCTTTGTTCTAATTTGTTTTTTATTTTTTTGATCATTTTTGTTTTTGGCTGATACGAATTTTTCTAGATATTATAGCAAAAAAAGGCCTTTTTTGGAAGGCTTAAAGAGTGATTTTTTATGGAGACTATTATCTTATGAATTTCAGCAACCCCATTATTCTTGTGTTTTTGATGGCGGAGGTGAGTTTTTTCTGATGTTTAAGGCAGATTCCGCTATAGTAGCGAGGCACTATTTTACAGTATTGTGATGTAAATTTCTTAAGCAATTTCTCGTTTTTGTAGTCAATATGCGCTATTTGATTCTCGCAAAAGTAACATTTTCTGTTCTTGTATGTTGGCATATTTCGATTGGTTATTTATAGTGAAATATCCGGGTCATCTATGATGCTTCTTAGTCTTTCGTCTATGTCATCGAGTTTTACAGTGGGCTTTTTTTCTTCTTTTTTTGGCTCCTCCTTCTTTGGCTCCTCTTTTGGTTCTTCTTTAGATTCTTCCTTTTTTGGCTCTTCTTTAGGTTCTTCCTTTTTTGGCTCTTCTTTAGGTTCTTCTTTTTTTGGCTCCTCTTTAGGTTCTTCCTTTTTTGGCTCCTCTTTAGGTTCTTCCTTTTTTGGCTCCTCTTTTACAGCTTCCGGTTTTTTAGCTTTAGGAGCTTTCGCTTCGCTTTGCTTCTGCTCGCTTTGCTTCTGCTCGTTTTGCTTCTGCTGTTCTTCTATTTCAGCTTCTTTTAAGTACTCTTCCAATGTTTTGATTTCGTAATTTCCCGGAGTTTTTACAATCAAATATCTTATTAATTTTTGATTTAATCTTAACGGTTTTTCTAATTTTCTAACTTTTTCAGGTCCCAGTGTAAAATTAAATACCGCGTAAAATCCCTGTTCCTGTTTTTTCATTTTGTAAGCAAAATCCCTTATTCCCCAAATGTCTTCGTGATAAATTTCGCCACCATTTTCAGTAATTAGTGAGCGAATTTCATCAAGTTCCTTTTTTGAACCTTCTTCTCCCAAATCAGGCAGAAGAATTACCATTATTTCGTATTTTGAGTTTTCCGTGTTTTCCGTATTTTCCATATTTCTTTGGATTAAGATCTTGGGATCTTTTAGCCCTATCCATCTCGTGTGGGTAGAGCAGAAAATATTTGAAGCAGTGGGAAGTTATCAGAACAGATGCCTTTTAGCAATAGCAAAACGCAATTTTTATCAACTTTCGTCAAGTTTTTTATTTTTGCTTTTATTTTTTTTGATTTTTTTACTAGCAAGTGATTTTTGCTTATTTTAGCGTGATGCTGGTTTTCCCCGCCGTCTCTGTTGTATTCGACACAATATCTCACCTCAAATGTCAACCTCCCCGTCTTGATAGGCTTTTTCAAAACACTCATACTGTTAAGAGTTGAAATTAAATCCGTATGGAAACAACCGAAACAATATTACAGGTAAATAAATTCGCGCGAAAAGCACGTCATTTGAGGACTTTTTCCAAAAGTGAGCTGTGGAAATCTTCCACCGCGAATGTATCTAAAATCGTTTCCGTTCCTGCAAGAGCTATACTTAAGATGCCATTATTCAATCAGATAAGGCGTTTTTTGATTTCGTTGAGGCTGACAATTTCGGATTTTATTCCTGTAGCTCCTCAAAAAAGACTTTTGTTTCAGGCCGTACTTGTTGCCGGAGCCGCTCTTGTTGTCAGTTCTCTGACTCCCGGCGGATCTTTTGTATCGGCTTCAATGAGTTATTCTCCCGAGTATATTAGTTCTTATTCGCTTCCTGGAGACATATTGGTTGCGGATGAGAATGGTTATTTGATAAAAGTAAATCCTCAAACTAATGACTCCAGTAGAGTTGGTCTGACTGATTTTGCCGTTCATACAATAGAAGATGGAGAATCTCTTTCGGTGATTGCGGAGCATTATGGAGTCGGGGTTTCTACAATTATGTGGGAAAACGGAATTTCAAACGCGAACAGCATAAGAGCGGGGCAAAAGTTATTG
>JAUVQE010000068.1 GCA_030598325.1 Nitrospirota bacterium | reverse complement strand
TGTTTTGGTTATTGATTCTATTAAACTTTTGTCAGATTTGAAGTTTTTTTCTATAGTCGCGATTGTTTGATCGGTTGAAATGTTTGTTGCCAAAAGGTTTTCAAACAGAGTTTTTAATTCTGCCGGTTTTTCTTTTGATGCGTTGATTAGTGCAGTTCTGGATTTGTCGCTGAGTTGTCCGATACTGAATTTGAAAACTGTAGTTTGAATTTCCAGGCTATCAATAAAAGTTTTTAAGTCTTTCGAATTTGTTACCGCATGTCCCACAACTTTGTCGATTTGATCTGTTGTGAATTTGTTCATCAGCGCTACTTTTTCTTCTCCTGCAACATTCACTTTCACAGATCCCTCTTTCATCATCTCCGCAAATTTTTGGGAGTTCATATCGTCCAGATGTTTGTCTACTTGTGCCTCTTTTTGATTTTTTGTTCCTAGTTTCGGTCCTATTTCCTTTTGTTGTCTTTGTTTCACTTTTTCTCCACGAAGTTTTTGCTTAGCTGATTCGAGTTTTTGTGGTGTGTCGAGTTTTGGTTTTGGTGTGACAGCAGGAGCTTTGCCAGGTCCGGATTTAATACTCATTTTCACCAATCTTTTTTCAGAAAAATCTTGAAGACTTTTGAAGTTTCCAAGGAAGTTTAGGAGTTTTCGAATATTCATATTTTTTATGTTTATTTTTGTTTTTGAATATATTTTTAATTTCGATTATATTATTATAGCAAAAATAGTCCCAAAGGTCAATTTGTTTAGGGCCGGTTTTTTGTGTATATTTGCGTCATGGAATTACCGATAATTATTGTAAATTTTAAACTTTACGAACAGGCGACTGGAAATGAAGATTCGGATGCTATGGTTCGTGTGAGTAGCGCGGTGGAACTTGCGAAGTGTCATGAAAAAATAGCGAAGGAGACCGGCGCGAATATTGCTGTTGCTGTAAACATTGTTGAACTCGCGGAAGTTTGCAAAAACGTGGATATTCCTGTGTTTGCGCAACATGTAGATCCTGTTTCATTTGGTTCGTATACCGGGCATATTTTGCCGGATGCGGTGAGGGATGTTGGAGCTGTTGGAACTTTGTTGAATCATGCTGAATATCAAATTGATGATGAAACTTTGAAGAAAAGTATAGATCGTGCTAAAGATGTTGGTTTATTTGTTGTGGCGTGTGCAAATGATGCGGAAGCGGCGGAGAAAATTGTGGGATATGGGCCTGATTTGGTTGCGGTTGAACCGCCGGAGTTGATTGGTGGAAATGTGAGCGTTTCGAAAGCGAATCCGGATGTAATTAAAAATTCTGTTGAAAAATTAGGTGATGGGAAGGTGTTGGTTGGAGCTGGAGTGAAGAATGGAGAAGATGTACGGATTGCGCTTGAACTGGGGGCTAGCGGGGTGTTGTTGGCTTCGGGAGTAACTATGGCTGACAGCCCTACTGAGGTTTTGAGGGATTTAGTTTCGGGGTTGAGTCGTTAGCGGTTTTCGCAGAGACCTCAAGACCCATTTCCAGGAAGATTATTAGTAAAATTAACAGGTCGTTTTTAAAGAATGGCGTGTCTATTAGTCCGTGAATTAGGAAATATAAAATAATGAATAACGCGAAGCTTGGATTTTTTGATTTTGCGATTTTTTTGATGGTTTGGAATATCAAAAATCCGAGGAAAATTAATCCCAAAATCCCATAATTGAGAATGAAGAGTAAGAAAATGTTGTGGGGTTGGAGGACATAAAAATCGAGTGGTTGTTTGTCGAGGACAGTTGTGACATTTTCGAAATATTGGTTTTGAAATTGACCAAATCCTACTCCGAATAGTGCGTTTTTTGGCTCTTTCAAGAGGTATGCGGCTGTTGTCCAGATTTCTCCTCTTTCGTCCAGACTCGAGTATTCTGTTTGGAATGTTGGGAGGATTTTTGTGTAAAAAATGCCACCAAAAATGATTACAAAAACTACTAAAAGTGATATTTTTGATATTTTAGTTCGTAAAAATTTGCCGGTTTTTACAATATAAATTAACAGTACTAAAAATGAACCTCCGATTGCTCCCATTGAGCGGGTTGCGAGGATTAGTAAAGCTAGAATTATTGCGTAAAAAAGATATGATTTTTTGTGAGGTGAATCGATGAATTTTGTTGAGAAATAAAGGAAAAATGGAGTTAGGTAGAACGCGAGATAAACTGCCGCGTCGAGTGGGCCGAGGAGTCTCAGGTCGTGGGCGACGTTATATCCAAATAGGTTGTAAATTATCGAGAAAATTCCAAATAAAATCGCTCCGAGGCCCGCAATCATAATGGCTGAAGATCTTTGCTTTTTTGTTTGAAAAGTTTCCAGAAATATAAATCCCAAGATTATGGCGAAAAATAGGAATTTCAGGTGTCTTATTAGGTCTAAGTTTTCTGTTAATGGAGGGGGAATCGTGATTGTTCCTGTTGCGATTAATGAGACGGAAATGACGGTTAATCCAAGGAAAGAAAGTATGATTTTGTGAGTCCAAATATTCTTTATGGTTTGCAAAAATGCTCTGTTTTTTATGATTTCAATAACAAAAATGATCGCCGTTGTTCCAATTAAAATTTCTTGTAGATTTGTTGGGAATCCACCAATCGAAAATCTTACTAAATATGATTGTAGGAAAAATAAATTTACTAAAACTAATGTTTTTGTGAGTTTCATGTAAAGCATTATGGTATATTTCTTTCGTGATTACAATAAAAGGACAGGTCGGAGAGGGGAGAAAGATTGGGAGAACTATTGGTTACCCTACTATCAACATTTCTTATTATGGAGAGGAACAGGGTGTTTTTGCCGGGAAAGTTTTTGTTGAGAGAAAATTTGTTTTGGCGGCGATTCATCTTGGGCCGAGGCCTACTTTTGATGACAAGGAACCTGTTTGCGAAGCTTTTTTGTTGGATTG
>JAUVQE010000055.1 GCA_030598325.1 Nitrospirota bacterium | reverse complement strand
AGCGAAGAGATGATAAAAAATTTAGTTCAACAACTGAATTTGCGGAGTTTCTGAAGGGAGTATTGCCCGGAAGGAGATCGGGAAAGGTGTCTAAAATTCATCCAGCAACCAAGATTTTTCAGGCCTTAAGGATAGAAGTCAATGATGAGCTGAATGCTTTGAAGGAAGCTTTACAGCAATCGATGGAAATTCTGAAAGTGGGAGGGAGAATTGTCATTATTTCCTATCATTCTCTGGAAGATCGCATGGTAAAGAAATTTTTCAAAGATTTGGAAAAACCACCCGCAACTCAGGAACAGGTTTTGTATCAGGTACATGGCGATCCAATTGTGAAAAAATTAACCAAAAAACCGGTAACACCTACAGATAAAGAGATAGAAGAAAATCCCAGAAGTAGAAGCGCAAAATTAAGAGCTTATGAAAAACTAAGAGAACTATAGGTTCTCAACAAAAAACTCACTCATTCTTGAAAAATATGTCTCAACTCATTCTTAATCGAGGTACTGAATATAGGCGAAGTCTGATTCGCAGGCTTTTTCCGCGTCTTGAGCTTGGCCCAGCCTTTCTTATTGGTTCTTTGGTGGTTTTTGTCGCGCTTATTACAGTTATTACCCTTATGTTTAGCGCACGCCAGGTAACGAAAGGTTATGTTCTGAATTCTCTTGAGTCGGCGCATCAGGAAATTGTTAAGGAAAGCGAAAAGATGGATATGAAAATTTCTCAGGTGCGATCTTTAAATTATATTTTGGAGTCTTCGAAGGTAAAGTCGATGAGAAAGCTTGACCAGATTGTGTTTTTAGATGTTGATAGCGCGATTGCGAAGAAATAGGGTGTGAATAGGGCGTGATTTTGCGTTGAGTTTTTTTTGCGATTCATTTATTCTCGGAGTGGCTTTTTTGGAGGTTTTTGCGAAGACCTCCGGGGCGTTTATTTCATAAAATTTTCATCATGGCGATTGCTGAATTTACAAAAGCAAATAATCCTCATGTACGCGAAATGGCTGGAGGATATACTTTGTCGAATTTACAAACTCTTCTTTCTGTGGGGGATGCTCATGGATTTGGGGTCGCGGCGTGTAATTGCCGGAGCAGATTTATTTTGAATTCCGTGCTTGAAGCGGCGTGGCGGGAAAAATCTCCTATTATTCTGGAAATTGCGGAGAGCGAGGCCGTGTATTGTAATATGTCGCCGGAACGATTGGCCGGGTTTGCTTATCCTGCAATTGAAAAGATGATTGAAAAATACGGCTATAGTGTGCCGGTTTGTCTTCACCATGATCATATTCAGAAGGATGTGGACGAATGCATTGAGAGGACTATTGAGGCGGGTTTTTCTTCGGCGGAGGTGGATTTGAGCAAGCTTCCTTTGGAGGAGAATATCGCGAAGTGTAAAGAAGTTGCCGCAAAGATTCATCCTCTGGGGATTTCTTTGGAGGTTGAGGATGGAGAGATAGGAAACGCGGCGGCTTTGGCTGATCCGAACGTTGAGGAGACAATCGAGCAGTATTATTCGAAGGCTGAGGATTGCAGGAGGCTTGTTGAAGAAACTGAGGCTGATGCGATCGCATTCTTTGTTGGGAACGGTCATGGCAATTATTTAAAACAGCCTATTATCGGTTTTGACAGGATAAAGGATATTTGCGACGCTGTACGTCCGTTGAAGGCTTACGGGGTAATGCATGGAGGTAGTGGGCTTAGTCCAGAAGTGTTTAATAAATGTATTGAGAATGGCGCCCGCAAGTTTAATTACGCTACTTCTATTTCCGATATCTGGTTTAAACATTTTCCGCAAGAATTGCTTGAGAGAATGGATGCTCGTGGAGAAGAACTTAAGCGTCCGCGCCGTAAAGTTCTGGATCAATTTGAAAAAGAATGGGATGAAATTGATTTTACCGAGGCGGAAAAGGAAATGACGGAGCATATCGCGATGATGATGAGAGAGGCGTTTAAAAGTAGTGGAAAAGCAGAATTATATAAATAATTTTTACGACTATGGCTATAAAGATTGCAATTAACGGTTATGGCCGGATTGGGAGGGATCTTCACAGGCAGGTTTTTGAGACTGATGATATCGAGGTGGTGGCTATAAATAGTCGGGCTGAAGTTGATTCTCATGCTTATTTGTTGAGATATGATTCTTTGTATGGGAAATGTGACGCAGATATTCAGGTGGACGGGAAAAATTTGAAGATTAATGGAAAAACCGTTTATGTTTATCAGATTAAAGATCCTGCGGAACTTGATTGGGGGAAGCATGATGTTGATGTTGTAATTGAATCCACCGGAAAGTTTACCGCCCGGGTGGATGTTGAAAAGCATTTAAAGGCCGGAGCCAAAAAGGTTTTGATTACGGCTCCCGTGAAAGAACCGGATATTCCGAATATTGTTATGGGTGTTAACGAAGGGGCTTTTAAAGCTGAGGACCATAACATTGTTTCAAACGCTTCTTGTACTACGAATTGCCTGGCTCCCGTGATGAAAGTTTTGCATGAGAGTTTTGGAATTGAAATGTCTTTTGTAACATCCATTCACGCTTTTACTTATACTCAGAATCTGCTTGATAATTCGAATCCAAAAGATTTTAGGCGGGCTCGTGCTACAACGGAATCCATTATTCCTACAACAACGGGTGCGATGGAATCTATCGGGCGTGTTATTCCGGAGCTTGATGGTAAAGTTGACGGGATGGCTTTCAGAGTACCGATCCCGACGGTTTCGTGTGTGGATGTTGTCGCGAAATTGGGCAAGGATGCGTCCGTTTCCGATGTGAACGGAGCTTTTGAGAAATATGAAAAGGGTGAACTTAAAGGTATTTTGGGAACTGATGACGATCCTGTTGTTTCCGTTGATTTCAGAGGGGACAGCAGATCCGCCATTGTGGATCTGATGAGTACAAAAGTTTTGGCGGGCGATTATGTGAAGGTTATCGCCTGGTACGATAATGAATGGGGATATGTAAGCCGGATTTTAGATTTGCTTAGATGGTTTAACAAATAAATTATGAAGACTTTCGGTGAATATTTGAAGGGTCAGGGGGCTTCCGATGAGCTTTATTCTGTTTTGATGACCTTGAAAGATGCTTCAAGTGAAATTTCGGAGGCGGTGAGGGTTGCTGATAAGGGGGAGGCCGGAACTGAAAATATTTATGGAGAACAGCAGCTTGCTATTGATGTCCTTTCGGACAAAATTTTGCAGGGGATGATGAAGGGTAATTCGTTTGTCGGGGTGATCGCGTCTGAGGAACTGCCCGATGAAATGTCTGTCGGAGATGGGGAATATGGTGTTTGTTACGATCCTTTGGACGGTTATTCTTTGGTTGATGTGAATTTGGCGGTGGGGAGTATTTTTGGAATTTATAAAACGAAATCTTTTGTTGGGGTGAAGGGTGACGAGCAATTGGCTTCAATGATCGCGGTTTACGGACCGAGTACCACTTTGATTTTGACTGTTGGGAAGGGTGTCGTGAAGTTTATGATGGATGATGACGGTGAGTTTATTTTGCGTGAAGATGAAATTCGGGTTGATGAAGGGAAAATGTTTGCGCCGGGAAATTTAAGGGCTTGCGCGAGTCGTCAGGATTATTTTGACCTTGTTAGTTTTTGGTGTAAGGAAAAGTACACACTTCGATATAGTGGGGGAATGGTTCCCGATATAAATCAGATTTTGTTGAAAGGGAAGGGAATTTTTTCATATCCTGGTTACGGCGATGTTCCGGATGGAAAATTGAGGCTTTTATTTGAATGCGCGCCTATGAGTTTTTTGATGGAACAGGCCGGGGGAGCTTCAACTGATGGGAAAATTCGGATTATGGACAAAGAGGTCGAGAGGCTTGACCAAAGAACTCCAATTTTTATTGGAAGTAAAGATGAGGTGAAGAGATGTGAGGAATATTTATCTTCCTAAAGAACTCATTAGATCTCTTCTGTGTTCTTCTTCGTCCATTAGTACTTGTTCCAGGACTCTTGCGATTCCGAATTCTCCCAATTCTCTGGCTTGCCCCACTCTTTCCTTATATCTTTTAATTGCTGTTTCTTCGCCTTCCAGATCTTGTTCCAGCATTTCTTTTGAAACCTGTGAAACGTGTCTTTCATCGACATCTACGGTTGGAGTTCCACCTAAATCTGTGATTATTGTGGATATTGAAACGGCGTGCGCCATTTCTTCATTAGAATGCACAATTAGCTCTTTTGCAATAGCATCATACTCCGGACCTGTAATAACTGAGGCATGTTGTACGTATTGTATAGCAGCAGCGTATTCATATTCGAGATCTTTGTTCAGCTCCTTAATAAATTCATCTTTTGTGATTGCCATGGATAATAAATTAAAAAATAAGGTTCAGATAGAATTTAATGTTTTTTTGGAAAATTTTCAATGTTGTTGCACGAGGGGTATTGACTTTTCTGCGTTTCTGGTGTTTAGTAGGCATGTTTTTTAACATATGCTGATGTCGGATAGTAATGCTAAAAATAGGAAGAAAGAAATAGAAGCCTTGGTTGTGAATGTGAAGGAGGGGGATCATGACGCGTTTTCGCAACTTTATGATATTTTTATTGATCAGATTTTTCGATATGTTTATTATCGTGTGAAATCCGGTGACGCTGAGGATTTGGTGGAGACGGTTTTTTTGAAAGTTTGGGAGAATATTGGGAAATATAAGGTAAAGAAGAAAAATTCATTTTCGGCGTGGATATACAGAATTGCTCATAACGCCGTTGTTGATTATTACAGATCGGCCAAGTCGAGGGATTTTGATGGATTGGGGATTGATATAGCTTCGCGAGACAGAGAGCATAATCCGATAAGGACGGCTGAAAGAAGTTTTGATCATGAAATATTAAAAAAAGCCTTAAAAAACTTGAGGAAGAGCTATCAGGATATAATTGTGTATAAATTTATTAATGAACTTACGAATAGTGAAATTGCGCAGATTTTGAAGAAGAGTGAAGGAAGTTTGCGTATTTTGCAACATAGAGCGCTTAAAGCTCTTAAACATGAGCTTGTGGAAACGGGAGCGGAATATGAATTTTAGAGTAACACAAAGTAAAAATTCACGTTTGCAGATGTGTATGAAAAATATGAATGAACAATTGGAATTGGATGCCCTGGGTGAGTCTTTAAAAAAGATTCAGAAACCAAGGCTTGAACCGGCTAGAAAGTTTGCTATGAAAAGCAAATTGATGTCGAAATTGGAGGTTCCCGTCGTTCAATATATTCAAAACCAGGATGCGAAGCTGGAATTTGGTATGGATATGAGAGTCCGAATAAAAGAGAGAGTTTTTGCTCTTATTGAAATGGCTCATCAGAAAAGATTTTTTACGTTTTCGCTTCGCTCAGCTTGGCACTCATATACGCGTTCGCTTCGCTGCCGCGTTTGGTCCAATTTTTTTATGTTTCAGAAGAGATTTGTTGGAGCGGTTGCTTTGGTGTCCATGATGTTTTATATGTTTGTGTTTATGACTGTTGAACCAAATGTTGTTTTTGCGCATTCAATAACCATTTTGGATTCTTTTGATGGGGAGATTGTGGTTCAGAGGGATGGAGAGGCTGTTGATGTTGAAGCAGGGATGGAAATTTATGAGAATGATAGGATTGTGACTGGGGTTGATGGCAGAGCTACTGTGAAGTTTTTTGATGATAGTGTAAGTCGATTATCTTCCAGTACTGAAATAGTTATTAATAAATTGTTTAGACCGGAAGAAAGTTTTGTTCGGAGTTATGTGGAGATTGATTTGATTGGTGGAGTTATGTGGTCCAAAGTACTTAATCTTGTTGAGAGTGAGTCGTCTTTTGTTGTTCAGTCTACGGACGTTGCTATTGCCACAAGACGTGCCGCGTTTAATGTTGAAGTAGCGGGTAGGGAAGTTGAAGTTGGTGTTTATAAGAATGTTGTGGATGTGACGACTTTCAGTGAGGTTGAGAAGCTTGTGAGCGGGGAAAAAGTTACTTTGGAGGAAGATAATATCGTTCAGGTTGAGAAAATTGATGAAGTTGAGAAAGATTCCGATTGGGTTTTACAAAATTTAGATAGTGATATGAAATATGTTGCTGAAGTTGAAGAAACATTGTTGGCTGCCAAAATTAAAAGTATTGGTAGTGAAGTTGAAGATGATTTCGAGATTGGTAATTCTATAAAGGAAGACGCGGTATTGCTTCTTACTTTTGATGATGTTGAGATAAAAAAGATAGAACTTGATTTGGCGGAGAAGAATTTTGTTGCCGCCGAGGTAAAACTTAATGACGAGAAGGGCTTGAGCGACGAGGAAAAAGTAGCGGT
>JAUVQE010000076.1 GCA_030598325.1 Nitrospirota bacterium | reverse complement strand
TACCTAAAGAAAAAAGGTCACAAATTTAAATCCGAAACAGACACAGAAGTAATCGCCCACCTCATAGAAGAACACATGAAAACCCACACTTTTGAAGATGCAATTAAACTCGCAACCAAAGAAATCGTCGGACGCTACGCTCTTGTAATTATCAACAAAGAAAACGAAAAACTCATAGGAGTCAGAAAAGGATCTCCATTAATCGTAGGAGTCGGGAAAACAAAAGGAGAATACTTCATTGCCTCAGACATTCCTGCATTCCTCGCCCACACAAACAAAGTCAACTATCTCGATGACAATCAAATGATCATAATCGAAGGAAACAAAATAAAATTTTTAGACACAATAAACAATGAAGAAATCAAAAAACGTCTCATTGAAATAAACTGGAAACCGGAAAGCGCAGAAAAAGGAAAATATCCTCACTTCATGATCAAAGAGATAATGGAACAAAAAGAAACACTCGCTCGCGCCATAGAACAAGATTCGAAAACTTTAGAAAAATTAGCCAAAGCAATTAAAAAAGCATATGGAACATACATCGTCGGATGCGGAACAGCAGGAAAAGTCGGAATGGTCGGTGAATATTTATTCTCAAAAATAGCAAAAAAACACATCAACTTCACTTTCGGATCAGAATTCCCAAACTACCAACATTTCCTCACAAACAAAACATTACTAATAGCAATTTCCCAATCCGGAGAAACCGCTGACACACTGGAAGCAATCGAAGTAGCAAAGGAAAAAGGCGTAAAAATCGCATCAATAGTAAACGTCGAAAGCTCAACAATGGCCCGAATCTCAGACATAGTAATTCCAATCAAAGCCGGACCTGAAAAAGCCGTCGCTTCAACCAAAGCCACAACTTCACAACTGGCAATCCTCACATTACTCGCATACGCGTGCAACGGAGGAATCCGTGAAGGAAAAAAGCTCCTCATCGACACAGCCAGCCAAATCAACGACATGTTAAACCCAAGATACGAAGAGTACATAATGAGACTCGCCAAAAAAATCAAAGACATCGAATCCATGTACATAATCGGTCGGGGAATGAATTACCCGATCGCTCTCGAAGCAGCCATAAAACTCCAGGAAGTCTCATACATCCACGCTGAAGGATTCGCCGGCGGAGAATTAAAACACGGTCCAATCGCGCTCATCGACAAAAACACTCCGGTAATCGCCTTGGTCGCAAATGACGACACCAAATCCGAAATGATCTCAAACGCCACCGAAATAAAAGCGCGTGGCGGCTATATCATCGGAGTCAGCCCCGAAAACCACGAAGTTTTCGACTACTGGATCCGTGTCCCCGACACCGGCAACACCTCCCCCATCGTAAACATCATCCCGGTCCAAATCCTCGCATACCAACTAGCGGTGTTGCGCAAAAACAATCCAGACATGCCAAGGAATCTGGCAAAGAGTGTGACTGTTAAATAGAAATCTTTCCTGCTATAATCGGTAACGAATAATTACCTTATTTCCATGTATACAAAAAATACTAAAGTTGTCTGTACTCTCGGACCTTCCAGTAATTCTGTTTCGGAAATTGTCGCGCTGATAAATACCGGCATGAATGTTGGCAGACTGAATTTTTCACATGGGACTTACGCCAATCATAAACAAATCATTGATAATGTTCACAAAGCTGAAAAAATTACAGGAAAAACTATCGGAATCCTCCAGGATCTCCAGGGACCAAAAATTCGTATCGGAGAAATGCCGGATGAAGGAATCGAAGTAAAAAAAGGAGAAGAATTTTTGCTAACACCTCAAAAAGTAAAAGGAAAAAAAGGAACAATCCCAATCACCTACAATTCCCTTA
>JAUVQE010000046.1 GCA_030598325.1 Nitrospirota bacterium | reverse complement strand
TCTGATTCCGATTGGGTTTTTGATTTGGAGTTTGTTTTGGAAAAAGGTTAAAAGTGTGGGATTGCAGATGGTTGGTTTTGGGCTTTTAGCCTACATTATCTCTGTTCAATTTAGTTTTTCCACGGTTGTTCATTATGTGTTTTTGGTTGCGTTTTGGGTGTTGTTTTTGATTGGGGTTTTGAAAAATGATTTTAGAGTGAAGTTGAAAAATGTGTTCGTTGGTGTTTTGTTAGTTTGTATTTCTGTTGTTACTTTGTTTTCTTCGTTTACTTTGATTCAATCAGATTTTCTTTTGAGGAAAGGTATGGATACTTATGTTGTTAGTACGGAAAATGCTTTTGATGTTTTTGAAGATGCGGCTGATTCCGTTTTTTTCTTTGCTTATCCGCATAAACTTATAGTTGAATTTTTTGGAAATGAGGAAAGTTTGGATGAATATGGAAAAATAACTGGATTTGATTTTAGTTATAATATTTTGGCGATGAAGGTTGCGTGGGGTCAGGAAGATTTTGATGAGATTGAATATTATTATCAAAAAGGAATCGAGGATTCTCCGAATTTGCCAGCTTTTTATATAACCGCGGGGGACATTTATTTTTTATTGGGGGATTGTGAAAGTGCTGTTGAAAAATATGAAATTTTGGAATCTTTGGCTCCGGATTATGAAAAGGATAGCGAGAAATATCGATTGTTTATAAAACATGCTTCGGCTTTTGGGTGGGCGATGGATAATTTAGATATTTGTCGGGAGATTATTTCTGAAGATTAAAGTTTTGCGAATGTGCGGATCATTTCTTTGTGGATTTTTCCGTTGGAGGCGAGGATGTCTTCGCCGAATAAGTCCAGTTGGTTGCCGTTTGTGTCTGTGACTTCTCCACCCGCTTCTTTTATTATGAGTGCGCCTGCGGCGATATCCCATGGTTTTAAGCCAAATTCCCAGTATCCGTCGAAGCGTCCACATGCGATGTAGCAGAGGTCGAGGGATGCTGAACCGAGTCGGCGGATTGCCAGTGATTTGTTTAGCATGGTGTTGAAATAGGGGAGATTTTTTTTGCGACATTGAGGCGTGAAGCCTGTTACGGTGAGAGATTTTACAAGTTTTGTTTTTTTGGAGACTTTGATTTTTTTGCCGTTTAAAAAAGCTCCTTTTCCTTTTTCCGCGGAATAAATTTCTCCCATTTTTGGGGCATAAACTACTCCTGCGACCAGTTCTCCTGTGATGTAGTCAAAGTTTTTTGAACTTTTTGAGGAATTTGTTTTGAAAATTCCGATGGAAACTGTGAACATCGGTAATCCGTGCGCGTAGTTTATGGTGCCGTCTATGGGATCGATTATCCAGATGTATTCTGCGTCTTTGTAGGATTTTTTTGTTAGGGTTTTTGCTGATTCTTCTGCGATGATCGCGTGGGAGGGGTAGAGAGCTTTAATTCTTTTTATAATTAATTTTTCACTGGCTTTGTCTGCGTCGGTTACAAGGTCGCTTTTAGCTTTTTCTTTTATTTTCAGGTTTTTCCCCTGTTTTTTTACAATTAGTTTGCCGGCTTCTTTGGCTATTTTTTTTGTGTGTTCAAGAATCTTCATGTCTTAAATATACAATTTATGATACTATTTTTCTACTTGTTTTTACGTATATGAAGAAATTTGTACTAAAATCGGAGATGACGCCGAAGGGGGATCAGCCGGGGGCAATCAAGGCTTTGGTGAAGGGGGTTGAAAAGGGTGTACGGCATCAGACTATGTTGGGGGTGACGGGCTCGGGTAAAACTTATGTCATGGCGAAGGTTGTGGAGGCTGTGCAGAGGCCTGCTTTGGTTTTGGCTCATAACAAGACTCTTGCGGCGCAACTTTGTAGTGAATTTCAGGAGTTTTTTCCTGATAACGCTATAAGCTATTTTGTTTCCTATTATGATTATTATCAACCGGAGGCATACAAGCCGGAGACGGATACGTATATCGAAAAAGACGCGTCTATTAACGAGGAGATCGACAAGTTTCGGCATGCGGCTACCCGCAATTTACTTACTCGTAAAGATGTGCTGATTGTGGCTTCTGTATCATGTATTTATGGGCTTGGTTCGGTCGAGGATTATGAAGCTTTGGCGCAAACTGTGAAAATTGGAGATACTATTGTGCGGGACAAGTTTTTGAGGCAGTTGACCGATCTTCAATACACCAGGGCAAATATGGATTTTAAAAATCGGATGTTTCATGTGCTTGGGGATACTGTGGAAATTTTTCCGCCTGATAAAGATACGGTTATTCGGATTGAGTTTTTTGGTGATGAAGTGGAGGCGATAAGCGAGGTGGATGGTTTTACGGGCGAGCTGATTCGATCTATGGATGAGGTGACGTTTTTTCCCGCGAAACATGCTGTTACGACCGAGGAAAAAATACAACAGGCGGTTGCCGGAATTCGGGCGGATCTGGAAATTCGTTATGATCAGCTGAAAAAGATGGGGAAAATGCTGGAGGCTGAACGAATAAAAACGCGTACTGAATATGATATCGAGATTTTGCTGGAGACGGGATATTGTAATGGAATTGAGAATTATGTGAGGTATTTGGGTGGGGATGGGCAGGAAAGTCGGCCGAGTACTTTGATGGATTATATGCCTGATGATTTTGTTTTGTTTATAGATGAATCACATATGACTGTTCCACAGATTGGTGGAATGCATAGTGGTAATTATTCCAGAAAATCGACTTTGATTGAGCATGGCTTCAGATTGCCGTCGTCGCATGATAATCGGCCTTTGAGATTTGATGAGTTTGAAGAATATATGAAGCGTGTTGTTTTTGTGTCCGCGACTCCGGGAAAGTACGAGGCGGCTAATGTGAAAAAATCCGCTGTGCACGAGCTTGTAGTTCGTCCTACCGGTTTGATTGATCCGGAGATTTCTGTCCGACCGAGTAAAGGGCAGATCGAGGATTTGCTTAAGGAAATTGCTGGTCGTGTGAAGGTGGGGGAGAGGGTGCTTATTACCACTCTTACGAAGCGGAGCGCGGAGGATTTGACGGAGTTTTTGTCGGATGCGGATGTGAATGTTCGTTATTTGCATTCGGATATTGATACTCTTGAGAGAATTGAAATTCTTCGTGATCTTCGGCTTGGAAAATTTGATGTTTTGGTGGGGATAAATTTATTGCGTGAGGGGTTGGATTTGCCGGAGGTGAGTCTGGTTGTGATTTTGGATGCTGATAAGCAGGGATTTTTGAGGAGTACGAGTGCTCTTATTCAAACGGTTGGGCGTTGTGCGAGGAATGTGAACGGATTTGTGATTATGTATGCGGATAGGGAGACTGACGCGATGAAGCAGGCGATTTCGGAGACTGGTCGTCGTCGAAAAAAGCAATCGCAGTATAATAAAAAGCATGGAATTACTCCTGCAACAATTGTGAAGGCCGTTAAAGATATTGCTCAGTTTGGTGGTAAGAAAAAGGACAAAAGGAAAGGTCGTGAGCTCGATATGAGTAAGATTCCGAAGGACGAAATGAAACGTGTTATCGAATCTCTTGAGGCGAAGATGGAAATTGCCAGTCAGAATCTGGAATTTGAGAAAGCGGCTGAGTTGAGGGATGAGATAGAGACAATGAGGGAGGAATTTGGAATGTAGAATGTTTTAGGAATTTTAAAAACTTTTTCGAAACGTCCTCGGTTTTGCTTCGCAAAACCTTGCGGATTGTTTCTGCGAGAGTTTTTAAAATTCCTAAAACTTCACCTTAACATTTTCCCTTTCCTCCTCTTTTATTTCGAAAAATTCGCGTTTTTTGAAGCCGAATGGGCCTGCTATGAGATTGTTTGGGAAGACCTCCATCTTTGTGTTTAATGCGCGGACGGCTTCGTTGTATGCACTTCTTGCGGGTTGGATTGAGTTTTCAATGTCTGTGAGGGTTTTTTGGAGGTCGAGGAAGTTTTGGTTTGCTTTTAAGTCCGGGTAGTTTTCCGCGAGGGCGAATATAGTTTTCAAGGCTCCGGTTAATGCGTTTTCCGCGCCTTCTTTTTCTTTGAAAGTTTGGGCTCCCATTGCCGCGGTTCTTGCTTTTACCACGTTTTCCAACGTCTGGCTCTCGTGCTTGGCGTAGCCTTTAACAGTTTCCACAAGATTTGGAATGAGGTCGTATCTTTTTTTAAGTTGTGTGTCGATGTCGGACCATGTTTGTTCCGCTGTGTTTTTGAGTTTTACAAGGCTGTTGTAAGTTGCAACCACCAAAACCGCCAATACCGCGAGGGCTAAAATTAGATAAATCATTTTTTATAGTTATTTGCTTTTTTGTTATTTTACAGGGATGAGGTGATTTCTGAAAGTATACTATTTCTTGCTTAATCCAAAAAGCGTGTTATAGTAATCCAAGATAATTACTTAATGTATGGAAAATAATAATATAGAAAAAGTGGCGGGGACTATTTTAACTTCTGATGAGCGTGCTTGTGGAGGGAATGTTCCCGATGTTGATGATCCATCTGTTCAGGTCAGTGAAGCTTTGGATGCTTATGAAAGTGAAGAAAGTATTCCTCCCGGTCCCGGTGAAATACTTAGTCGAGGAGATCTTATAAGAATAAAAGCACAAATTGCATCGGCTTTGACTTCAATAGCACCTACTGATTTAAGGGAAATAGGTGAAATAGTTGCGTCAATTGCCGTTCGGTTTAATTTTCCCTCTATGAGAAAAAGAGGGGCAAGGGAGCCTTTTATCGGTAGAGGCTCTTTGTCGGAAGATTCTCGAGATGTTGTTAGGTATTTGAGTCCTGATAATGAAAAATATGCAGTAGCTGTTACTACTCGTTATGTAAGAGTTTATTGTAAACAACCTTTCTTCAATTGGGTGAAAACATATTTTTTTGAAGCTTAGTGTTTTTGCAATTCGTCAAAAGCTTCGAGGGTTTTTTGAGCTGTTTTTTCCCAGGTGAATTTATTCGCGAAGTCTTTTGCGATTGGGGATAAATGGGATGATTTGAAATTTTGGAGATGGGATTTCAGCGTTTCTTTGTCTTTTGGATCGAACATCAGAGCGTTTTTGGCAAAGATTTCATTCAGGCTTCCGCCGGTTGAGCAGATCACCGGAATTTCGTAGCTCATTGCTTCAAGGGGAGGGAGGCCGAAACCTTCATAGATTGATGGATATACGAATGCGTCCGCGTGTGTGTAGAGGGCGGCTTTTTCTTCTTCTGATATGTTGGTTCGTAGAATGATTTTTGGATTTTTGGCTTTTTCGAGAATGCGGGAATTTTTCCAGCCTTTTGCGCCGGCGAGAACTAATTTTTGTGGCAGATCGAGTTCCAGGAAGGCATCGATTAGCATTTCCAGGTTTTTTCTTGGTTCGATTGTTCCGAGATATAGGAAATACGGTTCTCTGAAGTATGGCTTTACGTTGGTTTTAGGTTTATTTACTCCTAATGGGGTTGTTTTTATTTGCCCGGAAGTTTTGTAGTGATCTTCGATGTCTTTTTTTGTTGTTTTTGATGGAGTCAGTATGAGATCGGCGTTTTTGAGGGTTTTTCCGAGGAGGAGGCGGTGGATTATTTTTCCTCTTGGGGTGTGGAACTTAGGAAAAAGGATTGGGGTCAAGTCGTGGATTGTGACTATTTTCTTGATTTTTTTTGGAATGTTGAATGGGCCGATGTGGCAGGGTTGCCAGACCGCGTCCGGATTTATTTTTTTGATTAATTTTGGAATTTTGTGAAATCGGCGGACAGTTTCTGTGCCCGGACCTTTGATTTGTGGGATAATGTAATGCTCTGTTTGGTCGAAAAATGGATTTTCTTTGCAGTGAATAAATGAGTATTTATTTTTGCGGTCGATTTTCAGGAGATTTTCTATCAAGTTTTTCAGATAGAAGTGAACTCCGGCGTTTTGGTTGTCGATTGCGTCCGCAAGTATTGTGATGTGCATGGGTCTATTGTAGGCTTTCCGCTTTTTTATGCAAATTTAACGTGATATAATCGTGCCGCTTTAATTTTAGATATGATTGACGGGGTAAAGATTAAAAAATTGGTGAAACATGTCGATGATCGTGGGTTTTTTATGGAAGTTTTGCGTGATGATGAAGATTTGATGTCGAAATTTGGGCAAAGTTCATATACGGAAACGCATCCGGGTGTGATAAAGGCGTTTCATTGGCATAAAAAGCAGGATGATCTTTGGTTTGTTTCGAAGGGAATGGCGCAGGTGGTTTTGCATGATTTGCGTGAAAATTCCGGGACCAAAGGTGAAACTCAGGTGATTTACGCGGGGGAGGATGATCCGGTTTTGATCCTTATTCCAAAAGGAGTGGCGCATGGATATAAAGTGCTTGGATCTGAACCTGTGGGGCTTTTTTATCATACGACCGAGTCTTATAATCCCGATGATCCTGATGAAGAGAGGATTGATTTTGATGATTCTGCGATTGGGTTTGATTGGGAGACAAAGAATAGATGAAATTTTAGAAATTTTTTAGGATTTTTTAATGAAAATTTAATATTTGTGGTGTATATTTAGGGTGAAATTAATAAGAAAGTATGAATTCGGAGGCGGTTACAAATCAGATGTTGTATGAGCTTATCAAGGATTTTAAGCTGGATTTTTTGTCATTCAAAACCGATGTAAATAGACGATTTGATAGAGTGGAATCTTTGATAAAAGAAGAGAGGCAAGAAAGAATAAAGGAAGATAATAGAATTGAGGAAAAGCTGGATAAAATCTATGAATGTAGGGATCGGGTTGCTGTAAAATTTACAAGAACTTGGATGTTTGCATCTTTTTTTATGGCCATTTTGGCTTCAGTTATTACTTTGGCATTTGATAAAGCATTTTAAATGAAATTACTAGTTACAGGTGGAGCGGGGTTTATCGGGTCGAATTTTATTCGATATATTTTGCGGGAGTATCCGGATTATGAAATTGTGAATTTGGATAAGCTGACTTATGCGGGAAATTTGGATAATTTGAAGGATATTGAGGGGTCGGAGCGATACGAATTTGTAAAAGGGGATGTTTGTGATGAGAAAATTGTGGATGAGATTGTAGGAAAAGGAGTGGATGCAATTTTGAATTATGCGGCGGAGTCACATGTGGATCGGTCTATTACCGGGCCGAAGGATTTTATTATGACGGAGGTTATTGGAACTTATACTTTGCTGGAGGCCGCGAAAAAGCATGGAGTTGGAAAATATGTGCAGATTAGTACGGATGAGGTTTATGGTTCGATAGATGAGGGTGCATTTACCGAGGAAACGCCTTATGCGCCGAATAGTCCGTATAGCGCGTCGAAGGCGGGCGGTGACCATCTTTGTCGGGCTTATCATGTGACATATGGTATGCCGGTGATTGTGACGCATTCCTGTAATGTTTATGGGCCGTATCAATATCCGGAGAAGATTATTCCTTTATTTGTTACAAATGTTCTTAGAGGGAAAAAGGTGCCTT
>JAUVQE010000003.1 GCA_030598325.1 Nitrospirota bacterium | reverse complement strand
TATTGACAGGTGAGTGTGCGCTCACCTATACTAGGGACACAAATATTTTTAACCTCATAAATATGAATGCAAAAAATGAAAAAGACAAAGCTATTGAATTAGCTATTTCTCAAATCGAGAAAAATTTTGGAAAGGGGGCTATTATGAAATTAGGGAATGGTGCCCTGTCCCCTATTGAAACAATATCTACCGGTTCATTGTCGCTGGATATAGCTTTGGGTGGAGGCGTGCCTCGTGGACGTGTTGTGGAGATTTTTGGACCTGAGAGTTCCGGAAAAACCACTTTGAGTCTCCATATTCTCGCAGAAGCGCAAAAAAACGGAGGCAGTGTTGCCTTTATTGACGCGGAGCATGCTCTTGATCCCGAATACGCAAAAAAAATAGGCGTCAATACGGATGAACTTCTTCTTTCTCAGCCGGACAGCGGGGAGCAGGCGCTTGAGATTCTTGAGACTTTAGTGAGAAGCAACGCTCTTGATGTTGTCGTTGTTGATAGTGTTGCCGCTTTGACTCCACGTGCGGAGATCGAAGGTGATATGGGTGACGCTCATATGGGGCTTCAGGCCAGATTGATGAGCCAGGCTTTGCGAAAACTTACTTCTTTTGTTTCTAAAACGAAAACTACAGTTATCTTTTTGAACCAATTGAGAATGAAGATCGGAATTGTGTTTGGAAATCCGGAAACCACTACCGGAGGACGGGCTTTGAAGTTTTATACGTCCGTCAGAATGGATATCCGGGCTATTGGCAAAATCGAGGGTATCGGAACCATTGAAAAAGAACTGGTTGGTAATCGGGTTAAAGTTAAAATAGTGAAAAATAAGATTGCTCCTCCTTTTAAGATTGCTGAATTCGATATTATGTACAATAAAGGGATTTCGTTTGAAGGCGATCTTCTTGATTTGGCCACCAAATATAATGTGACCCGTAAATCCGGCTCTTTCTACAGTTATAAAGATAAAAAGCTCGGCCAGGGCAGAGAAAGTGTTAAAGCTTTTTTGATGGAAAACGAGAGAGTGCTTAGAGAGATTGAAAAAGACGTAAAAACGTTGGTTTTTGGAAAGCCGGAGGACAAAAAGAAGGTTGTGGCGAAATTACCGGCTGAGAACTTGCCGGTTGAAGCTTAATTACATAACGCGGTAGCGAAGCGAACGCGAATGTAGCAATATAAAATACTTTAATGAATTTTCCTGAAGGTTATGACAAATTATTGCGGTATGCTTTGAGAATATTTTCCAAAAAAAGATATACAATGAGTGAAATGGAGAAAAAACTTGCTAAATATTCAACAAAGCGCGCAGAAATAAGCGAGGATGATATAAAAAATGTTATCCGGAGAATGGTCGATCTTGGATATTTGAACGATGAGCAGTTCGTGAAGGATTATATTTCCGAGTGCATCAGGCTTAGGCCCCGGGGACGGGTTCTTATCGCCCGGGATCTTAAGTTTAAAGGTGTGAAGAAGGAATTGATTGAGTCGGGCCTGGAAGAAACGGAGATAGATGAGAATAAAATTGCTTATGAATTATTAACAAAACGTTTAAAAAGGTTTAAAAAATATCCGGTTCAGGAACAGAAAATGAAAGCTTACCGGTTTTTGTATTCTCGCGGGCTTAACAGAGATGCTATTTACAAGGCTGTTGAGCGGTGTTATGATCGTAGTGGATAAAGGATCTTAATTAATTTAAGATTCAGTTTTTTTATAATTAATTTTTTACTTATGCAATCACAATTTTTTGCGGCAATTAGTCAACTTTGTGACGAGAAAAATATCGCAAAGGAAACTGTAATCGAAACTATCGAATCCGCTCTACGGGCGGCTTACAGAAAAGATTATGGGAATAAAGAACAGGAAATAGACGTTGATCTGGATGAAAATTCAGGCGTTACTACTGTTTATTTGGTTAAAGAAGTTGTTGAAAAGATTGAAGATGAAGACAGGGAAATTAGTGAAGTGGATGCCAAAAAATATAGTAAGAAAGCAAAAGTCGGTGATACTGTTCGCATTGATGTTACGCCTACAAATTATGGAAGAATTGCCGCGCAAGCGGCGAAACAGGTCGTCATTCAAAAAATTCAGGACGCTGAAAGAGATGTTTTGTATGAAACTTTCAAAAACAGAGAGAATGAGCTTATAAACGCTATTGTTCACAGAGTTGACGGCACAAATGTTTATATAAACCTGGACAATAAAACGACCACAAATATTCCTTATGAGCATCAGATCCCCGGGGAAAAATATTATTCCGGACAAAGGATCAAGCTTTATCTGGATAAAGTTATTAAAACAACGAAAGGACCCCAATTGATGATTTCGAGAACTCATCCGAATTTGGTCAAAAAGCTTTTGGAACTTGAGATTCCCGAAATTAAATCCGGGATTGTTGAAATTAAGTCAATTGCCAGAGATCCTGGCGTCAGATGTAAAGTCGCTGTTCTTTCAACTGATGAAAAGATTGACCCAATCGGTTCCTGTGTCGGACAAAAAGGTATTCGTGTTCAGAACATTATGGATGAACTGAATGGTGAAAGAATAGATATTATTCAGTGGTCAGAGGATATGACTGAGTATATAAAAACCTCTTTGGCTCCCGCCAAAACTTCTGTGATTCAGCTGAATGAAAAGTTGAAGAGAGTTAAGGTTTTCGTACAACCGGATCAAAGGCCTCTTGCCATTGGGAAGCAGGGGCAAAATGTTAGATTGGCTTCTATTTTGACCGGCTGGGAAATTGATATTCTTGATATTAGTGATTATGAAGGTAAGACTCCTAAAGGAGAAAAGAAGCTTGTTGTTGAAAAAGTTGAAGATCTTGGTCTGGATAAGGAATTGGTAGAAAAATTATCTACGGCGAATTTAACTTTGGTGGAACAGATTAAAGGGCTTGGCAAGAAGGATTTGGCTGAAGTTGATGGGATTGATGAGGATGGAGCAAAGAAGATTGTGGATGCTGTAAAAAAAGTTGCTTAGTTCTAGCTAAATCGTCCGTTTTTTGCTATAATACTTAGATATTTTTGTATCTAACTTATGGTAAATCAGGATCTTACTACGGGTGACAAAGCGCAAGTGGCTGATCAGGCACAGGGTTCTGCTGAAAGCAAAAAGTCTGCGTCAAAAATGGTGACCACTTCTACCGCTGTTTCCCAGGTGAACAGAGAATTTCAGGAAAAATCCACTTTGAAGCGTGCCGGAGATTTGGAATTGCCTTATATAAATATTGCAAAAACTCCGCTTAATGCTGATTTTTTAAAATTGGTTGATTATGAGGATGCGCAGAAGGCTCGGCTTATTCCATTTTTCAGAGTCGGGAAAAAAATGAGGGTTGCCGTAGAAGAACCTGAAGATCCTGAAACAAAAAGCACAATTGAGGCCCTACAAAAACAAGGCTATGAAGTTAATGTAAATTTGGCTTCATCCGCCGGAATTGATGATGCTTTAAAATTTTATAAATCCACGCAAAAATATAAAAAAATTGAAATTATTGAGAAAGTCGAGGAAGGGGCTATCAAAACTTATGAGAAAGAAATCACCCAATTAAAAGATTTACCAAAAAAACTTTCTGAAATTACAGCTGAGGAGGGGTTAAACCTTTTAAATGTTGCCGCAATGAAAACTCATGCATCCGACGTCCATTATGAGCCGGAGGAAGGGCGTGTTGTTGTCAGGTTTCGTATAGACGGCGTGCTTCATGAGGTTTTTACAATTGATGCAGGCATTTATTCCAAAATCGCCGAGCAAATCAAATATCAATCGAAAATGAAGCTTAATGTGGTTTCAATACCGCAGGATGGCCGATATGTTTTTGTTTTTAATAAAAATAAAACCGCTGTTCGTGTCGCGTCGATCCCAACTCCGTATGGTGAATCTTTTGTATGCAGATATTTACCTTCGGGTCGCAAAGCTCTGACTCTTGAAGAGCTTGGATTCCAGGGGTTGGCTTTAAAAAAATTGCAAAAAGCTTCAACCATTTCCCAGGGAATGATTCTTGTTACCGGTCCTACCGGAAGCGGTAAATCCACAACTTTGTATTCAATTCTCGGGATAATGAATACTCCCGAAAATAAAATTATCACCCTGGAAGATCC
The DNA here is from genome assembly GCA_030598325.1 of Nitrospirota bacterium. Taxonomy (GTDB): domain Bacteria; phylum Patescibacteriota; class Gracilibacteria; order UBA1369; family LOWO2-01-FULL-3; genus JAACEU01. The sequence goes on along the minus strand of JAUVQE010000003.1, from coordinate 30,821 downwards.
TGTCGAATATTACATGAAAGGGGTCACTCAAAGTCAGGTTGATGAAAGCCGTGATTATAATTTCGCCACGGGACTGCGTTCTATTTTAAGGCATGATCCTGATGTTGTTATGATTGGGGAAATTCGTGATATTGAAACCGCTGAAACCGCGGCGCAGGCATCTCTTACCGGTCATATTCTTTTAAGCACTCTTCATACAAACAGCGCGCTTGAAGCTATTCCGCGTCTTGTGAATATGGGGCTTCCGTCTTTTATGGTGGCGCCCGCTCTTAATACTATTGTCGCCCAGCGCCTGGTGCGTAAAGTTTGCCCGAAATGTGTGACATCCGAGCCCATTAGCAAAAGTGAAGAAAAAGAATTCTCGGAAATATTTGAAAATCTGAAAAAAGTTAATCCGGGGATTGAGGCACAGATCCCCGATAAGATCGCCAAAGTTCATGGATGTGATGCCTGTAGCAACACCGGTTATCTTGGACGGCTTGTTCTTGCCGAAGTCGTGACTATTACTTCAGAAATGAAGCAGTTGATTCTCGATAACGCTAGTTCTGTTGATTTAATCGCGGCGGCGAGAAAAGATGGCATTATTACATTGCGGGAAGATGGTTTTTTGAAAGTCGCTCAGGGTTTGACTACTCTTGAGGAAGTTCATCGGGCAACTTCTGTCTTAGGGTAAACCACGAAAATCCGCTTGCGATAGCCATAATTATTCCAAAAAACAGGAATAAGTGATTGAACTGGAAAAATATCAGTATTACCGCTCCAATTGTCGGTGTCAGGAAAAGTGCTATCGGATCCGCGGTCATATATATTCCATATAAATTATCTTCGTCTTTTTTCTTCATGTTTTTAAAAAGAAAATATTCTTGTAGCGGCTCCACCAGCGCCATTCCGAAATGCGCGGCTACGATAATAAAAAAATTGACGAATGTATACGGGTTGAAAAAGATTATCAGGAGGCTTAGCGCCATTATTGTAAATCCAAGTGTTATTGGCTTTCTGACTCCATGCTTATCGGCGTACTCCCCTGTTTTTTCTTCCATTAAAATTAATGGAACTATAGTCAGGGCAAGTATAATTCCCGTCATGCTTTCTATGTATCCGGAAAACACTATATAAAGCGGTATGTAGAGCCTTTTAAATCCCAGCCATATCATTAAAAATAAAGTGAATATGAAAACTTTGCGTCTGTTTTTTTCTCTAAAATAGTGTTTTAGATTTTCAAAAAATTTAAATTGCGGTTGTTTTTTTCCTTCGACAATTGCGGGATGTTTCTGGACGATACGCAAATGACTGAAATATAAAAACCCGAGCATAAAAGCAAGGGATGATAATATAAATGCGGTTTCATAACCGAAATATACCGCTGTAAATCCACCTATAAGCGGCCCGACGAAGTAACCGAGGTTTTGATATTTGAAAAATTTTCCTTCTTCTTTGCCTAAGTCTCTACTTTTGGCAAAATCTCTTACGTATAGAGATAGTGTCATGACTACAAACAGTAAAAAAATGACTTGAAGCGCGTTTAAAATCGCAAGCGACTGTATTCTCGTCACAAATATTAAGGCAAAAAATGAAGCGCTTAGAATAATGAGACTTACTTTTATTATTGTGGATCTTTCGACTTTTCTCAGGAGAAATGTACTGGTCAGTGCCGTTATCATCATTACTATCGCCATTGTTGAATAAAAGGCGCTTGTTGCCGAATCCGTACTTAAGATTGTTTTTACAAAGTTTGGAAATATTGGAAGTGACAACCCTATCCCGAAACCTATTATGAGGATTAATCGGGAGAAGATTTTTCCTTCTTCGTGTTTGTGATGTGTTCTGATCTTGTGCATACTGGATGATGTTTTGCTGAGGACATTTTAGCACTTGCGGAGATATTTTCCATCTTTTGTTGAGACCAGGCCTTTTATTTCGAGGATTGAGAGAGTGGAGAGGATTTTTTCAACTGCCAGTGTGGATTTTTTGGCGATTTGGTCGAGTGTGGTTGGGCGGCGTTTTTGCATGGAGGAGAGAATTTGTATTTCTTCCGGTGTGAATTTGTAGAGTGTGGGCGGATTTTTGGCTTTAGCCGGAGGAAAAAGATGCGGCTGAATTTTTAGGACTTCTATTACGTCTTCTCCTGATGTGATCGGATATGCGCTACTGCTTTGAATTAATTGGATTATTCCTTTGCTGTTTTTTCTGTCCGCGTCTCCGGGAACGACAAAAATTTCCCGTCCTTGTTCGAGTGCGAGGCGTGCTGTTATCAGCGCTCCCGATTTTTCGGGGGCTTCTATCACTATTGTCGCTATGGAAAGCCCGCTGACTATTCTGTTTCTTTGTGGGAAATTGTATTTTAGAGGTGGGGTTTCCGGTTCGTATTCGGAGAGAATGAGCCCGTTTTGGATGATTTTTTGGGCAAGTCTAAGATTTGCTGTCGGGTAAATGTTGTTAAGTCCGTTGCCCAAGACCGCTATTGTTGGGATGTTGTTTTCGAGGGCCGCTTTATGGGCGATTGCGTCGATTCCTATGGCTAAACCGGATACAATTGCTATGTCGAGAACCGCGAGTTCCTCAATTATTTTGTTTGTCATAAATTCTCCATAGTCTGTGTATTTGCGCGTGCCGACGATGCTAATGCAGGTTTTTTTGAGAGTGTTTAGGTCTCCTTTGTAATAAAGTTTTTGCGGTGACTCGTGTAATTCCCTTAATAGAGCCGGATAGTCGGTGTCGTTTTTTCGAATTGATTTGATCATATCTCCTTTTTAGCAAACAAACTTAAAAAAATTATTAAATTTTCTTAAAGTTTTTCTAAAATTCTTGTATAGTTGTTTTCCATGGCTGATTTAAACCTTAAATGCAGGGTAAGCGGGAAAAATTTTGTTATTACTGAATGGGAACAGGATCTTTTGCGAAGAATGAAGCTCCCTTTGCCGACTTTGTGTCCGGATGAGCGATTGCGCCGACGTTTGGCTCATCGAAATGAGCGGAGAATTTACAAAGATAAATGTGATCTGACCGGTAATCCGATAATTTCCCTGTATTCTTCTGACAAACCATATAAAGTTTATTCCCAGGATGTCTGGTGGAGTGATGATTGGGATCCAAAGGAATATGGCCGTGATTATGACTTTAACCGGCCTTTTTTTGAACAATTCCATGAGCTGCAGTTGGCGGTTCCGCGGTTTAGTTTGATGAATATGAAGGCTGAGAATAGCGAATATTGCAATATTACGACTTCAAACAAGAATTGTTATCTGGTTTTTGGAGGGGATTTCAATGAGGATTGTATGTATGACGGTTTTTGTTTTCATTCGCAGGATTTGTACGACACTTATTGGGTTGAGGAATCGAGATTGAGCTACGAATTGATTGATTGTGTGAAAATGTATGAGAGTAAGTATTGTAGAAATTCGCAGAATTGTCGGGATAGCGCGTTTTTGTTTGATTGTCGTTCTTGTAGTAATTGTGCGTTTTGTGTGGGGCTGAGGAATAAGGAATATCATATTTTTAATAAGAAATATTCGAAAGAGGAGTATGAAACGAAGATGAAGGAGTATGATTTTGGTAGTTATTCTGCGGTGGAACGAATGAAGGCTGAGTTTGATAAATTTCGATTAGGATTCCCTCATAAGTTTGCAAATTTGGTGAATGTTGAAAATAGTTTTGGTGATAATTTGGTGAATGCGAAGAATGCTTATAACTGTTTTGATATTTCCGGACCGGCTGAAGATTTGAAGGATGTTTATCTTGCGGGTTGGGGTATCAAAGATGCCGCGAGTAGTGATCATGTTGGACATGAAGGATGCGAATTGTTTTATGAAATGTTGGGTTCTATTTCCGGCGTAAATTGTGCTTATGGATCATTTGTTTGGCATGCAAACGACACTCGTTATTGCGATACTATTGCCCAAAATTCTCATGATCTTTTTGGTTGCAGTAATATGAAGAAGGCTTCGTATTGTATTTTGAATAAACAGTATTCTAAGGAAGATTATTTTGAAATGAGAGCGCGAATTATTGAGCATATGAAGTCTACCGGTGAGTGGGGTGAATTTTTCCCGATGAACATTTCGCCGTGGGCTTATAATGAAACGGTTGCCAATGATCTCTTTCCCATGAATCGGGAAGAAGTTTCGGAGGCAGGCTTGAATTGGGTAGAGGAAGAGGAAAAAGAGATTGAAAATGGTGAGAAGATTCCTGATTCGATTGATGATGTTGGTGACGATATTTTGAGTAAAAATTTGGTATGTGAGAAGAGTGGGCGACCTTATAAAATTAATGAGAAGGAATTGAAGTTTTATCGTAGAATGAAGATTCCGATTCCTAGATTGGCTCCTGAAACTCGAAACGAAGTTCGGTTGTCGGTGCGAAATCCTCATAAAGTTTGGACTCGTAAGTGTGACAAGTGTGGAGTTGATATAAAAACTTCATATGCACCGGATCGACCGGAAACTGTTTATTGTGAAAAATGCTATAACGAAGCCATTTATGGATAATTGTAAACAATGTGGTTCTGAGTTTGAGATTGCCGAAGATGATTTGGCTTTTTTCAAAAAGATTTCTCCTGAATTTGGGGGAAGAAAATATGAAGTTCCACCGCCGACTCTTTGTCCTGATTGCAGGCAACAACGGAGATTAGCTTTCAGAAATGAACGCTATTTATATAAAAGAAAATGTGACTTATGTGAAAAATCCATGGTGTCTTTTTTTGATGATAAAGTAAGTTTTCCTGTTTATTGTGTTGATTGTTGGTGGAGTGATAAATGGGATGCAATGGATTATGGGCGAGACTTTGATTTCTCCAGGCCATTTTTTGATCAGTATAAAGAATTACTTGATGTTGTCCCAAAGATGGGGTTGCTTCAGTTGAATAATGAAAATTCAGATTATAATAGCTTATTAGCTTTTTGCAAAAATACTTATATGAGTCCTGGTAGCTATTTTTTGGAAGATTGTTATTACTGTAGAAAGAGTCAATACTCCAACGATTGTCTAGATTGTAATTTTATAGATCATTGTGAGCTTATTTGTTCATCTATAAATTGTAAGAACTGTTATTCTTCTCAAAATATGATCAATTGTAATAATTGTAGAGATTGTTTATATGTGGCTGACTCGACTGGATGTAGTGATTGTTTTATGTGTGCGAGTCTTTCAAAAAAACAATACTGTTTTAAGAACGACCAATATTCAAAAGAAGAATACAAAAAGATTGTTACGGGAAAGTTAACGCAAAATTCAGAAGAACTGCTTAAAGAATTCATAGAATTTAGTGAGAAAGTTCCAAAAAAAGCACGAAATCTAATTAATTGTGAAAATTGTTCTGGTGATTATATGCAAAACTGTAAAAATAGTTTTGACTGTTATGATTGTTTCGATTTGGAAGATTGTAAATATATGTATGAGGCAGTTAACGTAAAGGATTCTATGGATTTGGCAATGCATGATAAGGATATTGAGTTGTGCTACGAGCTTTGTTCAGGTGGAGAAAGCAATAAAAGACTGAGGTTTTCTTTTTGTACGATAGCTAGTATTGATAGTGATTATTTGTATTCTTGTTTTTATTTAAAGGATAGTTTTGGATGTGATGGTATCCATTCAAAGTCAGAAAACTGTGTATTAAACAAGAAATATTCTGCTGAGGAATATAATGAATTAAGGAGCAAAGTCTTAGAGCATGTTTTAAAAACAGGAGAGTATGGTGAGTTTTTACCGATTGAATTATCTCTGTATTCGTACAATGAGACGGTTGCCAATGAATACTTTCCGATGAGTGAGGAGGAAGTTGTGAAAAATGGATGGAAGTGGAGGGAAAAGGATCCGAAAGGGTATAAGAAGGGTGAGTGCGAGGTCCCAGATCTTATTCTTAAGGCTGGGGATGATATTGTCGGGAAGTTATTAGCATGTGTGGATTGTGGAAAGAACTATAGATTTTTGAGAGAAGAATTTGATTTATGCAAGAGGATGGGAGTAAATTTATCGAAGAGATGTCCGGATTGTAGACACTTGAAGTTGTTGGCTTCGAAAAATCCTAGGAAATTATGGGAGAATAAGTGTGATAAGTGTGGTTGTGATATTAAAACTACATATGATCCGGAGAAGGGAAGGAATATTTATTGCGAAAAATGCTATCGTGAGGCTGTGTATTGACAAAAAAAGAGAAAAGTGCTTTAATTGTGTGCTAAAATTTGATTAATTATGAAGTATTTTCAAGTTGTAGTGCCACAAGGAGATGGTGTGAAGAAAAAGGAAACTATTTTCCAGGAGCTTCTTGTGAATTTGCAAAATACGGTTAAGAATGTGACGATTTCAATGGAATTTTTTGGTTATGAGCAGTATACGTATTTATTCTTCGCGGTTCCGGATAATTTTTATGAAACGATGGAGGGTTTGCTTTACTCCGCATATCCGGATTGTGAAATCAAGGAGACTTCCGATTACACCCAATCTTATGATTCGAATAAGATGGGTATGAGCGGGGTAAGGTTAAGGCTTAGAAAAGGTGATGTTTATCCGTTTAAAACTTATGATGAATTTGATGAGGATAGTCAGATTCGGCTTTTTTCAGTTGTTTCAAAGATTGCTTCGGGAGATCAGGTTTGGTGCCAGGTTGTTATAAACCCGCGGGAAGAGAGCGCTTTTCATCATTTTAAGCGCAGGATTTTCCTGAAGTGGAATAATTTTAAAAAAGTTTTTTCCCTTCGTGACAGAATGAGAATTAAGGACGAAAATAGTGTGATGAAAGTGAGAAATACGCTTGCTATAGAGAAGGCGAAGGTGGAGCCTTTTCATTGTACGATTCGTCTGGCTTATTTTTCGAAAGACAAGGCCGAAGCCCGGAGGAGGCTTGAGGCCGTTATAAACAGTTTTTATCAATTTAATAAGACCGATGTTCAGGAATTTAAACCGGTTCGTTTGAACGAAAAGACTTTTTTGGCTGAGTACAGGGGAAGGAAGTTGGTGAATTCTTATATGCTGGGGCCGAAAGAGCTGGCTACTTTATATCATTTGCCAAATCCGGATTTGGTTCCACATGTGGTGCATGTTCTCGCGAAGAAATCAGAGGCCCCACAGGATCTACCGAGAATGGGAGAAAAGGATGTGAGTGTTTTTGGTATCACCAATTATCATAACAATTTTGATAAGTTTGGAATAAAAAGGAGTGATCGGCGCCGGCATCTTTATGTAGTGGGAAAATCGGGTTCCGGTAAGTCGAAATTGCTTGAACTTTTGATTAAAGAGGATATTGAAGCCGGAAAGGGCGTTGGAGTTTTGGATCCGCATGGAGATTTGGTTGATAATTGCATGAAATATGTGCCGAAAGATCGTATAAAAGATGTGATTTATTTTGATCCCGCTGACCTGAATTTCCCGATTTCTTTTAATCCGATGGAAAATGTTGCTGAGGCGCAAAAGATGCAGGTGACCATTGGCTTTATTCAGATTTTCAAGAAGCTTTTTGGTTCAAACTGGACTGACAGGTTAGAACATGTGCTGAGGTATACGGTTCTGGCGCTACTTGATAGTCCAAATACCACCGTCCTCTCTATTCTCAAAATGCTGACTGATAAAAACTATCGTCAGACCATTGTTTCCCGGATTCAGGATAATGTGGTAAAGAATTTTTGGGTGAGCGAGTTTGCGGGATGGAGTGAGAAGTTTGATGCGGAGGCGATCACGCCGCTTTTGAATAAGGTTGGGCAGTTTGTCGCTACGAATATGATTCGAAATATTATTGGTCAGCCGGATAGCAAATTTGATTTGCGGGAGATCATGGATGGTCAAAAAATTATTTTCATAAAAGTCTCGAAAGGGCTACTTGGTGAGGAAAACAGTGGTTTGCTTGGCGCGATGATTATTACGAAGTTGTATCAGGCGGCGCTTTCCCGGGCGGATACGGAAGAAAGTAAAAGATGTGATTTTTATTGTTATGTGGATGAGTTTCAGAATTTTGCTACGGATACGTTTGCGGAAATTTTGTCGGAGGCGCGGAAGTACGGGTTGAATTTGACAATCGCGCATCAGTATATGGGACAGTTGTCTGATTTCGTGAGAAAAACGGTGTTTGGTAATGTTGGTTCCGTGATTAGTTTCCGTGTAGGGGCTGATGATGCGAAGATTTTGGCTGAGGAATACACGCCGGTGTTCAAAGAGAGGGATATTATAAATCTCGGTGTCCGTGAATTTTATTGCAAAATGTCTGTGGATGGAGAGATTCGTGAGGCGTTTTCGGCGCGGACTATTGATTGTCCGAATGTAAAAGCGGGAAATCATTTTGCTCCTGAAATTATTGCAAATTCCAGGGCGACTTATTGCGAATCTCGTGACAAAGTCGAGGAAATGCTTTCAAAATGGGATGAAGCTGGGGAATTTGGTGACCTTGGGCATCAGGAGGAGCCTGAATTTGATGAGCCTTTGATTTAGGTTTTGTGGGAAGATTTATTTTAACCGATTTCTCCGATGATCTGAGATTCGATTTTGTGCTTTGAGCAGATTTTCCGGATTTCTTCTACATCGTTTGATATGAGAATCATTCCAATTCCCATATTCCATGTCTTGTATGCTTCTTCTTTTGATACGTTTCCGAATTCCATGAGTTTTTTCATCATTTCGTGGGGTTCGGGAAGATTTGTAAACTGACCTTTTAGTCCTGTTTTCTTTAAAACCCGATCAGTGTTTGAAAAAATTCCACCACCGGTTACATGGACGACCCCTTTTAGGTCTACTTTTGGTTTTTCTTTGTACCGTCCGTGCATTTCGAGGATTGCGGAAGAGTAAATTTTTGATGGAGTAAGAACCGCTTCGCCCCAAGTTTGTGTATCACTGAAGCGTTCCCGGTGCCAATTTTCTCCAAATTTATTTTTTAGGATGTAACGTACGAGTGAAAATCCGTTTGAGCGAAGGCCGTCTGAGTGGAGACCTATTAATTTGTCTCCTTTTTTGATATTTTCGCCGGTTATAAATTTATTTTTTTCAACAATCCCAACCGCTGTCGCATTCCAAATATATCCATTTACCATTTCGCCAAGTTCCGCGATTTCTCCTCCCGGAACTACGATTTTGTGCTCTAAAGCGGCTTTTTCCAGCCCTGCCATCAGTGGTGTAATTTTAGATTCATCTACTTTATCTACATCTAAAGTATTTGTGATCGAAATTGTTTCAGCTCCCATGCAAACCGCGTCATCGGCAACCATCGCAATCAAGTCGTATGCCATAGTGTCGTATTTCCCAATCATTTCCGCAATTTTTATCTTTGTTCCGACCCCGTCATCGTTTTGCACCAAATAATAATCGCCCATATCGAGCGCTCCGGAAAAACCGCCTTCATCCGTAAGTGGCTCCCCTATCATCCCTTTGCGACCCGCAAAAGTTTTTTTTGCCGCCGAGTACGCGATTGCCGAACACTTATCACCGAGATTTATGTTTACTCCGGATTCTTCGTATGTTGCCATGATTGTTAATTATAAGTTGAGTGCTCTTTGTCGCTTACCAGCCGCCCTTTGTCTAGCGTGATGACTCTTTTGTTGAATTCGCTAACTATGTCCTTGTTGTGAGTCGCGACTATTACTGTAGTCCCGTGTTTGTTTATTTTTAGAAATAATTTTGCGAGCGCGATTGCATTTTCCGGGTCGAGATTTCCTGTTGGTTCATCCGCGATCAGAAGTTCCGGCGCATGGACCAGAGCTCTTGCTATTGCCGTTCTTTGTCTTTCCCCTCCTGATAATTGTTTTGGGAAATGGTTGCGCTGTTCTTCCAGTCCTACAAGTTTCAACACATCCGCCGTTCGTCTTTGAATGAAGCTTTTTCCGTATCCCGCTACTTCAAGCGCGAATGCAACATTTTCAAAAACCGTCTTTTTTGGCAAAAGTTTGTAATCCTGAAAAATTATTCCGATCTTTCTTCTGTATTCCTGAATCTTTGACTTTGAAAGCCCGGTTACATTGTACCGATCTATATTTATCCTTCCCTTTTCGACTTCTTCCGCTCCAATCATTGCGTGAATCAGTGTGGTTTTTCCCGCTCCTGAAGTTCCCACTATAGAAACAAATTCGCCTCCCTTTATTTCGAAGGAGACATCATCCAGTACTCTTTTTTTCCCATATACTTTTGTGACTTTTTCAACGGTGATCATATGTCGATTATAACAACTTACGGAGTAATTGGATAGTCATATTTCCACAATAAAACAAATCTACATTTTGCAAACGGGAAAATGGCAAAATTTCGGATTTTCGCTTTAAAAATAGGGTTTAGCACCATATAATATCTGTTGATAGTCGTCTACAGTTTATTACAAACCCATAATCGGATGGTCAAAAGTGAGCTTAACAAATTAGGTTTTTCCCGGGAAGAGGCAAATGTGTATACCGTACTTCTTGGAATCGGTGGCGGAGGTGCCGGAACTATCGCAAAGAAGGCTGGTTCTCACAGAGTTACCACGTATAACACTCTTGAAAACCTTGAAAAGAAGGGGTTTTTGCGGAAAACAAAGAAAAATGGGGTTCTTTTCTATATTCCCGTGGATCCTGCGACTATTCTTGAGGGCGCTGAGGATAACTACAGGGTGGCGAAAAGACTTGTACCTGAGCTTGTTAATCTTCAGAATACGCGCCGTTTTAAGCCAAATGTTCGTTTTTTGGAGGGGAAATCCCGAGTAGGAGAGATTTTTGACGATATGCTGGAATGTAAAGGGGAAATTGTGGGTTTTGTTAACTTTAAGTATGTTTCCGAGCTTTATCCCGATTTTTTGGAGAATTACAATGAGGAAGCGCTGAAGAAAGGGAAAAATCATAGATTTTTATGTCCGAATGATGAATTTCATGAAAAATATTTTGAAAATAACCTGATTGGTCTTGCGGAAAATAATTTACTTAAGATTTTTGCGGTAAACCCGAAGCAATTTGCGTTCAAAAATGCCCAATATATCTATGATAATAAGGTTTCGACGCTTTCTTTTGATCGGAATGAGATGATGGGGGTGATTATAGAGAGCGCGAATAATGCTGAGACGAACAGGGCGATATTTGATTTGGCGTGGTTGGGAGCTACCAGTTTTGTGGCGAAGTAGGATTATCGATGATACTTATCGTGAATCTCTTTGAGCTTTTTGTTTGTGACGTGGGTGTAGATTTGGGTGGTTGTGATTGAACTGTGGCCGAGCATTTCCTGGACGGAGCGAATGTCAGCGCCGTTTATCAGGAGTTCGGTCGCGTAGCTGTGACGGAGGGTGTGTGGAGTTACTTTTTTGATGATGCCGGCTTTTAGGGCGTACTTTCGGACGATTTTTTCGATGGAGACAGTGGAGAGGCGCCTGGCTTCTGAGTCCAGGATATCTGACGACTGACCTTTTCCGCTGTTAATAAAGAGTGGGTTGAAGTTGTCGTCGCGAGTTTTCATGTAGGACCGGATAATTTCGGCCGCTTTTTTTGATAAAAAAACAATTCGTGGCTTTTTGCCTTTTCCCCGGACCATGAATTCTCTTCTTTTTATATCGACCTGGTCACGATTTAGAGAGGCAAGTTCGGAAACACGGAGGCCTGTCGAATAGAGTGTTTCGAGGATTGCGGCGTCGCGATAGCCGGCGGATGAAGTGCGATCGATCGCTGAAAATAATCTTTTTAGTTCTTCGTGAGAAAGCACTTCTACTGTTCTTTCCGCTGTTTTGCTGAGTTCTATTTTTTCCGGAGCGAGCGCTTTAATATCGTTTTTTGAAAGGTATTTCAGAAATGCGCGAAGCGAAATCAGATGATAGTTTTGAGTTTTTTGCCCTAGATCTTGGCGTTTTAGGTAAAGTCTGTAGTTTTGTATGATTTTTAATGTAATTTGTGACGGACTAATGTTTTTTTCCAAAAATTCCTGAAACCTTCCAAGATATCTTTTGTAATTATCTATCGTTCTTTCAGATTTGTTCTGCGCAACCTCGCAATACTCCAGAAAATCCTGAATGAGGGAATCCATTTTCATAAAAATAGCCTTATATCTGCTACAAGGCTATCATAAATTCTTTTTGTTTTATACGTTTTATCCGGTCACAACGTCCTGTAATTTTCTGACAAAATTGTCTACAATTGTTTTTTTCTTGTCATTATCCAATTCTGGATCTGAAAAAACTTTACTTTTTACTCTCGCCAGACGAATTCTAAAATCGACTTTTTCTTCTTCCGTTGCTTCTGCGCGAATTATTTTATTGGCCAGATTCACCATATTTTCCTGTCTCAACGCTTCGGGAATTGGTTCTATTTTTCCATATTCCTCCTCCATTTCATTATAATATTCTTTTCTTTCTCCGATTACTTCATCTCTTAATTCCTTGTACGTTTTTATAAGCAATGGATTTACTTCCTTTGCTGTTTCTGAAAGATTTGATTTCTGACTTGGTGCGTTTTTCACTATGTTTTTTTGTTTTTAGATTAATATAGTATATCATATAGTCGCTTTAACTTCAACTGTCCTATGGCTCTAACACGTGAAGAATTAGAGGAAAAAGAGAAAAAATGGCTCGCGCCTTATTCTATAAAAAGCGGGGAAAGTATTGGGCGAAAATCTAGGGAAGCTAACGATGGACGTATGTGTTTTCAGAGAGATAAGGACAGAATTATCCATAGCAAAGCCTTTCGCCGACTGAACGAAAAAACTCAGGTTTTTATCGCCGGTAGCGGGGATCATTACAGAACCAGACTAACCCACACTCTTGAGGTCGCCCAGATAAGCCGTGATATTGCGCGCAGGCTAAGATTGAACGAGGATTTGTGTGAGGCGATAGCTTTGGCGCATGATTTGGGGCATCCACCGTTTGGGCATGGCGGGGAGGAAATGCTTAATAAGCTTATGCAGGAACATGGAATGCATTTTGAACATAACGAACAATCCAGGAGGGTTGTTGAAGTTTTGGAGAAGACTTATCCCAATTTTGACGGTTTGAATTTGAGTTTTGAAGTTTTGGACGGACTCATTAAGCATCAGACTTCCTGGGATCAGGCTGAAAAGAAATTTGAAACTTCTGCGCATTTGGAGGCGCAGGTTGTTAATATTGCTGATGAAATTGCGTATACCAATCATGATATTGATGACGGATTCCGGTCCGGGCTGATTAATATTAAAAAGCTTGCTGAGTTTGATATCTGGAAAATGGCGATGAGCGATGTTGGTAAAAGATACGGCAAAGATTTATCCGAAGAGGTAAAAGTTTCCCGCGGAATCAGCACGATAATTTCATTGATGATTGAAAATTTTTGCGCTCAGACCGAGGCGAACATTAAGAATTCTGAAATTAAAACTCTTGAGGATGTTGTTCAACATAAAGGCGTTCTTGCTCATTTCAGCCCTGAAATGGACAAGATGACCGGCGTTCTTCGCAAGTTTTTGTATGATAATTTTTATATGAATCCGAAGGTTTATGATTTTGTTAAGGCCGGGGAGCAGAAAATTTCAAAGTTATTTAAGTTTTATATGAAAAATCCTTCTAAATTTCCCGGAATTGTCGGCGATGAAGATTTTGTTGTGGCCGTAAAGGATTATATCGCAGGAATGACAGATGGATATTTGGTGGCGGAATTCAAGAAGATTTGATAAATTGTTTATATGATTTGTCCTAAATGTAAAAAGAACGATACTCGTGTGCTGGATTCCAGAGAAACTGATAGTCACAAGGCTGTGAGGAGACGTCGTGAGTGTGAGGATTGTAAGCACAGGTTTACCACTTTTGAGAGGCCCGAAATTACAAAGTTTTTAGTGGTAAAAAAAGACGGGGCCCGGGAAAGTTATGATCGTGAGAAGGTTGAAAAAGGTATCTGGAAAGCTTGTGAAAAACGAAAAGTTACGGAAGAACAAGTCACAAAGTTTATAAATGAGTTGGAAGAAAAATGGTCCGGAATGGGGAAAGAAGTTCCAAGTAAAGCTATCGGGGAAGGAATTATGGAAGCTTTGAAAAGTCTGGATGAGGTCGCTTATATTCGTTTTGCTTCTGTTTACAGACAATTCAGGGATATTGATACCTTTAAGAAAGAATTACAAAAGTTGGCAAATAAAAGTTAACTATGAATAAACGGGAAAAATTAAAAGAATTAATTAACGATTCTTATTCTCTTGAGGATAATGAGAAAAAACTGTGTATCGATAAGGTTGCCGGATTGAGTGACGATGAAGTCGATAAGGCAATTGAAGTTCTTGAATGGGAAGAGGAAAAGTGGGAGGAATTAAGAAAAGACGATGAAGTATCTTTAAGTATTTTTGATAAATATATTGATAAAAGTAATGAAGAAATTGATAAGGATTATCGAAGAGTTGTCGGAAAAATTGAAAATAGGGGGGCAAAAGAAGACTCTAAAAAAGCTGATCAATTATTAAAAGATTTATAATATGGGACTAGAAGCAAGAAAAGATAAGCCCAAAGTTAAACCCAAGCGTAAACCAAAAGTGGCTGTTGTTGTTAATAAGCTGGAATCGCAAGATCAGCATGATCTCCAAATAAAGGAGAGAGAGAAAAGGTTAGATAATAATGCAACCAGACGAAAAAATGCATTGAGAAGAGTTGGTGGGAATAATGAAGAAGTTGATACTCTTACTAAAAGCCATACTCCCCGTAAATTGAGATTAAAAATTGCGGTTGCAGTCAAATTAGAGATGCGAGGGGAATACGCTTTTATGCTGAAAAGAGCTTTTAAAGTGAAGCTTGGGAAAATACTTAAATTAAAATTTCAGCAAGAAATGTTGCTTGAGCCACAAAAAACGAGTGCCAAGCTTTATAAATTAAAGCTGGAAGCGAATGTATTAGGTGCTGTTTTGGGCTTAGAGGGTTATCAACAAAAGGAGAAAAAAAAGATGTATTTTGGTTATACCCTTCAAAAAGGAAATTTGAGAATTGCATTTTTGGGACAATTCGCAAAAACTCCTGATAAAACAGCAATGGCTGCAAGAATTAAGTTTTTAGCGCTTCTTTCTCCAAAAGTTAAATTATTTGCCGATGTGACTCTTGATAATCCAAATAAACCGGATAGTTTGAGTTTAAAAAGTGTTGAAGGAACAATTGGGCTTGCCCTGCCTAACAATCAAACCGTTGCTTTATATATGAATCCTGGAAGTAAGCGTTTTGTTGTAAACTATTTTGGAAGGTTTTGATAGTGGTCTTCCGTGCTTGAATTTACTGTCTTTTTGTGGTATAATCATATGAGAATTGGATAAAAATAAAAATAAAAATTATGCGTTTCAGTAGATTATTCAGATTATTTCCGATTGTTTTGGTCATTTTCGCTAGCGTGATCAGCTGTTCTGTTGCTTTTGCGGATGATATGGAAAGCGGCGAGAGAGAGGTGTGCGGGTTTAATTTTCCCGAAGAAGGTGAATCTTATGATGCTGAAGTTGTGGCTGTCAGAAGAAAACTTAAAATTGAACCGGGAGAAATTTTCCGGGTTAAGGTTTTTATTAAAAATACCGGTAATATGCCCTGGTTTTCCGCTGAAAGTGAGTGTCTGGGGCCGGAAATGCATTTGGGAACCGATAAGGAACGAGATCGGGACAGTATTTTTTATTCACCCGAACTTTTAGGTGTCGAGGAAACAAACTGGGAAGACTCGAACAGAATTGGCATGGATCAGCTGAGAATTGATCCGGGACAAATTGCTTCTTTTACTTTTTGGTCGGAAGCTCCGGATGAGCCTGATGTAATAAAAGAGTATTTTACTCCTATTCTTAGTGGCATTCAGTGGATTGATGACGCGCAGTTTTCCTTTGAAATTATGGTTGGAGATGTTGATGAAAGTTCTGAGAATTTGAGAAAAAGATTGTCTTATGCTTTTGACAGTGGTTCCGTGATGGATATGAATCTGGATGGGGAAAGGTCTGTTTTAGTCGATCTTTCCGAACAGATGATGTATGTAAAACTGGGTGAGGACGTAATAAGAGAATTTCGGGTAAGTACGGGTGCTTCGGCTACTCCTACTCCTGTTGGAACGACCTATATCAGTTTGAAGCAGGAACTTCGCGTTGGTTCGAAATCTCCACACTATATAATGCCTTATTTTCAGATGTTTAGAGCCGGCGGGTACGGGATGCACGCCCTCCCCAGCCTGGGAAATGATGGTGGTTGGTTCTGGACGGAGGCTGTGAGTCATTTAGGCATCCCTGTAAGCCATGGCTGTATCAGGATCGGGGATGATAATGCTGTATGGCTATTTGGCTTTACTGAGGTCGGGGACAAAGTGGTTGTCCAGTATTAGGAATAGAAATCTAAAGTTGAGAAAGTTTAGTTTTTCCCCACGCCAGCTGATATTTCAAGTATATTTTTAGAATATCCTGATAATAATTTTAGTAGCTGACGTAGGGTAGGGCTTTGGGGGAGCCGGAAAGTTGTTAGAAGCCGAGCATCTTGGTGGGCTCGAACAATGTGTCTGTCATTGTCCTGCAGTTGGGACAATAACATTCTTTTTGCAGGACACGTTCAGACAGTACTGCCTTGAGCTTTCCTACACATCTCAGGCAGTATGTTGTTGTGTCCCTGCTGTCTCCGTTTGTCCTCCTTCCGCAGTCGGGGCAGAAATGATGTCCCATTTTACTGTGGTCATCGCAATTGTTACAAAAGCTGACTTCCGTTTGCGTTTGCGGTCGTGTTTCCGTTTGCGTTTCCATTCGTGGTCCCTTCTTTGTTTTGCTTCCCCAACTTTAAATTTCTATTTGTAAATGAGCATACGAGGGAGAATTTAAGCAGAATTAAAGTAAAAGGTCAATGTTTGTTATTATATTTTTTTTCTATATAATAGTGCTCCAAATAAATTTCACATGAGCAAAATTTTAGAAAACTTGAATGATAAACAGATTAAGGCGGTAACTCATTTTACCGGACCTTTGCTTGTTGTTGCGGGGGCCGGGAGTGGAAAAACAAGAGCTCTTACCCATAGAATCGCCTGGTTGATTGAGGAAAAGGGAGTAAGCCCCTGGAATATTCTGGCGGTTACTTTTACAAACAAGGCTGCGAATGAGATGAAAAATCGGATCGCGAAACTGCTTTCTATTGATCTTAATAATAATTATGGTGGCTCTATTCCGAGTGTCGGAACTTTTCATGCAATCTGCGTAAGAATTCTCCGAAAACATATTCATCTTTTGGATTATGAAAATTCTTTTGGTATTTACGACATGGCTGATCAGCAAATTTTGATAAAAAGAGTCATGGAAGATATGAATCTGGATGTAAAACGGGTAAATCCGAAGGCGGTGCTTGCCCATATTTCGAATGCTAAGAATCAACTGATCGGTTCCGATGAATTCCGAAGCTACGCAAATGATTATTTTTCAGAAAAGGTCGCGGAAATTTATCCTCTATACCAAAAGGCTTTGATACGAAGTAGTGCGTTGGATTTTGATGATATTATTATGAAAACCGTGGAATTATTCCAAAAATTTCCCGATATCCTTGATGAATATCAGGAAAAATTTAAATTTATTTCCGTGGATGAGTATCAGGATACGAATAAGGCGCAATATGTGCTTATCAAGCTTTTGGCGGAAAAATATCAAAATATTTGTGTGATTGGGGATGTGGATCAGAGTATTTACAGTTGGCGGGGCGCGACTATTCGAAATATTCTCGATTTTGAGAAAGATTATCCGGAAACGAAAGTCGTAATGCTGGAACAAAATTACAGATCTACTCAAATTATTCTGGATTCCGCGAATTGCGTCATAAAGAAAAACGCGCATAGGAAGGAAAAAGTTCTTTGGACCGAGCGGGAGGGCGGTGACAAAGTTCGTCGTTGGCTTACGGACAACGAGAGGCATGAAGGACAAATGGTTGCTTGTGAAATCGAGAATATACTTATTGGAAGCGAATTTCCGGCTTATAAAGATTTTGTTGTGCTTTACCGCACAAACGCCCAGTCCCGTATTTTCGAGGAAGTTTTTATGAGGCACGGCATTCCTTACAAAATCGTCGGTGGAATCAAGTTTTATTCCAGAAAAGAAATTAAAGATCTTCTCGCGTACCTGCGAGTTATTCAAAATCCAAATGATTCCGTGAGCCTTTTCCGGATTATAAACACCCCAACCCGCAAACTTGGGGCAAAAACCCTCGATACCGTTCGCGAATTTGCGATCAAACATAATTTATCTTTTTTTGACGCCATGTTGCTCGCTAACGAGATTGAAGAAATTCCGGAGAGTAAAGCCAAAGTTCTGGAAGATTTCGTCAAACTGATTAAAAATTTGCAGGAGAAAAACAAAGAAACGCCGGCGAGCGGGATGATAAAGTTTGTTTTGGATGAAACCGGTTACAAGAAAATGATTAACGATGGGAGTGTCGAAGGTGAGGCGAGAATTGAAAATATTAATGAGCTTATTTCGGTTGCCCACAAATATAATGACCTTGAGAGCGGAGTTAGTCTGAATATTTTTCTTGAGGAGGTCAGTCTGATTTCGGATCTCGACAGCCTGGACGATGAGGACAACGCGGTTACTTTGATGACTGTTCATTCGGCTAAGGGACTTGAATTTCCTTATGTGTTTATTGCCGGCCTGGAAGAGGGAATTTTCCCGCACAACAGAAGCTTGATGGATCCGGGTGAATTGGCGGAGGAACGCAGGCTGATGTATGTCGCTATGACAAGGGCCATGGAAAAGCTATATCTGATTCATGCCCGGAGCAGGATGCTTTATGGAGAGTCGCGAGCTAATGCGCCTTCTCAGTTTTTAGCTGATATTGATGAGCAATTTATTGAGGCTAATTTTGGCGGGCATAGTGCCAGACAGCATATTTCGGTGTCGGATATTGATAATCGGCCTATTCCTGTTGAGCTTGATAAAGGGCTTGATATTGAGATTTCTTCGGGTGACAAAGTTTCGCATAATGTGTTTGGAAATGGTATTGTGGTTAGCGTTGTGGGGGGTGTAGCGACTGTCGCGTTTGAAGATCCGAAGGTCGGAGTAAAAAAATTAGCGCTTAGTATTGCTCCGTTAAAAGTAATAAAATAAAAGCATGAAAATTTTGTTTATTGGGGATATTGCTGGAAGAGGGGGAAGGGAAGCTGTGAAGAAAATTTTACCCGATGTGAAGGAAGAATATTCTCCTGATCTTGTGATCGCTAACGCTGAAAACTTGAGTCACGGTAATGGTTTTACTCCGGAACATATTGAAGAAATGCAGAAGGCCGGGGTCGATTTTTTTACTTCCGGTCATCATGTCTGGGGAAATAAGTCCGGCGTTCTTAAGTTGAATGATCCTAAATTTCCTGTGCTTCGTCCCGCTAATTACCCTTCGCCCAACACTCCCGGACGGGGTTATGAAATTATTGAAGACGGAATGATGAATCGGCTTCTTGTTGTGAATATTCAGGGGCAGGTTTTTATGAGACCTCATGTGGATAGCCCTTTTAAGGTTATAGATAGAATTTTGCAGGAAACCGCGCACGAAAATCTTGCCGGAATTATTGTGGATTTTCATGCCGAGGCCACCAGTGAGAAATACACTTTTGGCCTTTATCTGGACGGTAAAGTTTCCGATGTTGTCGGCACCCACACACATGTCGCGACCGCCGATGCTCATATTTTTGTGAATGGCACGGCATATATTTCCGATGCCGGAATGGTTGGCGCTTATGATTCCTCAATTGGAGTAAAAAAGGATCTTATTATCAATAAATTTTTAACTCAAATGCCGGCGAAACATGAACCCGAGACCGAAGGGAAAATGGTTTTTGGCTCGGTTCTTATTGAGATTGACGAGAAAACAAAAAAAGCATTAGATATTAAACAAATTATTAAATTTACTTAAAATTTTATGTATCAAAAACGACGTCCACATTATTTTTTCATTTATTTTTTGGTCGCGGCAATTAGTTTTGTGTTGGGATGGCAGGCTGTGAGTCAGGGGTTTTTGGGTGGAGCTTCCGTCGATATCGAGCGGGATAGAAATATTGAAAATGATGTTTCGAGCAGTGATATTGATATTGACCTTGAACTTTATTGGACTGTTTTGGACCAATTGGATAATTATTATGTTGATGAAGCGGCGTTGGATGAGCAGAATATGCTTTATGGCTCCATAAAAGGGCTTGTAAATTCACTTGAAGATCCTTATACGGTTTTTATGACTCCTGAGGAAAGTGAGAATTTTAATACCAGTCTTGAGGGAACACTTGAGGGAATTGGCGCGGAGTTGACGGTTGAGGGATATAGTTTGGTGGTTGTTTCGCCTTTGCGTGATAGTCCCGCCGAGAGAGCCGGTCTGCTTCCCGGTGATATTATTTTTATGATTGAAGGAGAGTTGGCGAGTGAAATGACTCTTTTTGACGCGATTATGAGTATTCGTGGAGAAAAAGGTACTACTGTCATTTTGACTATTCTTCGTGAAAATTTGAAAGATCCTTTTGATGTTTCTATTGTGAGAGATACTATCGATATAGAGAGTGTTACTGTGGAGAAATTGGATGGAAATATTGTATATTTGAGTGTTAATCAGTTTAATGACAAAACTAATGAAAATTTCGGAAAGGCTGTGAGTGAGATGATCCTGGACGAGCCCGATGGTCTTATTGTGGATTTGAGATTTAATGGTGGCGGATATCTCGATATTGCGATTGAGCTTTTGTCATATTTACTGCCGGCTGATACTGAAGCTGTTGTTGTGAAACAGCGGGGGGAAGAGGATAACACAATGTTTACAGATGGTAATCCGAAAATTTTAAATGTACCTTTGGTTGTTTTGATTAATGCGGGTAGTGCTTCCGCTTCCGAGATTGTCGCGGGCGCTATTCAGGATCACGAAAGAGGTGTTGTTATGGGAACTCAAAGTTTTGGGAAAGGTACTGTTCAGGAGGTTGATAGTTTTCCCGACGGCTCAAGTATTAGAATGACTATTGCAAAGTGGTTCACACCGGATGGGAGAAATATTGATGATGTCGGCTTGATCCCCGATATTATCGTAGAGATTACCGATGAGGATATTGAGAATGAATATGATTCCCAGAAAGAGGAGGCTGCGGCGTATCTTTTGAATTTGTAGGGAATTTGATTTTAGCTACAATGCGAGCTGTATAAATAAAAAGAGCCTCTTCTAATGAAGAGACTCTTAAGTTTGGATAATCTTTTATCTCGTTACACTAATTGTTTCCTCTAATTCTGCTGATGGCGCGGCAACTGTGACACGGATGGTAGCGTCCTGCGATATCGTATAGCCGGTATAATACGTTGTACAATCTGTATAGGCGCCTCCATCGACATTTGGATCATAAGGCATTGCAGCTATGTACGTCGGCACAAGGAAAGAACAAATGTCAATTTCCAGCGCGTCGTCTCCTATAACTGTAGGTACCGCTGTTATTCCGGTAGGATATACTCCTCTATTGTCGATTGCGTACTCGTGTACTGCATCAAGAATAGTTTTTACATCACTGCTTCGTTGAGTGTTGTTTGCTTGTGAAATTTGTCTTCCTGGATTAATAGCAACTATAACGATTGCTGCAAGAATCGCGATAATCACAATTACCAATAAGACTTCCACGAGGGTGAAACCTCTTTTGTTTCTCATAGGAATGTTTGTTAATGAGTTATATTTATAATTGAAAGTTGTTATCTATCCACTTTATCTTCCTCGTATTGCTTGGGTAATTCCATATATTTATTCCATTCTATTACCGGCAGTTTAATCTCTACCTTTGCTTCCTCCTCCAGTTTTCCATTTAAATTAAAATATAGTGACAAGAGCCAAAATATTACTGTTAGGAATAGTAGCATGGAGAGCCCGAATGGTAAATAGCTTTTGTAGTTTTTTATTTTCATGATGATTGTTTGGTATAAAGTACAATTTTCATATTTATATTTTTACTTTCTTTTAATTCGCCTCCATCAAGAAATTTTGTATCTTCAAAATTTATTTCTTCAATTTTAATAAAGAACATTAACTTTTCCAATTCTTTTGTAAAGTTTTTTAAATCTGTCATCGTTCCGTAAAAAGAAATGCTATAGCTAAGAGCTCCTCTTTCTGTTGTTTCAACTTCCATAGATTTGGTTTCCAGGTGTTTCAGTTCTATATTTAAAGACAGCCCTTTTCCTACATCTTCTATTTTGGATATCGCATCAACAATTTCTTTTTCTGTATCAGGTCTTAGTTCGGATAAAAAATTTATTATCTGTTTTGTCTCTTTGGTATACATTTCCAGGCTTGTTTCAAAATTTGGTTGAATTTCCTCCGCATCCTCAAGAAATATATTTAATTGTTCTATTTCTCTACCTAAACTTTTTATTGATTCTCCAATAATTACTACCGTAGAGGTACTTATAAAGATAAGCACCAGCGTTATTAGTAGTATTCGTTTCAAACTGTTAGATATCTGCACCTGAGTCATATTTGGCAAGTTTAATAAAATTCAATTTTATTTTTATCACGAATGATATTTGTAATTCTTCGTCAAAATTTGAAATTGGGGCAATCACCTCTTCGATAAATTCTGCGTTCTCAAAATTACCTTGG
The DNA here is from genome assembly GCA_030598325.1 of Nitrospirota bacterium. Classification (GTDB taxonomy): domain Bacteria; phylum Patescibacteriota; class Gracilibacteria; order UBA1369; family LOWO2-01-FULL-3; genus JAACEU01. Next base: position 8,377 of record JAUVQE010000003.1, on the reverse strand, counting down.
ATTTCTAATAATTTCGCTCTTGTCTTTGCTATTCCTGTTATTGAAACTGTCAATTCTTCGTCAATAAAATCCATTGATTTTACTTCCACGCCTTCAGGTACTAATTTTAATATTTCTTCAAGTGTAATTGGCATGGAAAACAGCGTGTTGTTTATATCGTTGAGTTCGTTTATTTCTTTATTTAATGCTGTTATTTCTTCATGTATTTGCTGATATCTTGTTCCGTATATCATATTTTCAATTGTTGATTTTTCGATTTCCAATTTTAATCTGTCGTACATTAAGTTTTGGTGCATAAAAAACAAAAAAGTTGCTGTGAAAAGCGATATTCCCGTCATCAGTATAACCGCCGCCGCGATTATTAGTGATTTTTTTTTGTTTGTTATGCTTTCTTTTAGTCTGCCCGGTAAAAGATTTATTCCTCCTGATTCATCTTTCCCGTTTACTGCTCTTAATGCAATTCCGATAGCGTTTGCAAAATGTGTTGAATAAGGAATTTCGCTTTTTGATCTTGTTTCCATGGGTATAAATTTCCCCTGCTCTATTTTTAAATTTGTTTTGGGATCCCCAATAAGGATTTTTTGATCGGGAAAATATGTTTTCGCTACTTCGTAAAAACCGGGGAGATTGAGAAATTCTCCCGTAAGGATAATGTTTTGTACTTTTATGCTTGTTGCTTTCTCGGCCAATTCTTCTATTATCGCTTTCCCTCTTTTGTAGTTTTTTCCTATGAATTTTTTTAGTTCATCTGTGTTTGACATACTTTTGAATTCTCTTTGTTCTTTTTTGTTAAGAATTATTTTTTCCGGTGACTGAAGCTCTTTTGAAAGCTTGCTTAATAGTTTTTTGCCTCCTTCGTTTGAACTAAAAAAGTATTGAATTTTTTGATTTTTGACTACCAAATAATTAACTGAAAGAGTTTCTATATCCAGAATTAAATTTGTTTCATCTTTGTTCATTTGTTCCCACATCGCATATTTGAGTGCTTCCGCATTGATCCCTGACAAGAGTGGATTTAGACCTATTGACTCAAGAACCGCGGTATATTCATCCGCTATTTGCTTGTTTACACATGCAAAAAATACATATTGGGATGCGTGTTTTTTTGAAACATCTTCTTTTTCTATGACCATAAAATCCCAATAAACATCGTTTATCGAGAATGGGATTATTGTTTCCGCCTCATACGCTATTGATTTCTTGATTTCGTTTTCGTCCAGATTTGCCGGAAAAGTAAAAATATGGGTTAATACCTTGCTTGAGGGGAAAATTACTGCTGTATTTCTTGTTTCTACAGCTTTTGGGTTCGCGTTTTTTATTAATTCGATTAGAACTTTTTTAAGTTCTTCCGGTTTTTTTATTTCGCCGTTTTTCACAACGTCTGTTTCCAGTAAAGCCCTGTTGTAAGCCTCCAGATACATTTCTTTTCCTTTCTGTCTTATTTCTACAAGTTCGACAGAATAATCATGTATATCTATCCCCAGTATTCTTTTTGTAAATAAACTCATGTCTCTATATTATTAGGTTTTCTCCCATTTTTGAAGCTCAATATTATTTGCGTTCCCGCCAGTTGTGACAGACGCTTCCGCGGAATAGTTTTGAGTGTATGAATTGTAATTAATTACAATTGAAATTGTTTTAACATCACTTCCTGTTACCGTTGAAACACAAGTCGCGTCACCTAAATTCAAAGTCGTTCCTGAAAAGGATGTGTCTTTTTCAATTCTTAAGATTGATTCTTCCAAGCAACTCTCTGCCGCACGATAAATTATTTGGCTGGATTCATTATTTAAATATTGATACATGGTGGAGATATTGGATTCCGACATTCTGACAGTAAACAGTATCATTATTGCACAGATTACTAATACGCTGATTAATGCGATTGATCCTTTATTATTCGATAATGTTTTTAGACTTTTCATATTTTTCATATTTTTCTTAATGATACTGATGTGTGAAATGGTAATGTTTGTTCAAGATTTGTTATTTCCACGTTTTTTACTTCAAAAACGGCGTCTATGATTATCTGATCCGGGGTCTTAGCGTATGTGATGCGTTGAAATCTCAGGCTTAAACAGTTTATTGATTCCGAATTGATTTTGACCGCTGCGTCACTGCCTTCTTTGATAAAAACATCTCCACTGGAAATGTAAAACAATGTTGGTGTTTTTGACGCTTCTGATAAATTTAGCGAGAGTTTTCCCTGATCATTATCAAATATGCTATTTGTGTCATCTATGCTTTCTGCTGTCTGAACCGTTGAGACAATTTTCTGTGACACAAAATTTATGTTGGCCTGTAATTCATGGGCATTTTCCGACTGTTTTGACACGTTAAGTATTTGAATCGCAAAATTCATTGCCACAAAGAGAAGTACTCCAACTATTACAAAATAAAATAATATTTCTATTAAAGTGGTTCCTCTATTTTTATTTATTTTTTTTATCATGGTGTGAAATTAATTCTTACACTGCTGATCGCTGGACTGGTTATTCCGTCTGAGTCAATAAATGTTTTGTATTGGAAATATCTTACTCCGGTTTTTCCCGGATCCAGTGTAATAATTGTGCGTGGATTTTCATAATAGGTATCGACCGTTCCGTCCGAGCCCACCCACGTTGCCGTTGCTATATTTTCAGCGGAGTCAGCGGTTCTAAGCTGAAATTTCACAGAAGCGCTTGGCACCTCTTCATGATCCCATTCAATAAAATTATATCTGGTGTCGGAGCTTCCCGTATCAAAAATTTGAGAAGTAAATGCTCCGCTTTCCACAACACTTGCTACTGTTGTTCCTATTATTACAAGGCCTTTGTTTTTCGTGTCGGTTGCTACAAATACATACGTTTCGTTTGCGTCAATTCCTGACCCTTTTCCTTCAATATCCAGATTGTATACGAGATACGGCGAGAATGGGTTTGATATGTTTATTGCCGCCAGTCCCGCGTTTTGGTTATCAACGGCCGCGTATAGATAATCACCCGATATCACCAAATCTTCTATTTCACCTCCTACATCAAGTGATGTTACTATTGTTGGATTTTCCGGATCGGATATATTTATTACTTGTAAAGAATCATTGCTGCCTTCCGTCCCAATAAACGCGATTGTTCCTGTTATTGTTATCGCGTTAACTTCCTCTCCGACGTTAAGAGACGCTATTTCGGTAATATCATATGGGTCTGAAATATCCATAACCCTGAGTCCCAATGAGTCGTCACCAAGCCCTACATATGCGTAATTTCCGTTTATTTTGGCAATATAAGCTTCGTTGTCAAAGTCATAACTGTCTATTAATAACGGAGTTGGCAATTGTTCTGCGCTTACATCGAATATCTGTAATCCCGAACCACTTTCATTTACAGTCATGTAGAGATTGCTCCCAGATATGGTCGGTTGGTTACCCAGTCCTCCCAACGGCCAGGAAAAATATAAAAATGCGTTATTGGGATCTGACGCGTTTACCACAGTCAGTCCCAAAGCACCATTTTGTGTTCCCATGTACACATAATTACCCGCTTTTGTTAAACGATTTCCTTTGTGTCCAATATCTACCTCACTTGCGGTGGTAATGTTTTCAAGATCTGAAATATCGAGTATTACCAGTCCTTTATTGGAATATTCTGTAGCGAGATATATGTAATTCCCTTCAACAATTATATCATTTCCATGGTGTCCGAAATTACCGAAATAGAAATATTCGCTTCCCATTTCAACGGCTGTAAGCACAATATCGCAATTATCTTCAGGGGGGCTTTCGGTAATTCCTGTTTCCGTACCTTCATATGTTCCCGCATCGAAATCCGTACATGTTGTTTCTATCCAGTCATCGCCTGTCCAGTTTGACAGGTATGACGTTAGCGAAATCGATTTTGGAATTACTCCTTTTTGTAGCCATGACACTTCGGATGTTATTTTTTTTGTGTCCGAATCGAAATATAACCCTTCCTCGTCAATGTCTCCGTTTTCGTCACGATAAACGTCTTCAATTGTGATTGTTCTGCTGTAAAATCCGTCAATATCTTCCGGGGCTATTACAAATTCCCAACTTCCTTCGTTGAGAAACAAGCCTTTGTCTCCATTTGTCAGAAGAAGATAGTTTTTGTCTCTGATGTTTCGAGCCGCTTCCAATCCTTCTTGTGCGTATAAAATCGCTTCCGTGTTTAAATTAACTTTTATGTCTCTTTGTATGGTGTCCAAAGAAAGATAAAAAATTCCCGCAGAGAATATTGCGAAGATTGTTATTGCCAGCAATACTTCTATTATTGAGAATCCTTTTTTTAGATGACGGTTTTTCATATTAATAAGTTACTGTTCCAAATTTGGTTATTTCTACATTTATTGTTTTTCCAATTTGAGTTGAGACAAAATCCAACGTCCCGTATTGCGCGGTTTCGCCTGCTGTGGTTGTAAATATTATGTCGCTTCCTCCTCCGTTAAGGCTTATATTTTCTATTGTTATTGTCGGGGACAGTTCTATAACAAAATTGAATTCGTCCATGAGGTCATAAGAACTCCCAATGAAGATCGTGTATGAAGACGTTTCCAAATGTATTCCGTGCGATTGGTCTTCAAGTCCGGATAAAGCGTCGCTGTGGGCCAGCCTTACGTATGACGTAAATTGCGCAACCTGTGAGTTTATATCCGCCCGCACCTGGGAGGATTGATGATAGAGAATCGAAAAGCCTACTGATACTCCGATTAGAATTATAACGAGGACTACTTCAACGAGTGTGAAGGCTTTTGGTGTTCTGTTTGTTTTTTCTGATATTTTCATATTATTTATTGAGAAGGTTCGGGAGCTGATAGATTGGCAATATTATCGAAAGTGCTATTCCTCCAACCATTACCGCCATAAAAACAAGCAGAAGCGGTTCCAGTAGAACTGATAAATTTCTTGTTTTGTCTTCAACATTTTTTTCGTAGAGTTGTGCTATGTATTTTGTGGTAACTTCCAGGCTTCCCGTTTTTTCTCCAATTTGTAGCATCTTTGTGGCCAATTGAGGAAAAAGTTTTCTGTGTTTTTCCAAATTTTCCCCTATGCCTCCTCCCTGTACGATTTTTTCACTGACCTCTTCCAGAACTGTCTTATATAGCGTGTTATCAAGCATTTTTCCGGTCATTCCCAATCCTTCCGCTACCGGAACTCCGGACTGCAGAAGTGAATTTATTGTTCTTGAAAAACGGGCTACATTCGCGGAAATCAGCAAATCTCCGAAAACCGGTAATTTTAAAGACAAGGTATGCCAGAAAGGTTTTAGAGCTTTTAATTTTCCCAAAAATATTATTCCGCCCACTATCCCTACCGTCAAACCAATCGCTATTAATGTCTGCTCGGTTAAAAATTTACTAAATCCTATCAGTATTCTTGTTGGTAAAGGTAGATCAATGTCGAATTTTTCGAATATTCCTGTGATTTTCGGCATTATAAAAAGCACTATTCCAATCGCCATAATTATGGTGACCGAAATAATAACAGCGGGATAGATTAATGCGCTGAATACCCTTTTTTTAAGTTCGTATTCTTTTTCAAGCTGTATTGTCAATCGGTGTAATACACGTCCCAAATTTCCACTTTCTTCTCCTGTTTCGATCATATTCACGAAAAGATCGGAAAAAACATTATTGTATTTCCTTAAAGAACTGGCCAAAGATTGCCCTGTTTTGATTCTTTCCAAGATATCTTCAAACATTGATTTCAATCCTCTTTTTTCAGCCTGATCAAATATTATTTCGAACGCTTCCGTAACTGTTATTCCTACTTTTATCATTGTCGCCAAACTTTTCGTGAAGACAACTTTTTCCTGCAAACTCATTCTTGGTTTTCCGAATAGAAAAAATTTTCCTCTCTTTTTTTCGGTTATCGAAATGATTATTTCGTTTTTCCTGCGAAGTTTTTCTGTCGCCTTTAGCTTATTTGAGGCGGTTATTGTGCCTTCTTTTTTCCGCCCCGTTTCGTCTGTGATAACGTATTCAAATTTTGGCATTTTTTTGGGTTAAGTACGCATTACTCTTAATACTTCTTCCAATGTGGTTTCCCCGTTAAGAACTTTTAAAATTCCGTCAGCGAATATTGTGGTCATCCCCTGTTCTCTTGCTTTATCTTCCAGTTCTCTCGGTGGAGCGTTTTTTAATATGAGTGTTTTAATATCTTCTGTTATTTCCATTACTTCCGCTATTGAAGTTCTGCCTTTATATCCGCTTCCCGAACATGAGGCACAACCCTCCCCTTTACTGATGATTACTTCGGTTCCGGACAGGGTTTCTTTTAATTTGGGGTTTGTTTCGCTGATTTCCTGAAAAATTTCATCGAAATTTTTACCCAAATTAAATTTTTGTCCAAGTTCGTTGAATTTTTCTTTACTTATTTTGTAAGCTTTTTTGCATTTTGAGCAGATTGTTCTGACCAGCCTTTGGGCGATTATCGTTTTTACTGTCGCGGATAATAAAAATGCTTCCGCACCCATTTCGAGCATTCTCGGGATGGTGGACGCGGCGTCGTTTGTATGCAGTGTCGCTAAAACTATATGTCCTGTTAATGCCGCGTTTATTGCTATGTCCGCGGTTTCTTCGTCACGGATTTCCCCCACCATTACGATATCCGGATCTTGTCGAAGTAATGCCCGCAACCCTTTGGCAAAGGTTAAATTTGTTTTGGGGTTAACCTGAATTTGATTTGTTCCTTCGAGCCTGTATTCGATTGGATCTTCGATTGTTGCTACGTTTACCTCGGGAGAATTAAGTAATTTTAAAATTGAGTATAGAGTGGTTGTTTTTCCTGATCCTGTCGGTCCCGTCATCAGTATTAATCCACTTGTTTTCAAAATATTATTATGGATTACTTTTAGATTTCTGTCCGAATAACCCAATGCCTCCAAATTCAATTCCTGGCTTGTGGAACTCAATAATCTGAGGACTGTTTTTTCTCCTTCATATATTGGAATGATCGAAACACGGAGGGTTATTTCAATATTTTCCAGTTCAATTTTGAAACGTCCGTCTTGCGCCGCCCTGTGTTCATCTGTCCGCATATTTGCCAGAACTTTTATTCTTGTTGTGAGCAATTCAAGTATCGCCATCGGTAATTCGGCAATTGTTTGAAGAATTCCATCAATTCTGTATCTGACTAATATGAATTCTTTGTGCGGTTCGATGTGAACGTCCGAAGCGTTGTTTTGGTACGCAAAGAATATTATTGTATCCAAAATTTTGGCCGCGTCTTTTAACGATTCTATTTTTGTCGGGTCTTTTAACGCGCTTTTCAGTAGTGTATTAAATTTTCGATTAACGTCTCTGTTGTATACTTTTAATGCTGTTTTTAAGTCTTTTTTGGTCGCGTAATGGGGAATTATTGTTAGTCCCGTCTTTTTTTCAATAAAACTCATCAATTCAAAATTGTGAGGGTTGTTTAATGCTATTTGCAGATCGCTTCCGTTGCTTTCGAAAGGGATTACGAATTGATGGGATGCTAACGTATAAGGAATTATTCTGAGTAATGGTTCGGATATTGTTTTTTCAGTGATTTTTATAAATGGAACGCCATAAAGTTCCGCGACCACTTCTCCCAATTTACTATCCGATATTACTTCACGTTCAAACAGCAAACTTTCCAGAGATTTATTTTGAGTTTTGGCATGACTGATAAAGCCGGTTAAGGCCTTTTCTTGTATCAATTTCTTCTCCAATAGTGCTTTTACCAGAATTTCCTGGTTTATTGCCATTATTTTGTGTTTATTTTTGTTTTATCGTCTTTGTATTTTACCATAAATTAGCCTTTTTGTGAAGGGTTGCGTTCCTCCCAAACCGCAAATCTATCCTCAAATACAAAATAATTTAGAAAAATTTTATATCCCCCTGCTACCCTCTTACCCTCCTTACCCTCTTTTTATGAAAATCTCAAAATTTCAAAATTTTTGAATTTTTGAACATTTCCAAAAAATAACCCCACTCCACCTATGAAACTCATCAAAATATCACCCAATCACCAAATAACAATCCCAAAATCATACCACCGTCTCTGTACCACCGGCTGGTTCTCTCTGATAGTTGAAGACAGAGTCATCATTCTAAGGCCAATTGAAATTAAAGAAGCCAAAACAGACCAGGAAATCCTGGACGAACTCTTAGCTGGGCAGAGTCGTTAAGCAACTGTTGAAATAGGGTTTTTCTGAAAAAGCTTGAAATTTTTCTCCTTTGCTTCGCCGATTACGCGGAATCGGCTGCGCTGCGGATCGCAAAACTCGCAATTGCTTGGTGATGTGTACCCCATTTGGTAGACAGTTTAGAACCCCCTAACCCTCGACCTTGGTTAGAAGATGATTTCTGTATGCAACAGGAGTCATCTTGTTTCTTGTCCATTGTTTTCTTTCGTGATTGT
>JAUVQE010000071.1 GCA_030598325.1 Nitrospirota bacterium | reverse complement strand
TTGGATATATTTATACATGTCAAAAGGGATTATGGATTTTGGTTATTCGTCAAAAGTTTATACCTCCCTTTTGGCATGTCTACTCTATTCCTCAAAAACTACCTCAAAAAACTGGGGCCTTTTTAGCTCAGACTGGTTGACAACAAGCCGTTTCTGGGTTAAAATTCAATAGATTAATATAAAAAATATGGTGTCAGATTCGCAGATTAATAAAGTAAGTGGAAAGCCCTCTTTGGAGGCTAAAAAAGAGTCTACTTTTGGGAAAATTGAAGAGAGTAAAGAGGTTCGGAAAGCCGCGATTGGCAAGGAGGCGATTGCCGAGGCCGTTGGTTATGATGAGTCGGTTGCTGAAATGGGCGAGGTTAGCGAGGTTGCGAAGGAACGGGCGGAGCAAAAGGGTGCTGTTGCCGGTGTTGGTGCGGGCGGAGTGGCTATTGATCCGGAAGCTATTCGGGCGAGTTTGCTGAAAAATCTTCCAAATGAAAAAGCTATGCGCAAACAAATTGAAAGCGAAATAAAGAAGGAAATAAAATATCTTCACAATAAAGCGATAAAATTGATGGCAGTCCCTGGTGGTATGAGCTTTTTTGAGGTTGCAAACTTGATGAAAAAAATAAGAGAATTGAAGGGGATTTTGGTTGAACTTTTAAAATATTCAATGGAAAATCTAAAAACTCTTTGGTTGCGATTTGTGCATGGAGTGATGTAGATTTCAGGTATGGAGAATATCATCGACAAAATCCAACAGCTCAAGCGGGAAAAGAACGCTATTGTTCTTGCTCATAGTTATCAGAGGCCGGAGATTTATGATGTGGCGGATTTTATTGGGGATTCGTTGGAGTTGTGTCAAAAAGCGGCGAAGACTGATGCGGCGCTGATCGTTTTTTGTGGTGTGCATTTTATGGCGGAGTCTGCGTGTCTGCTTAATCCTGGAAAAAAAGTTATTGTTCCTCATATTGATGCCGGTTGTGCCATGGCTGATATGATTGAAGTTGAGGATTTAAGAGATTTCAAGGCGAAGCATCCCGACGCTTTGGTGGTTTGTTATGTTAATTCTTCGGCAGAAGTAAAGGCGGTATCAGATGTTTGCTGTACTTCGGCGAATGCGGCCAAGGTGGTGAGTCAAATGGATGCGGACGAGATAATTTTTGTGCCGGACAAGAATCTTGCCGCTTATGTTCAGACTAGAGTTCCGGAGAAGAAAATTATTCCATGGAAAGGATTTTGCCCTGTACATCATACGCTTACGAAACAATATATTAAGGGGGTGCGGGAGACTCATCCCGAGGCGAAAATCATTGCTCACCCCGAATGTAGACCTGAGGTTTTGGTGCTTGCTGATCATATTTGTAGCACTACCGGTATGATTGAGGCGGCGCGGCGTGATCCTGCGGAGGAATTTTTTATACTGACGGAATGTGGGATGACTGAGAGGTTGAGTCGCGAACTTCCTGAGAAGAAATTTTACGGTCTTTGCAATATGTGTTTTGATATGAAGAAAAATACGTTAGAATCGGTTCTTGCTTGCTTGGTAGATGAAAAAGAGGAGGTTCGTGTGGAAAAAAGTGTAGCGGACAAGGCCAGAAATGCGTTAGATAAGATGCTTGAACTTTCATAATATGGACAGAAAATCGATAGTACAATTCACACATCGGGCGGATAATTTTTTGGAAATCGGAAATTCTACGTATAAACAATGGGTTTTTAGATATACTTTTTTGGAATTGGAGAAGGATTTGGGTACTAAAGGTGATGTCAGTACGAATCTGTTGTTTGCGGATGGAAAATTTGAGGTTACGGGGGAAATAGTTTCCAGAAGCGAAGGAATCGTCGCCGGCGTTAGCGAAATTAAATATTTTTTGGTGGATAGCAATTCGAATTTTAGGCCAAGTTTGAAGGGACCGTTTGATATAGATTTCAAGGTTAATGATGGTGATTTCGTGAAAGCGGGAGATGTAATTATGGAGATTACGGCGGATGTACATGATCTTTTGGCTGTTGAGCGTGTTGTTTTGAATTTACTTATGCGAATGAGTTCTGTGGCTACATTTACTGAGAAAATTGTGAGTTTGGTTGATGATTCGGCGAAAGGGTCGTCAGAGGATTTGGCGAATGGTTGTGACGTTTTAATTGTTCCCACAAGAAAAACTTTGTGGGGGTTATTGGACAAAAAAGCGGTTTTGGTCGGTGGTGGTGGAACTCATCGGATCAGCCTCACGGATGCGATTATATTGAAAGATACGCATCTGGATGTTTTGAAGAGGGATTTTGATGATGTTTTTGCGAGAATAGAAAAGGGAGAAAATGATTTTAGATTTTTGGAAATTGAAGTTGATAACCAGAAAGAGGTCGTGGAAGTGGCTGAGAAATTTTCAGAACTAACGAGAGCTAAGAAATTGAACTCGATTGGAGTTGTTATGATGGATAATATGTCTGCGGCTGAGGTTTCTGAGGCTATGCAAGACGTCCAGAGCCGCGAATGTTACGATGATGTGTTGTTTGAAGCTTCGGGTGGCATTACGGGGGAAAACGTCT
>JAUVQE010000072.1 GCA_030598325.1 Nitrospirota bacterium | reverse complement strand
TGATTTTGTTTTGTGGAAGTTCAAGAAAGAGGGCGAGCCTTCGTGGGATAGTCCGTGGGGAGATGGTCGTCCTGGCTGGCATATTGAATGTAGTGCGATGAGCTACAAGCACTTAGGAGAAACTTTTGATATTCATAGTGGTGGTTTGGATCTTCTTTTTCCTCATCATGAATGTGAACTTGCGCAGTCGGAGGCTGCTTATGGCAAAGATACTTTTGCCCAATACTGGATTCACAATGGTTTTGTTAATGTGAATAAAGAAAAGATGAGTAAAAGTTTGGGAAATTTTTTCACTTTGAAGGAGATTTTTGAGAAATATGATCCGCAAGTTGTGAGGTTTATGTTTTTGCAGACACATTATCGCAATCCGATTGATTTTTCGGATGAATTGTTGGAGCAGGCAAAGGCGGGGCTGGAGAGATTGCATGGATTTGTGAGGGGGTTAGAGAATTATAAGTCCACTTCTAAAGAAGATTCTTTGGAAATTGAGTTTGAGAAGGCGGTTATGGAATTGATGGATAATGATTTTGATACTTCTGGGGCTTTTGGGACAATTTTTGTAGCTGTTAAAAGCGTGAACAAAGCTCTTGAAGATAAAATGGTAAATTTGAATAGTGATTTTATTCTTGAGCAGTTAAAAAGTTTAGACAAAGTTTTTGGAGTTCTTTTCCCCACAAAAGAAGCAACTATTGATTCAGATGTTGAAAAGTTGATAAAGGAACGGGAGGATGCTCGTAAAAATAAAGATTTCGAAACTTCAGATAGAATAAGGGATGAATTGCGTGATCGTGGAATAGAATTGGAAGATACGGCTGATGGGACTATTTGGAAGAAGGTTTAAAGGTTAAATCTCGATATGGCGTTGTTGTGCCAAGAAACCGGCTCTTTTCCCCGGGGATTTTTTTTTGATGGGATGGCCTTTGATGGTGGCGGTAAGAGATTTCAACTTGACGGAGAAATTGGGAAAATAAAATTGTTCCGTATTTTCCTTCTAACAAATTATTTTCCACTCTTGCGAACATCGCATCAAAATTATTAAAATAATCGACGAGGTGAGGATTCGCTCACCCTGTGTTTCGCCATAGTTTACCGCTGCGACCAATTCTTCCTAAAAACATTGTATAACCGCATGAGCAAGTCGAAAACGCCTTGTGTCTGCGTCCACGATTGATACAATTAAATCGATCATTTAACTCCAAAACTTATGAACGAATTTATGAAAAACCTCCACAAAGAATTTGTCAGGCTCGGAAGAGAAAGAAATCAAATAACTTATAAATTGCTGTCTTTGTTGCCGAAGATCAATGAGCTGAAAATTTACGAAAAAGAAGGCTATGCGAATATTTATGATTATGCCGCAAAGATTGCGGGGTTGAGTTCCGGAGTTGTAGAGAAAGCTCTGAAACTTGAGGGAAAATTGCAGGATATGCCACATCTGCAAAAAGCAATTGAAACGCATGGAATAAACAAAGTTGGGATTGTGGCTGGTTTGGCGACTAAAGAAAATGAAAAGGAACTGGCGGAAAAAGTCATACACATGAGCAAACCGGCTCTGCAGGAGTACAGCAAAGAGGCGAGGGGAAAAGTAACGACCGGTTGGCAGGTTGAGCTAGACCAGGAGATGATGTTTATATTTTTGAAATTGAAGAAGAAGTTGGGAAAGAATTTAAGTAACAAAGAATGTTTACGAAAAATTCTTGATGAAATGCAGGAAAGATCAGGGTCGCAGGGACGATCGCAAACTGCGGGGAAAAAACCAAACCCGCAGAGGCAAGCGCAGGAGGTCGCCAAAATCCCCGGGGAAAAAATCACTCGCTATATTTCCGTTCACCAAAAAAGAAAACTTAGTGAGCAATGCAGTCATCAAAATTGTCATCGACCTGCGGAGGTCATTCACCATCCGGATCGCTTTTCACAAAACCGCAACCATAAAAACCTAAAACCCCTCTGCAAACAGCACCACGAATTTGCTCACAACGGCATCTCCGAGCCAATGCAACCCGCTGACTATCAATACAGAAAATACAGGCAGGTGGTGTTGGTTTAAGCAACATTGCGGGAAGTGCGATCAGAATGTCCGGGTGAACGGCTCAGGGTGGTGCTGGTTTAGGAGTCGCCCTGTTTTCGGTCGGTCGCTCTGATTGGTCAACGCTCCGGCGAAAAATCTTGCGAACCCGGAAATCTCCTAAAACATCTGGTAGATATCCGTGATGTCCCCCGCTCCCATCGTGATTATGATGTCGAACTTGGAGCTGTTCTTTTTGATGTAGTCGGCGGTTTTTTGCAGGCCGTGGCCGTTTTTTGCTTTGGGCTTGTACGCGCGTCCGCCCTGCTTCCGCGTGTTATTTATCTCGCTAACCAGGATATCTGTTGATACTTTTTCCATATCTTCTTTTGAGTCGCGTACTTTGTAAATATTTGGGATTATGATTTTGTCTGCATCGTAGAAAGATCTTCCGAATTCTTTTAGTAAATGACGCGTACGGTTG
>JAUVQE010000043.1 GCA_030598325.1 Nitrospirota bacterium | reverse complement strand
TTAATGTCTACCACGTATGTTTTTATGCTTGTATCTTGCAAAGTATCATCCGTTTGCACATTGCTAATATTGACGACAGCTTTTGTATCTTTACTTCCCTTTCCGTCTATCAGCAAATGGCCATTACCCATTTCTTTCAAATTTTCTACAACCGGAGTGGGCAGGGAACTATCTATCTCGGCCCCATAAATATCAGGCAAAATAAATTTTTGTTCCACTATCTGGCTCTGTTCTTTTTCCTCTGATGAAACAAGAAACTGTCTCGTGTCAAAATATAAAGGCAAGCCTACCATTAGTAGTAATTTCACAAGCCAAACTATCAAAATCCCGACCAGGAATGACAAAGTCAATACTCTGCGTATTTTGTATTGTGTGCTACCTCCAATACTTTCTTCTTTTGATGTTAAATACAAAGGAAAAGAGATAAGCACCAAAAACAACTCCAAAAAGATAATAATAAAGATATCAAAAACAGACTTCAAAGCATGGGAAACCAGAAGACTCTGTTTTTTTTTGTAGATTAAGGCAGTGGTATGTAGTATTAAATTTGTCCATCTTCTTCGCATATAGCAAATTGTAATTTAAACAAAAAGTTTTTTGATTTTTTCAGATAATTCACTCAAGTCGGTGGAAGCTTTGACGTAATAATCTTTAGCGCCAAGATCTAACCCCTTTTTTACGTCACTAAACTGTCCTAAATTACTCAAAATTATGACTGGTATTTCTTCTGTATTCTTATCGTTTTTTAGTGATTTTAAGACTTCAAAGCCGTGCATTTTGGGCAACACCAAATCCAATAAGACCAAGTCCGGCTTTTCTTTCCTAATTAACTGCAGTCCAGCTTCACCATCTTTCGCGGATAACACCTCAAAATCATTGCTTAACAGCTCAATATTTAAGGCTTTTAATAAAAGTGGATCGTCCTCGACTACTATAATTTTTTTAGGCATATTTTTGTTTTAACTCATAGTATGATTATATCACAATTAACTATGCTCCGTAAAGCCCCAGGAAAGTGAATTTTGTCCTTTAGTCCTTGCCTTTCAGCAATAATGAAGATAGAGTCCCTCTCGCTAACACATAATAACGGTAGTATGGGAAATTTTAATCGGAAGAATACATCCAGAGGAAAGGGTAATAGAAGTCATCAAGGAGATCGAGGGGATCGGCAAATGCATAAAGCAACTTGCGCAGATTGTGGGAAGGATTGCAAAATCCCTTTTAAACCAACTAGTGATAAACCAGTTTATTGCAGTAATTGTTTCAAAGGAGATCGTAAACCCAGAGATGAGGGGAGGGGAAGGAGAGGCGGAGATAATAGAGGAGGAGATAGAGGAGATCGGCAAATGCATAGAGCAACTTGCGCAGATTGTGGAAAGAGTTGCGAAGTTCCTTTTAGACCGAGTGGAGGGAAACCGGTTTTTTGCAGTAATTGTTTTAGCAGAAGAGACGGCTCAGGTTCGGGTTCGGGCTCAGGTTCGGGTCCAAGAAGACCTGACCAATCCAATAAAAAGCATGATGAAATTAGCGCGAAACTGGATAAAATTTTATTTCTTTTGCAGGGTGGCACGGGGTCTGCTAAAGAAGTCGCGGTAAAGAAGCCTAAAAAGCAGCCTAAAAAGGAGAAAAAAGCTTCGAAGAAGGCTGTGAAGAAGGCGGTGGCTAAAAAAGTAGCTGTGAAGAAGGTAGCTAAAAAGGCAGCTCCAAAGAAAGCGGCTAAGAAAACATCTACTAAGAAGGCCGTGAAAAAAACACCTGCGAAGAAAAAGGCTAAATAAAACTTTTGGAGCGGGTGCGCCGGCAAGCGGCATCTCCCGTCCATCCGATTCAATCAGTCGCTAAAACTCCTTCTTCATCGCATGGAGCGGGTGACGGGAATCGAACCCGTATCAACAGCTTGGAAGGCTGTGGTAATAGCCGTTATACGACACCCGCATTGTCAAAAAGATTTTTCTGCTCCAAAAATTTAACCGAAGCGGCATTAAATATCAAGGATTTTTTCCATTACCCTTTTTCCATAACATGAAAAACTTGCAATACATCCTCATTTTAAATACTATTGTCTAGTCAGTTTATTTACCCTCCCTATGGCAAAAAAGAAGAAGTCGACTAAAAAAACTTCGGAAAAAGAGAAAAAGGTTATTATTCAACCGGTCGAAAAGAAAAAACGCAAGAAAATGAGAGTTACAAATCTTCTCACGCTGAAAAATATCGTAATCGGAATTATTGTATTCCTGTTTTTGACCCAGTATCTTCAAATCCAAAGTATGTTTGGAACTTTTTCGTTTCTTGAAGGACGCGATAGTTCACTTGTGACCGAAATCGGGCAGATAAAAGAGGCCTACCAAACTTTTGGGAACGACATGAACGAGGTGAGGGATTATTTACGTCTTCCCACAAAAGATTATTTTGGGTTCGACGATGTGGATGATCTCGAAGAGGGTAAAAGCGGGGACGATCTTCAGATCGCGCTTTTTCAATATATGGCCTATCTATCCGATCAGGAAAATATCGAAAATAATATTGCGAAAAATAAATCCTATCTGGAAAATCTGGGGACTTCCAATACATTTCAGACTTTTTTGGGGGAGCAGGTACTTGATTCTTCGGGCATTATTGAAGACGATGAGAGCTTTTCTTTGAAGATTCTGGATAAAAGCGATTATTACCTCGTCCACTATTATCTTTCAAAAGAAGATGGGATTCTTTACGCGAAGACTTATGAGGGAAAAGATGAAGTCGCCACCGATTCCTATGAGGATTTTGAGGCCGAGTTAATTGAATTTTTGGCTGATGAAAAAGACAATATTATTGAGGCGATCGTCGCCATTGAAGAGAAAAAATCCGAGATAAGCGCCGCTATCGGTAGCTCCGAAACTTTGGCGGAAATTGGAAAATTGGGAATTACTTTAATGGCGGAGACTTTGACGGAAGGCGACGAGATGACTTATCCGGTGCATAACAGTTCCGGAGGTTTGATTGGCAAAATCGTTTTGAACACATCCGATCTTGAGATTTCTCTGGTTGATGTGAATGACAATTCTTTGACCGTCACCGCATCCGATATTTCAACCGCTCTAATTCCATTCTTACAAAAACTCGATACTAGAACTTTTTTTGAAATAAAGTCGCTGGAAGCGCAAGAGTCTTTGCAGAATACTTTTGAAGATAAAGGATTTCAGCTCCTATTATCCCAGGTCGGTTTGACTATTTCGCAGGAGGCGCGGGAAGACGAAGGTCGAATTTATTATGATGTTTATAATTCCAACGGGACTCATATAAGTTCTATTGTTGTTGAAAAGGCAACCGGAGTTATTAATATTGTAAGCCCGGATGGAGCAAATTCCGAAAATATCCTTTTTTTTGACCCGGAGTACAAAAAAAAAACTTTAGAGATTCCTGATTATATCCCGGATTTTGGGGATAGTGTTACTCATGAGGAGGGAACTTTTAATATTTTGATTGCCGGAAAACATGGGAATCTTGTTGATACGATGATTTTTACCCATATTGATGAAACCGATAAAAGTATTAAGATGGTTAGCATTCCGCGTGATCTTTACTACAATGGGAGGAAAATAAATTCTTTTCCTTATTACTATGGAATGCCGGAGCTGACGCGGGTTTTATCCGAACTTACGGGTTATGAACTTGATAAATATATTCTTATTGATATGTATGCGTTTATTGATGTGATAGATCTTGTTGGGGGGGTTGATGTGACTCTGGAAAAAGCTGTAATTGATCCGACTTATCGGGTGGTTGATAACGGCGTCGAGGGGACGCTTTATTATGAACCCGGGGATTATCATCTTGGCGGGGTTGAGGCTTTGCGCTTGGCGAGGAGTCGTCATACTTCTTCTGATTTTGCGCGCGCTGAGAGGCAACAACTTATTTTGGAGGCTTTGCAGGATAAGGCTCAGAATTTTGGGTTCGGGGACGCCGACACTATTTATGCTATCGCAAAAACCGTTTTGGAGCAGACGGAAACCGATGTCGGATTGGATGACGCTATCGCCTATTATTTCAGATATCAGGGATATGAAATTGAGTCCAACAATGTAATGTCTTCGGGAAATGTTTTGTATGTTCCTTCTTATATTACGGTTGAAGATTGTAATGCTTTGATAGCCGAGGCGGAAGCTAATGGTGAGGAGGGGCCCGGTTGTGAAAATGAAAATCACGCTTACACCCTTCTTCCGCGCAATAATGACTGGAATGTTATTAAGTGGTTTTTCAAGGAGAATTTTGAGGGGGAGAGTGCTTAGTTTTCTTTCTCAAAAGGAAATAGCTGATCGCAAGCAATGCGGCTGCGAATATTCCCGCATAAATAATGTCTTTCCCTGTATATCCCGAAGTTGGGTCCTGATTAAGCAGAATACTCCCGATGACACTTCCCGTTCCCGTCAAAATTAATATGGTGGCTATTATTACTTTCGCGATTCTTTTGAACGTGAGTCCTTCCGGTTTTTCCTTAATAACATGGTCTGAAAATTGAGCCTGTTTGATTTTGGATTTCAAATGCAATCCCATTATCACCATTAACGGCAAAACGAGTAGGAAAAGCGCACTTTGCGTGAATAAGAAAAAGTTGAAAAGCCCATGATAAAGGATCGCCAGACCGAAACCTTTCCAGATTAAATTGCGGCTTTTGCCCGGGGTCGCGAATTTTGCTTTTCCGATGTAGTAGCCCATAATTCCAGAGAAAAGCGCGTGTGCCGGGACCGAAATTAAAGCCCTGACTATCGCGATTCCGAATCCCCCACCCACCACATAAAAGATGTTTTCAAAGGTCGCGAACCCCATACTCGCGATTATTGTGTAAGTGATACCGTCCATCACTTCGTCGAAATGTTTATTTTTGAATACGCGCGTTTTTACAACCCAAAGTTTCATTGCCTCCTCTACAAATGCCGCTGTGATGAATGCGGTCAGAAATATATACAACCAGAATGTTCTTTGTTGCGTGATCCCCAAATACCGATAAAGTTCCTCTACATTCAGCTCTATTATTAACGCGAAAACCGCCGCCAAAACCCCCCATCCGAAGATTTTCCATTTGAGTTTTTTCGGTTCGGGTTTTCCTTTGTCCTGTTTATTGAAATACCAAAGCAGAACTACTGCGGGGATGATTGATAGGACTATGAGAAGTGCTATTTGCATGGGTAGAATTTATCAGTAATTGATGGGGACGGCTAGTTGCGGGAAGGGCGGTTTTGTGTTATAATCAGGTAGGATAAATATATTTTATGAGTGAGGAACCGGTTCAAAAATTCATAGAGGGAAGTGAGGGGTCGCTCGTTTCGGAAGCAGACGATTTGAGGATGGAAACTTCCTAGCGGGTTGAAAAAGCTCTGAAAAAGGCCTCTGGTTTGAAAAAAAACTCTAAAACGGGTGAATCTGTATCTGTTTCCGATGTTGAGATTTCAGATCCGGCCCGGGCTTATAGAAATTTGCAGGCGGCGCTTTCTCATGTAGAAAACATGACCGGCTTCACCGGAAAAGATCTGTATTTTGCAAAGTTTGAGGGGAAAACCGTTGGAGAGGCCAGGGAAGGAAAAATTATAATCGACCCTATTATGTTGATGCATCCCGTGCACAGGCTTGCTCATGTAATCGTGCATGAATATTGCCATGGAAATGATGTGGAAAATGAAGGATTGGTGGAAGCTCGGACCAGGGCCCTTATGCAAAAATCGGGATTGCTGATCGAGGGAGATGAACTCAAAACCACAGAGGCTTATGATGTCGCTGTCGCTAATTTTTATGAGTTTGTTGAGAAAGTGGCTAATGGGAAAGATATTTCTGCTGTGGTTGAGGAAGTTTATCAGCTTTATTATTCCGGAAATTATGAGGCAATTTATGAGATGTATGAGGAAAAATGGCTGGATGGTTTGGAAAGCGATAAAAAGAGTGATGAAGAGTTTGAATTTTTTAAAACCGTTTTTCCCGAATTGAAGACTAACAGAGATGCTTTATATAAAGTGCGCGAAATTTAGATGATGAGGTGGACATGGTGATTATTTCTCATTATAATTTTCCCATATCTAACCCTCTTACGTATGAAAAAGTTTTTACTTCTTTTCTTAAGTCTTTTTATTCTGACTTCCGGTTCCGCGTTCGCTGTGACTCTTGAGGCGGGCGAAAATATTGTTATTACAACAAATATTCTGGATGACGCTTATATTGTCGGAGGTAACGCGAATATTGAAGCCGATATTTTTGGTGATCTTTATATTGCCGGCGGCACCGTTACTATAAACGCCAAGATTCATGAGGATCTTGTGGTTGCCGGAGGACGTGTGATTGTTCTTGGAGATGTACTTGGAGATTTGCGTGTAATTGGCGGACAGGTTGCGGTTTATGGGAATGTAGGTGATGATATTGTGGCTATTGGCGGGCAGGTGGACATTGGGAAGGGTTCGGTTGTGGGTGGAAGTGTTCTTTCCGGAGCCGGTATTCTTACGGTTGACGGTGAAATTGGGGAAGATATCCGTGGAGGAATGGGGATGCTCATGATAAATGGCGTTGTCGGGAAAGACGTTATTGTGACTATTGAAGATACCATTAATATTTCTGAGAATGCGAAAATACTGGGAGATCTGAAGTATTCCGCTTTGCTTGAAGCGAATATTCCCGATGATGTTGTAAGTGGCGAGATTTTATTTAATCAATTTGAGGAAGAATCTGTGCTGGAAAATATCACTTACGCTTTTTTTATATGGAAAATTTTGAGTTTCTTGTCGGCCCTTATTCTTGCCGGAATTTTAGTATTGCTCGCCCCTAAAGCTCTTATTAAAGCCACCAAAATTACAAATGATAATATTCTCAAAACTTTTGGTGTTGGCCTTTTGACAATGATAGTTGCGATTATTGGCGCGATAGTTTTGATGATAACCGTTGTGGGTGTTCCCGTTGGTTTGATTGTTTTTGCTATGTTGTTGATGGTGATATATTTCGCAAAAGTTTTTGTAGCGGCCTGGCTTGCCGGTTATGTTTTTAATTACAAAAAGAAAATTTCCAGGTGGAAATTGTTTGGAGGCATGGCTCTGGCAATGCTCGCTTATTATATTGTGGGCGTAATTCCTTATGTCGGTTGGGTTGCGAATCTGGTCTTGTTCCTAATTGGAATCGGAGCAATGGTCTTGTTAAAAATAGAATACTTTAAGTTTATGAAGGAGAAGGGAATGATTTAGTTTTTTTGACGTATTCTTTTGCTTCCTTGGAGGTTTTTATTTCGCCTTCTATTTGGGCGTGGCGGACTTTTTTTAGAATTTCACCTATCTCTTTGCCCGGTTTTAGGCCTGTTATTTTCATTACTTCGTCACCGGTGATGAGTTGACGCGGCATTAGTTTAAGCTTTGCAATTTCGTGGCGGTAGAGTTTTTTTAAGCCTTCGTACGCGGACAGATCGAGGGGGATTATCCCCATTGCGTCTGCGCGATATAATTCCAAAAGTTCTTCAAATCCCGGTTCCAAAAACCAGTGTCTTTTTCTTTTATCCGGCATTTCAAATAACGGTACTACCATCATGTGGTGGCGAACCAGCCAGAAAACCCGATCGATAGTTTTTTTGGGAAATTTCAGGCGTTTTAGTATTTTTTTTGCGATTTCAGAGCCTACTTCTGAATGACCGTTATATCTTATTCGTTCTTCGTCCTCTGAAAAAGTGTCGAATTTACCTATATCATGCAGAAGCGTAGCCCAT
>JAUVQE010000051.1 GCA_030598325.1 Nitrospirota bacterium | reverse complement strand
TCTGTCTTGTAAACAGAGGGTCATCGGTTCGACTCCGATAGGTGGCTCCATGCGATAAGTAGCGAGCTCTTAAGCGAGCGTGCGAATCGGATGGACCAGCTATACCCGAAGGGTGAAGGTGGCTCCATGAAGTGTTGTTAATTTTTCGGCAACACTTTTTTTGCGTCTGCTCGTACGTGGTTTATTGACTTTTAGTAGAGCTTTTGTTAGACTTTTAGCAGATCTTTACTTTAAATTATGAACACTTTAATTGTTTCTTCGAAGGAATTCCGGGCCTCATTTCCAAAATATCAAAAATTAGTGGAAAGTGGGGTTTCTATAACCATTGTTAAGAGATCGAAGCCTATTTTCAAGATTGAACCGGTTGATTTGGAATATCAACATGGCATTACCGATGCTATTCTTGACTATGAAAATAAAAAGGCGAAGAAATTCGTTGAATATAACGATGTATTTAAGAAATGAGATCTATATTCCATAAAAATTTCAAGAAATTCGTCCGAAAGATAAGGGATGAAACTTTGTTTAATCTAATAAAAAGTAAGGTTGACGGAGTCATAGATACTCCGGCTAAGGGAAAGCTTTTGGAACAGCCATTTAGAAAATATAAAGTTCGGGGGATTTCATTTGATTACAAAAATAATTCTTATAGGATTGCTTACCTTTTAAACAAGGGGGAAGACGAGATTGTTTTTTTGCTTATTGATTCCAGGGAAAATTTCTACTCGAAACTGAGGAAGATTTTGTAAGCTTTGTTCCAGTCTTGTCTATGATATAATCCCGGTTGAATTTAACCTTATAAATATGGCAAAGGAGCATTCAATGGATGTGTCGGTGCAGTTTGATTTTCAGGAGTTGAAAAATGCTGTGGAAATGACAAAAAAAGAGGCGTTCAACAGGTTTGATCTGAAAGACGCGGGGGTGGAGATTGAACTTTCCGAAGACTACGTAAAGCTTACAACACAAAGTGAAATGCATATCGAGTCAGTCTATGGCATTTTGACAAAGAAAATGATCAGCAGGGGATTGTCTCCAAAGATTTTGGATAGGCAAGCCGTACAGGAAATCGGCGGAATGAGGGTAAGGCAGGAAATGAAGTTAATAAAAGCTTTGGATCAGGAAACGTCAAAGGATCTTGCAAAAAAAATTCGAGAGCTTTTCCCAAAGGCAAAGCCTTTAATTCAAGGGGATATTCTCAGGGTTACCTCAGCGTCTATTGATGATTTGCAGGCTATTATGCAGGCTTTAAAAGCGGATGAGAAAATATTGGTACCGCTGGAATTCGGGAATTATAGATAAATAGAGGGGATTGCGGTTTTTGTTTTATTCGTCGTCCAGATACGCGAGTTTCTTTCTTAATTTTTTGCTTCTTTCCTGAATTATTTCCACTATTGTTCCTATTACTATTCCGGCGCTCGCTATTAAAGTTGTGTAGAGGCCTATTCCCATATTTCCGTCTGTTACCAGTTTGATTGCTTTAAGCATCGCGTTAAAATCGACTATCCCGATAATCAGCGCCAATATTCCAAAAAATAATGAAAGCCAGATGGAAATTCTTTTGACGAAAAGGAGAATAAACGCGAGGAGTCCTATGGCGATAGTGATCCAGCCGTCTCCCGCCATGCCGTCAACCGATACGTATGCGCTGCTTCCCCATGGCAGAAACGCGCTTACTCCCAATAGAATCGCTGATAGAATGGCTATTGTGCGACCGATTGTTAATATTTTAGTGTGATTTTTCATAGGTTTGGTTTTTATTAATCTTTGAGCGTCTTTAAGTCTATTATTTATTTGATTTTAATACAAGATTTAAATTGTCTTTGCTTAAGAGATTATGTTCGGTATAATTTTTTTGCGTTTTTTAGATGAATGATTCGCTGTGTTGCGCAATCGGTACGTTAAAAACTTGGGTGGGTATCAGAGTGGTCAAATGAGATGGGCTGTAAACCCATTGGCTCCGCCTACGGGGGTTCGAATCCCTCCCCACCCACCAGGTATAATCAATAGGCTTCTTTGCGGTGTTTGATGGCTATAATAAAGAGGATAATTATTTCCCCTTCGATGTTTTTATCAAAAAATATCCTATAATTTCCAATTCGAAATCTATAATCTGCAATTGCCTTATCTTTTAATCTTTTAGAGTAAATAAGCGGATTACCAGAATTAATAAAATATTCAAGTTTGTCTAATATTCTATTGGCTATTTGTTTTTCGAGTTTTTTTATATCTTTTTTGCTTTCTTTCGAGAAAGTTAGAAAGAATTTTGCGTTCATAAACCAAGTTCTTTCTTCACCTCTTCCAGAGTGTAAACTTCCCCCCTTTTGTATTGCTCTCTTGCTTCTGCAGTCTGTTTTCTAAGGTCTTCTAAAGCAGAGTTCTTTTTGATCGGATTGATTTCAAGTACGGGTTTGTTCTTTTTGAGGACGATTAGGCGTACTTTTTGGGATTCCACCTGTTTTGTGTACTTAGACAAGTTGAGTCTGAATTCTTTTAATCCGATTAATTTTGTAGTCATAGGGTATAACTTTAGTTATAACTTAAGTTTACACCAGATTTGGCGAATTATCAAATAATTATTCATTATTCTAACAGGCGAATATTAAATTTTTCTAAAATTTTCTTAAAAAAATTCTAAAATCTTACCATTTCAAACTTTTCACCTCTTCCGGATCGTCGCCGTGTTTGTGGATGTAGTCCTGGTGATTTGAGATTATGCGGTTGAGTTCGCGCAGGATTTTATCTTTTTTCTTTGCAATTGTTTTGTTGTTTTTTGCTCCTTGTTTGATGAGGTCGATCGCGATGTGGTAGCGGCTGACGCCATTTGAGACTGTCATGTCGAAAGGGGTGGTGGTGGAGCCTTCTTCACGGTAACCGTGGAGAATGAATCTGTCGGATGTTGTGTAAGGCCACAGGATTTGTTCGATATCGTTCACATATCCGTGGTAATTGAAAACCACCGGTTTGTCTTTTGTGAAAAATTTGTTTACTCCCGCTTCCGTCTGGCAGGCGCCTTTGCGCGGATAGTAATCTCCCAGTCCAATTGCCGTTAATTCCGATACGTTTACGTATCTGATTTTGAGTTCGGGAGCTAATTCTTTGCATATTTTTACCGCGAATAAAGCTTCACGGGTTAAATAATCGCCTGCTGAAGCAAGAACGACATCGGGATTTTTGTTCGCCTGTTTGCCGCCGACCCATTCCCAGATTCCTATTCCTGTTTTTGCCTGCTTGCGGGCTTCTTTTAAAGTAAGCCATTGCGGGAGTGGTCGTTTTCCGGCGACTATTACGTTGATTGAGTCTTTTTTTGTCATTGTTTCCTCGAGCGCGACAAGCATGCTGTTTATATCTGGCGGGTAGTAGATTTGGCAGAATTTTCCGTGTTTTTGGAGAACGTTTGATACGAAACTTGGGTTTTGGTGGGAAAATCCGTTATGGTCCTGCCTCCAACCGAGGCTTGAGTTTATGTAAATCGCGGAGGCTGTTGGCTTTCTCCATGGGACTCTGAATGCCTGTTTGAGGAATTTTGCGTATTGGTCGACCATGCTCGTGATGATTGTTGTGAAGGCTTCATAGCTTACAAATACTCCGTGCCGTCCTGTTAATAAATATCCCTGATACCAGCCCTGCAATGTGTGTTCGGAAAGGAGTTCCATGACTCTTCCGTCCGGAGCGAGGTGTTCATCGGTAGGGGACAGTGGCCACATGTAGGCTCTTTTTGTTTTTTCAAAAACCGCCGAGAGTTTGTTTGATTCGAGTTCGTCCGGGCACATAAGCCGGAAGTTTTTTTGGTTTTTTCCAATGACGTCCCGGAAAAGTTTTCCCGCTTCGACCATGCTGGAACCTTCTTTTTCACCTCTTTTTTTGACTTTGATCGCGTATTTTTGGAGATTCGGGATTTTGAGTTTTTTATATTGGAGGCCTCCGATCGCATGTTTGTTGTCTCCCATTCTGTACTTGCCTTTTGGCACAAATTGCAGGAGTTCTTTTTTTGGTTTGCCGTTTTTGTCCAACAATTCATTTATTCGATAGCTTTTTAGCCATTTTTCAATCGCTTTTAACGCATCTTCTTCTTTATTCGGGTGACCAATCGGAATTCCGTGAGAATGGAATGATCCTTCGACTGCGTGCCCGTGATATTTGTGAATTCCTTTCCAGCCTTTTGGTGTTCTTAATAATATTACCGGCCATTTTGGTTTTAATATCGGCTTGCGTGATTTTCGTGCTTTTTTCTGAATCGCGCGAATCATTTTGTATGCTTTTTCACTGGCTTCCAGCATTTTCTTTTCCACATTCGGTCCTTTTACAATTAAAGGTTCGTAGCCGTATCCCGTGAAAAGGTCGTGGAGTTCCTGATCGCTCATTGTGCCGTAGAGTGTTGGGTTTGAAATTTTGTAGCCGTTTATATGGACTATTGGGAGAACAGCTCCGGAAGTTTTTGGGTTTAGAAATTTATTACTGTGCCATGATGCCGCGATTGGTCCCGATTCTGATTCTCCATCTCCCACCACCACAGCTACTATTAGGTCCGGATTGTCGAGGGCCGCTCCAAATGCCGTTGACAGGCTGTATCCGAGTTCTCCCCCTTCCAGAATCGATCCCGGAACTGTTGGGGTGACGTGGCTTGGAAACAGAGTATGGGGCCAACTGAAATCTTTAATAATTTTCCCCATTCCTTTCAGATTCACCGGATATTTTTTATAAAATTTATCCAGAGTGCCTTCCGCAAAAAGATTCGCGAGTACCGCCGGCGCTCCGTGACCGGGTCCTGTAACGAAAAGCATATTGCATTTATGTTTTGCGATTAAATAATTCATATTCGCATAAATGAAATTCAGACCCGGGACCGTGCCCCAATGTCCGAGGATTCTCGCTTTAAAATGTTCAGGTTTTAGCTTCTCACGCAGAAGAAAATTGTCTTTTAAATAAAGCTGAGCTGCTCCGATATAGTCCGTATATCGAAGGTATTTTTTTATCCATTGGAGGGCCTTTGTGTCGGTTTTTGGCATTATATTATTTTGAGAAGAGAAGTCTTGTTACATTACTTACGAGATTATTTTCTTCGTCATGCAGATATACCAATACTTCGTGTTCTCCTTCTGATAAATCTGCTGGTATTTCGGCTTCGAACTCTCCCTGCGAGGCATCAGAGATTACCACTGATGACAGGATACGACTTTTGTATGTTACATATATAATTCCGGGTTCTGATGTTCCTTTGACCATGTACCTTTCTATTTCTGCTGCTGAGTTTTTTGCTGATATCGCTATGAATTCTTCCGCGTCAAAATCCAGTCGTATTTCTCCATTTAGAATTATTACGGAATATACTGTTTTCCCCAGTATTTTTGCTACTCCGCTAACTTCTATTACTGGGGCGTCCGGAATTATTTCATTATTTACTGTAAAGCTCGATACTCCAATTTCTATTTTTTCTCCATCTCCTATTTTTGTTAGAATGTAATATTCTCCGTCCGGTATTTCTGTTTTTGATATGAGTGCTCCTTGGTAGCCTTCACCTATTTCTCCTTTTCCAATATAGATTTGGTCTTCTTTTTCTTTCTCTATCAGGAATATTTCATACTTTTCCCCCGGTATCTTCGAACAAACTCTGAATATCGGATTTTTTCCCGCTGTCGCTTCTTTCAAATTTGATATTGTCGGAATGACTGCCAGTTCATCTTTTTCTGTTGGGTCAAGGTCGCAATATATTTCGGTAGTTGTGATGTATTGATCTCCGTCCGGGTTTTGATCAAATAGTGGAAGTCCTTTTGATACCGCAAATGCGTCTGATATTCCGTCTCCATCTATATCTGATTTTGTAAGATCTATTTCCTCCAGTATCTCTGCCAGCTCTTCTCTATCTTCCACTATTTTCTTTTTTCCGGCTATGTAGATTGCTACCGCTTCATCGACTTTTAATACTTCTGTTGCCGATTCCAAGGCTGTTTCTGTTATTATCTCTTTCGCTTTTTCCGTTATTTCACCTGTCGTAATGCTCGCAAGTTCCGGATCTGTTTTCATTACTTTCTCCTCCGGTTCTTCCTGCTTTTCCAACTCTTCAAAATATTCTTCTATCGCTTCTTTCACTTCTGCCGTTTCCAATTTTATTTCTTCTACCACTACTTCTTCTACTACTTCTGTGGGTTTTTCTTCAAAAATAATTTCATAGCTTTCAATTTTTTCCGTGATCGTTTCTGTTACTACCGTTGTTACTGTTTTGGTGGCTTCTTCCAAGATGTTTTTTTCCTCTTCGAGCTCTTCTTCGCTAATTTCTTCTTCGGCGGGAGGTTCTTCTTCACTAATTTCTTCTTCTTCGACGGGGGGTTCTTCTTCGCTAATTTCTTCTTCTTCGAGTTCTCCACTTAGGGTTTCCGTTGTTGTTGTTTCGGAAGAGCTACTACTTGAGGAATAAAAACCTAAACTGCTTCCTTCGGTAGCGGCCAGAATTATTGATTGAGCGGAAGCCTGATCGTCTTCAGACGAATCATCATTGTTTGGGGTTGAATCAGAATCGTTTTCTGTAGCGGAAGTGACTTCAGCTGAGTTGGTTATGATTGTTCCAACTATGGACGCTGTTACAGTCGCGTTTATTGTGATTGAGGTTTGTGCTCCACTTGCAAGGGTTCCAACTGTCCAAACGCCTGTGTCGCCGTTGTGACTTTCTGCAGATGACGCATATGATGTGTCCGATGATAAAGTGTTGGTGACTTGGATATTTGTGGCGTCTTCGGGACCGTTATTGATTAACGTAAGTGTATAACTGATTGAGTTTCCTGTTTGAGGGGTGGAATTGTCTACTAACATTGTAAGCGCGAGGTCTATGGATGGGACTG
>JAUVQE010000022.1 GCA_030598325.1 Nitrospirota bacterium | reverse complement strand
TGTTTTCCAGAATAACAGTCGCTGCAGTATTATCCTGAGAAACAATAGAATAAAGTAAATGCTCCGTCCCGACAAAAGAATGTCCAAAACCATGAGCTGTTTTAACAGCTTCTTCAATGACTTCTTTCGCAAAGCCGCTCAAACCACCTGATCCGTTTTTGGAAGAAACAGGAGGATTAGTACGTCCAACCGTCCTTAACACAAGGTTCACATTCTCAAGGGAAACGCCAAAATTAAGTAAAACTGACGCACCGAGAGAATTTTCCTGAGAGAGAATCCCCAAGAGAACATGTTCGGTTCCCACATAGCTCAATTTTGATTCCTTTGCTTTTTCCTGCGCTACAACAAGCGCTCTTTTTGCTTCCTTCGTAAACTTGTTGAAATTACTGAAGTCGGTCATGAATATGTTTTTTTAGTAAATTATTTTTATTTTCATATAATTCTAGCACAAAATCTTCATTCTTGGAACTGTAACTAGTAAAACTATCCTTTACTCAAAATAGAAAAATTGTAATATTATCTTTTAGCACTCCGTATCATAGAGTGCTAAAAACTTGAGGTCAATCCTCAATCGCAATAATACTACCTGCAATATGCAAAATAATATCTTTATATTCTTTGTCACCTTCCACCCTATAATTTCTCTCATTAACGGTAGCGTAAGCGGTATAAGTATTCCCGGATTCAACCACGGTTAAATTTCCCAGCTTGGATCCACTCGGAATATCACTGGTAATTACATCCAGAGAAATTAGTTCATTATCATCTTCAACAGATTCATCACTAAATCCATAATGCCTCAAAATATCAGCGCTACTACCGCTGGAACCCGCATAATACCAACTCGCAGGATATTCACCCGCAAAGAGTAGTGGCAGACTCTCAAAAGTCGCGAATTTCATATCTAAAACCGGAAGAACAACATCATTCGCTTCTTCCACAGGTTCTTCGATATCAGTACTCTCCTCATCTTCTCCTCCTTCCTCATCTAAAACAGCGTCGTCTTCCGTCTCTCCCTCAACAGTAAACCCGGTAAATTTAAACTCTGCCAACATTTCCGCAAAAAGTTTCATATTATCATGATCATGATTTTCCGAAGCCACAAAAGAAATTTCGTAAACAAAACCACTTCTGTAAACGTAATAAACAATATCC
The DNA here is from genome assembly GCA_030598325.1 of Nitrospirota bacterium. Taxonomy (GTDB): domain Bacteria; phylum Patescibacteriota; class Gracilibacteria; order UBA1369; family LOWO2-01-FULL-3; genus JAACEU01. Next base: position 13,808 of record JAUVQE010000022.1, on the reverse strand, counting down.
ATTCCGTCTTCCATCTCTACTGCGTCTAAACTGGCAAGACCTATTTTATGAATTAAAGAATCAGGGTCGTTAACCTCTGGAAAATTTTCGCTCATATAAACCAAAAGCGGATTATCCTCCTCGCCGTCTTCGGAAATTGTCGGCTGATACATAAAAGGGATCTGAGATATAACAACCTCATCTCCTCCAAGTTCTGTATCATCATCAACGGGAGCCGTGAATACTATCGAATCATCTGACTCATTAACATCCCAATTATTATAATATTCCAGCTGAATGCCGAAATCCGTGTTTTTGTATCCAATGAATTCAGGGTCTTTCACAATTTCATGCAGAGCTTCCACAACAGAAATTCCCGTCACCTCAAAAACCCCGTCATCTTCATTCATAAAACCGATAACCTGCACCCTGTTCTCAAGATAATTTTGTCCTGAAAGGTTCACGGAAAGGCTTCTCAGCGGCATTTCCGTCTGTTCTCCGGCATCCGTCACAGTAAGTAAATGCGTTCCCGAAACATCATCAGTAATAGTCTGTTCGAAAAGTATTCCGGTTAGGGAAGTCAGCTCCGGCTCGTCTTTAAACGCGTCCTGAATGACGCAACCGGAAAGAAGAACTGAAAAAACAATACCAAGCACTAGAACTAATTTTCTCATAAAGATAGAATTAAATTAACGCGGACAATTATATAAAAATAACAAATCAAAGTAAACTTAGATACTCATACTTAAGTGTTCATATGCCCTCTTTGTTGCGATTCTACCACGGGTGGTACGCTCTAAAAATCCAAGCTTAATTAAAAAAGGCTCATAAATATCTTCAATCGTGCCCTGCTCTTCACAAATCGCCGCCGCCAGAGTATTCAAACCAACCGGCCCACCCTCAAATTTATCAATTATCACGGACAAAAGCTCGCGATCGGTAACATCCAGACCTATATCATCAATTCCAACGGATTTTAGCGCCTCATGCAATACCGACATATCAATCACAGACTCATTTTTCACATCCGCAAAATCCCTGACCCTTTTTAACAAACGATTCGCTATACGCGGAGTTTGCCTGCATGATTTTGCCAAAATTTTAGCCATATCTTCGTCAATATTACAATCCAGAATAGAAGAAGATCGCAAAATAATATCAGCGATATCTTCATCGGAATAAAACTGTAGTTTAAAAACATTGCCAAATCTCGAACGTAAAGGAGAACTCAGCATACTCATTTTAGTAGTAGCCCCAATCAAAGTAAATTTCGGCAGATTAATGCGCATATTTCGGGCCGAAGGCCCTTTCCCTATAATAATATCAATACCAAAATCCTCCATAGCCGTATAAAGCACCTCCTCAACAACAGGCTTCAATCGATGAATCTCATCTATAAAAAGAATATCGTTTTCCTGCAGATTCGAGATGATGGAAGCAACGTCCCCCTGTTTTTCCAGAGCCGGCCCGGAAGTTATTTTCATAGCCGAGCCCATTTCCTTCGCGATAATACCCGCAAGAGTGGTTTTACCAAGGCCGGGAGCGCTGTGGAGAAGCACATGATCCAAAGTCTCTCCGCGTTTTTTAGATGCCTTTATGGAAACTTTCAGATTGTCTTTTATAATTTTTTGCCCGATATACTCATCAAACGACTGAGGTCTCAAGGTATTCTCAAACTGGACGGTACTCGTATTCGCGAGAGGGGACAGAACCTTTTCCGAATTTCCTTTTTTACTTTCGATCATTATTGTTGTTTAAGAGAAAAAATATGTTTTCGAATATTTTCGGGATCAGGAGCATGAAAAAATTCAATAGTCACATAAGAACTCGGTGTATCCAACCTCAATAAGCCGTAATCAAAGACCCAAAATCTGGACAGAATACCCTTTTCTTCGGTTTGTACATCCTGAATATCCCTCAAAAAAGCCTCGGATTCATCTCTCACAGTCAGATATTTCCAGTCTATATGAATAATCCTCTGATTCGTAATTATCAATTTATCAAGCCAATAAATCAACGCAACATATGTCAAAACCAGAGCAAAAAGAGCAAAAACCATCAGGTACAGAATCACAACCCATTTAACGGACAAAATCGGAGTAAAAAGGAAAAGAAGCAGAAAAAAGGGAAAACTCCCCAAAATCACCTTAAAAACATCATACACAAAAGGCGTGGGATGATGATGAAAAACTTTAATAATTTGTTCCCCTTCACGTAATTGCATAATGCTTGTAAAATGATTCTCAGTTGCCCTTTATATTGTATCTTATGAAAAAGTATTTTCAAGCGCCTTGGAGCACTAAGGACATTATTATAACCATATTAGCGGCCGCAGGTCTACTCGGAATCGCTTTTTTTGGAATGCGGTACTTTGGAATAGAAAAGCTAATAGAGGACTCGGAATACAAAAGTTTGTATTTTCTTGTTTTATTTGTAGTCCAATGGATTCTGATCTCTATCCCGCTAATAATTTTAACGTTAATTAAATACAAGTTTAACGGGAAAACGTTTGGACTCGTCCGTACGAGCATATGGAAAACAATAAAACTGGTATTTAGCGGATATCTGCTGTTTCTAGGGATAACATTGGTTATCAGCTTAATAATTTTTTACACGGGCTGGAAAATTCCCGGATATCAGATTCAGGAAAGAATTTTACCGTTATTCGGGGATAATCTGATTGAATTAATAATTTCCGGAATACTGATAGTAGCGATTGCCCCGATTATAGAAGAAATTTTCTTTAGAGGATTTCTTTTGCGGTCAATTTCAAACAAATGTGGGGTAATTTACGGAAGCATAATCTCAGCCGCACTTTTTGCGCTTCTACATTTACAGCTAAGCTCAATAATCCCGATTTTTATTTTGGGGCTAATAATCAATTCACTGGTAATCAGGAGTAAATCAATAATTCCCGCAATCGCGTTCCACATGTTCAATAACGCGATCGCATTCACTATCGAAATACTGCTTTTAAAAGAAATAATAAAAATCGAAGAATTGATATAACAGAACCCAAGACTTGATAAAAACCGCATAAAATAGTATAAAAACACAAGAAAACCCACTATGCCCGAGTAGCTCAGTTGGATAGAGCAGCGCCCTTCTAAGGCGAAGGTCACAGGTTCGAATCCTGTCTCGGGTACCAACGCAATTACTTCATTATCTGCATCAGCTTGAAAATAGCGTAAGCCACTTCACCGCGGGTCATACCCTCATCAGCGTTTAAATACTTCACATCGGAGTCAATAATTCCAAGTTCTTTCGCGTAAGCGACAAACGGCGCAAACCATTCATCAGCCTTTACATCCTTAAACGGATCTTTTTCTAAATTCGGATTTACATCAACACCCATTCCATTAAACAAAATCTTATAAAATTCAGCCTTATTTACAGCATTGGTCGGTTTAAATGTCCCATCCGAATAACCATTCACAACACCATTGGAATAAGCGGTATATAGATACCCTCCATACCATTCTTCCTTGGAAACATCGGAAAAAGGAAGATTCCCTTCGGAAACGGATTCTTTCAATCCTTCATAAATAAATTTCAAAGCCTCGACTCTGCTAACAGCCTTCTCAGGCTGAAACGTCCCATCGGGATAACCCGCGACCACTCCTTCGGAAACAAGGTACGTAACCGCGTTATAACACTCATGAGACTCAGGCAAATCTGAAAAACTGATATCTTCACCGTTATCAATGATATCAAACCAATCGGAATAATAAACATTGTCTTCATATTCAATTTTCAGTTTATCTCTTCCCTCATCCATACGGCTGAATTCACCTGTCAGTCTCCCATTATTATCAAAATCAATATTTCGGAGAATAACGGGTTTAGTACGAACCAGTTCATTGGCGGAAGTAACAACAATTTCGCCTGTAAATCCATCAAACTCATCTCCGTATTGATCTCTTATAAGAACGGAAAATCCGGAACCCTGATCTACATAATATTTTGGTAAAACTTCAAATTCAAAATTCAAAACGGGAGGGTCCGCCACAACTTCTTCTACTTCCACAATTTCCTCTACTTCCTCTACTTCTTCGACTTCTTCTTCAATCTCAACCTCCTCTACTTCCTCAACCTCCTCGGGAACATAGGAATCGGCATCCACACTATCAGCTTCCACCACTTCCGGAACATAATCACCATCCAGATAAGCCTGAACATATTTCATGGGATTTATAGTTGTCGCTATGGCGCTATCATACCCAAGGCCTGCATTTATGGCGGAAAAGAAATCAAGCCCCGCATCGGTAACATCCTGCCATGTGAACGGCCAAAAAGGATGCCACGGAGCTTCATCATTGTCGATCTGGAAATGTAAATGCTCGGTTGTAGCAGTTCCCGTAGCGCCAACAGATCCAATCTGATCGCCTTTATAAACAACATCACCTTCGGAAACCGTAAGGTTACTCAAATGGCTGTACGAAGAATATATCGTTTCGGTGGCATTAGGATCGTCAAGAGTTGGAAAATTATTATGTTGGATAACTATATGATTTCCAAAACCGGAAGTCTGAATTGAAGTTTTTATAACGGTTCCGTTTGCGATAACATAAACAGGAGTTCCTTCCAGCGTTTTTATATCAACTGCCGGATGAGAACCGGCATATTCTATTCCATCAAGCAGGTAATTTCCCATATATGGAACGGAATAAGTGATTTTAGCATTACGAATAATGTCATCGGCGGGATCTCCCCATTGCAAATCATCAGTGCTAACTTTGAGTTGATTGGTATAATAATAAGGAATATCAATAAGATCGCTGTCACTTAAAGAATTGTAATCATAATCCCATTTTTCAAAATCCAGCCCAGTCCAATCCGGGACTTTCTGTATAGGATAAACAGTCCCGTCAAAAGGTTCATGTTCAGGATACCCGAGAATGCTTGTCTGAAGTAAATGCGAAATATTACCTGACAATAAGGACAATGAAAGAATTACAGATCCTATTAAAATCAAGAACCCAAGTCGCGCTCCGCTATGATTATAGAATTTCTTCATGTTTATGTTTGTTTTTATTTTTAAAAACGATTATAAAATTATACCAAAGATAAGGGGAAAAATCAATCACCATGCCAACAACATGCCAATAACCAAAAATAAGGAAGAAACCGCTACGTTCGCGAAAAAAATTGCCCAAAAAATCCAAAATGGGGGAGTGGTTTGCTTATTTGGAGATTTGGGCACCGGAAAAACGACTTTTACAAAAGGACTGGCGGAATATTTTGGTATAGACCGGATTAAAATAAAGAGTCCTACTTATACCTACATAAGGAAGCATGCGACAAAAAACGACCAAAACATTTATCACATCGACCTTTACAGGCTGAGCTATATCGACGAACTCCTGCTGGGGGAAATTAATGAATTACTGGAAAACCCCAACGACATTATAATAATAGAATGGGCGGATAGAATGGAAGAATACTTACCCGAAAACAGAATTAATATTTATCTTGAATATATAGACGAAAAAAGAAGAAGTATTAAAGTTGTATAAAAAATACCGGTTTAAAAGTAATTATTAATAACGCTCAGTGTGTTCGGTCCGACTCTTCCGGCTCCCAAGTCATCTTCGCCGGAAACAATATTATTATCTATTTGAAAGGTCAATAAAGCACTCTCTGTAACAGGACCGAAATAATCCGTGATAAGCAAACCGTTAAAATATCCCTGATCTTGTAAAAATTGCTGTAATTTACGAATATCACCGCCAACCATTCCAAAATCCATTTCAGAAGTTAAAAAAAATTCAGATACAGTCTCAGTTTCAGCTTCGACCTCAGCCTCAGCAAGCTCGGATTCAGATTTAGCTACCATAACCGCGTCCTGCTCAACTTTTTCCTGAGTAGCGGCCGCTACCAAAACATTCGTATAATTCCTGGCGGAAATAATCTCATTCAAACGATCTTTTGTTTTTGACCCGAAAATACCCGCTCCCGCGGATTCCGCGGTTCCAACCAAATAATGAGACTGTTGAAATTTAAAAACGGCATGCTCAGTCAGCTCGTCATAAACTCCGTTTAATTCCCCCTTATAAAAGTTCAAGGTATTCAATTCAGTTTGAAGTTCCAAAACCGCATCACCCTGATCTCCAAATTGAAGGGTCAAGCTCAAAGTGCTATCCAATTCGACCGCATCCTCTTCCTCTATGAAAATAGGCTCCGCAGCGACAGCGTGTTCGTTAACGTCATAGATTTCCGGCTCACGCTCTTCGTAAACACATGCATTGGGAATCGCCTCGGCCGGAGAATAATCACTAAGATAAATTTCTTCAATTATTCCGCTATTAACACCATAAATAGTTACGTCCAAAGTCCTTTTTCCCCAATCAAGCGCTCGTTTTAAACCTATATCACCAAAACCCATCCAGATATCCAATCTGTCATAAACTCCATCTACACCATTGGATTCAACAATCGCGCCACCCCTGTCATGTACAGCGACAGTTCCAATACCGGGAATATACATTTTAGTTCCAAAAGCATAGGTACTGGGCGCGGCAACCATTCCGGGATACACCTCGGTTCCATCAGCGCCATTAGTACCATTGCCATTCAAACGAATATCACTTTTATAAGTGCCGGTCGCATATTTTTCCTGGCACGGTAGAGGTGAATAATAAGCGGAAATTGAAAAAGTTTTTACGTAAGTGCTATCAATTTCGTCAGCATCCGCGGATACATTATGAAAAGAGCTCAATGGTGAAACGGAAATGACACATAAAACAACAATCATCAGATTACAAATCACTCTTTTTAGAATTTTAATCAGTTTCATTTTGTTTTTATTTTTATTTTAAACAATCGAAAAATTATACCACAAAAAGGGGAGTCATACGGAAAAGAATACTTGTCAAAACCCAAAAATAACGTAGAAAGGCATACTCTACATCACCCCTATTCTCCTCAAAATCTCCCTGTCTACAAAATCCCTGTCTCTACCGTATTTAAGCCTCGAAAGTTGTTTATAGGCTTCAGCCGCTTCTTTGTCGCCTTCTTCAAGATACGGATTGACGGGAGTTACACTAAAAGGACGGCTTGGCTCGGTATCGATAGAAAGCTTCATTACGGCCTTATATTTATCGATATTAATAAGATCCTGGTCACTGAATACAGGAGCCATTTCTTTAGCCATATGTTCCGCGTCCTGCGCGCCGATTTTGAAACACATCATCGTACCGATATTCCCAAAAACCGCGTCTTTAATGCTCACACCCTTTTTCTTGACACCGGAAGAGCTTTCCTCCAATTGTCCGAGATACTGATGGGCGATATTTAAACTCAATCGATATTTTCTTGCTTCGGAAAGAATAGATTCAATACTTTCTGTTACATAATTTTGAAACTCATCTATATAAAGATAAAAATCCTGACGCTCTTCTTTTGGCATTTTTTGACGTTTAAGCGCGGCCATCTGCAGTTTTTGCACTATTACAAGACCGAGCAGTTTGGAATTAACCTCACCGACAGTACCTTTCGACAGATTCATCAGTAAGATTTTCTTTTCCTGCATACACTTAGTGATATCAAAAGCTGATCTCGCCTGACCGATAATATTTCTCATCATTGTATTCGTGACGAATTGCCCGAACTTAGCGGCAAAATAGGGGATCATCTCCTGTTTTTCACGAGCACCGGTTTTAGCCATCTGATGATCCCAGAAAGAAGCGACAACGGGATTTGTCACATGTTGGCGTTTAATCTTCGCGAAATCATCATCTGTAAACAATCTTACTATATCGGTAAGAGCGGCTCCAGCAGGGTCGGACATAAGCGTCAAAACTCCATTTCTGAAATAATCCTGGATTCTAGGTCCAAAAACTTCCTCATCAAAAAGCTTGATCATAATATTCATCGCATCCAACGCGACGAGCTCCTTTTCCTCCCAGGTATCGCCTTCCAAAAGATTCAAGCCAAGTGGCCTTTCCAAATCCGAAGGATCAAAATAAATCACATCATCCGCACGTTCACGCGGGACAAAGGGGAGAATATCCTCGATCAAGGAACCATGCGGATCGATAACGCAAATTCCTTTACCATTTTTAAGATCCTGACGGATCATTACTTGTAAAATAGAAGATTTACCCGTACCGGTCTGCCCGATAACATAGAAATGCCTGAATCTATCCTCGTTTTTCATTCTGATTTCCTGTTTCTCTCCCCGATATATGTTGTGGCCGAGCAAAAGCCCTTCATCGGGAATATTCGGAGGCGCGGGAGCGATTTTAAAATTCTGCCAGGCAATACAAGGATATTTGTTAAATCTTATATTCGGTACGTGAAAAATACTCGCAAGCTCCTCACACGACAAAATCATTTTCTCACCCAAAAACCATTCAAAAGTCCTTTTTCTGAAATTTCTAAAAATATAATTGGTTACCAGATACTTATTATTATGCCATCTCGTATAATCCAGACTGTTGTTGTTAGAAGTCGTATACTGGGAAAAAGCGCCTCTCATCGCAACGAGATTGGTAGTAGCTTCCTGTTTGGTGCTGGCGGAAGAAACAAGCCGTATAATCGATTCAAAACCGGGTTTTGAGCACTTTTCCTCAATGGCTTTTACCTCTTCATCTGTGATTGGAGTAGTTCTTGCGGCCCCTTTTTGAACATCTCCAATATCTCCCATTCTTTCGCCCTTGGTAAAGAATTCAAACAATGTGGCAATCCAGGATAAGGGGTTATACCAGGTAAATGTGGATACTGTATCGCTCTGAAAAATTTTATGGGCCACTCTTCTTCCTTTTTTCTGCCATCCGTCTTTTTTTGGCCTTACCATAAGCTGTACAACAGCGCCGTCATCCTTGCCGATTTTTGATAAGGAATTTATTATTGTATTCAAAGGGTCCACATTCATTCTTTGGAAAGTCTTTATGGGAAGCCAGAAATCTTTTTTTGGAACCATATAATGCGATACAACCTTACTGTTGGGCTTAAAAATATTGTAATCTTCAACCTGTTCAACATAAGCATCAGGATAGAAAGCGGTCAGTTGTTTTTCTACTATAGATAAGAGTTTTCGGGGACAAACTACGAAAAAATGAACCTGTCCATCCAATACCGCGATTTCAAATGATAAAAATTCTTGAGCGGTAAAAACTTTGTACCACTCCCGGGTATATATACTATGTAGAGATTCAAAAAATTGGGTCATTACTCCTCCGCAAATTTCCTTAAAGTCCTTGGCTTGTGAGTATTGTTCACCTTCAATTTCACGATCTTCTTTGGATTCTTTTTTTGGAACCCGAATATCTAAAAACACCATATTAAATGAGCGATCCAGATTCATTTTGTATCTGATATATCTGAAAACAACAGCTATTAGGCCTACAGACACAAGCACGGCCAGTAATATGATCAGCCAACTATCCATCAAAATTTATAATATTATATTTGCTTATACTAACACTAAAACGGGATTTTCACAATTCTACTGTTTGTCCTTTTTTATACACTTAATGTGCAGTTCTTCGACTTGTTCTGATGGCATTTCGGACGGAGCCCCAAGCATCAGATCACGGGCCTTTTGGTCTTTTGGGAAAGCGATAACTTCACGAATATTGGGCTCATTGGCAAGAATCATCACCAAACGATCCAGCCCCCAGGCAATTCCACCATGCGGAGGAGCGCCATACTGAAAAGCTCTTAAAATATGCCCAAAACGTCTCTGCGCGTCTTCTTTCGAAATATTTAAAATATCAAAAACTTTTTCCTGTATTTTTTCGTTATGAATTCTAATGGAACCGCCCCCTACTTCAACACCGTTTAAAACAACATCATAAGCGATAGCCAAAGCTTTTTCGGGATCTTTCTCCAGATCTTCAGGATTCTTTGGAGCGGTAAAAGGATGATGCACGGCACTTAAATTTTTATCGTCGTCGTATTCAAACATCGGAAAATCTTTCACCCAGCAGAAAGCAAATGAATTTTCGTCGATAAGGTCCAGTTTCTTAGCAATAGAAATACGAACATGGCCTAAAGAATCACAAGCGGTTTCGAATTTATCCGCGCATAAGAAAATTATATCGCCGGTTTTTGCCTGACAACGATCGATAATCCGATCCAATTCTTCTTTTTTGAAAAATTTAACAATAGGGGACTTAAGTTCATCATTTTCTAACACTATATAAGCCAACCCTTTTGCTCCAAAGATTTTCGCGGTCTCTTCAAATTCATCAATTTCTTTTCTGGTAAATTTAGCCCCTCCCTCAACACAAAGCGCCTTCACAACACCACCATCATCCGCAACACCCCTGAAAACCTTAAAATCACACTCGGACGCGATATCGGTAATATCGGAAAGAGGAAGATCAAAACGCAAATCGGGCGAATCACTTCCATAACTGTTCATAGCCTCATTATAAGTCAAAACCGGAAAAGGTTCTTCCAGAATTTTCTTTTGTGGAGCAAATTCTTTCACGATTTTCAAAAGAAGTTCCTCATTTACTTTCATCACATCTTCTTCTTCCACAAAAGACATTTCGAGATCAAGCTGGGAAAATTCAGGCTGTCTGTCTCCACGCTGATCCTCATCCCTAAAACATCTGGCTATTTGGAAATATTTGTCGAAGCCGGAAACCATCAAAAGCTGTTTTAACTGCTGGGGCGATTGGGGCAAAACATAAAAATTTTCGGGATAAAGACGTGAAGGAACCAAATATTCACGGCTTCCTTCAGGCGTACCTTTCACCAAAATCGGAGTTTCAATTTCCAAAAATCCGTTATCGGTCAAAAAATCACGAATAAATTTCATAACCCTGTGCCTCAAAATAATATTTCCCCTCATTCTACCCCTCCTCAAATCAAGATACCTGTAAGTAAGGCGCAATTCCTCACTAACCTCTTTATCCTGGTCAACTTCAAAAGGAGGAACCTTCGACTGGTTCAAAATCTCAGCCTCCAAAACCAAAACTTCCACAGCTCCCGTTGCCAGATTTTTATTGGTCTGGCCATCCGGCCTGTTTCTGACCTTGCCTTTGATTTTTAAAACATATTCAGATCTGACATTATCCATTAAATTATGAGCCTGCGCGAAGTCCACAGGATCGGAAACAATCTGAGTAAGCCCGTATTGGTCACGAAGATCAATGAAAATAACGCCACCATGATCTCGTCGCCTATGCACCCAGCCACTTAAAACAACTTCCTCATCCACATTCTTCCCGGAAAGCTCATTACAAGTGTGAGACCTATACATAAAAAAAGATTAAATATTCGAACTTAATCTTAGTGAAGATCAGCAATTATTTCAATAAAGAATCCACACTTTTCCTCAATTCCGAAGTAAGATTCACACCAAACGGAAGCTTTATTTTTTTATTGGCCGTATTCAATGATATTGAGACCGGAGTATTTCCTTTGTTTCGAAGAAGCAGTTCTTTTAAATTTTCCATTACTCCATTATTTGTTCCCGAAGGCACTTCAATGAGAAAACTATCACTTTTTTCTGATGGCTCAGGTTCTGGTTTCGGTTTCGGTTCAGACTCAGATTTCGGCTCCGGCTTAAGCTCAGGCTTCAAATCAGATTTCGGTTTCGGCCCAGATTCCGGCTCAGATTTCGGCTCCGGTTCCGGTTCGAAAAGTACGTCATCAATCGAAAGTACAGACAAATCAAATTTCTCATCCTTATCGAAAAGTTTAGACTTTTTTGCGTTTTCAATCATAGTCTCAACAGACAAAACCTGCGCGGAATCACAAACAATCTGGTAATAACCTCTCCTATTATCAAATTTGCCTGTCAAAGCAACAAATTGATCTTCGACTAAAACGTCTCCATATTGGACAAAAGCCCTCGAAAACATAACACCGTTTATTTTACATGTCGGATCTTCAACAACAAAAGTCACAAAATAGCCGCCCGCTTTTGTCATAATTTTTTTAACATTGGAAAGAAGCCCGATGATTTTTATATTCTTGTTAAGATGAGTGAGCGTTAATGACCCTATGGGATGAGATTTTTTCCTCAAATATTTTTTAAGCCCGCGAAGCGGATGACTGGAAACATACATGCCCAGAAGTTTCTTCTCCCATTTTAAACGTTGGATAGGGGAGGCTTCCTCTACTTTCTTCATAACAAGCCCGCCATGAAGATCATTGCAATCTTCTATCATTCCAAATATAGAAGTCTGGTCGTCGGATTGTGATTTTTGGGACAATCGTGCGTATTTTGAAATGTCTTCATAATTTTCCGCAATTTGATTCCTTTCACCAAATTCGTCCAACGCGCCGCTGTAAGCAAGAGCCTGAATCAATTTTTTATTTACAACACGGGCCGGAACACGATTGGCAAAATCTTCAAGCGACCGGAAAGGGCCGTCTTTTTTTCTTTTTTCTATAATTTCTTTAATGGGACCTTCGCCGATGCCTTTTATAGCCAATAAACCAAATCGTATTTTTTTCTTTTTTACGATGGTGAAATCTTTATAGGATTCGTTGACAGAAGGAGGGAGGACGTCGATCCCCATGTTATTACATTCTTTGATTTCCAAAACAACTCTATCTGTATTTCCCGCGTCACAACATAAAAGAGAGGTCATGAACTCCAAAGGATAATGTGCCTTAAGATAAGCGGTTTGATAGGCGATCATGCCGTAACAAACAGCGTGTGCTTTGTTAAAACCGTATCCGGCAAAAGGCTCGATAACTTTTTCAAAAACTTCTTCCGCGAATTTCGGATCATAACCGTTTTTTATAGCGCCTTTTATGAATTTTTCTCTTTGCTTAGCCAAAAGAGAAGCGATTTTTTTTCCTACCGCTTTTCTTAAAATATCAGCTTCTCCAAGTGAAAAACCCGCAAAGTCACGGGCAAGCTGTAAAATCTGCTCCTGGTAAACAGCAACTCCATAAGTAGACTGCAAAACGGACTTAAAAGACTTATGCAGATATTTAACTTTATCAGGATTATGCTTTCCCTCAATATAAGTTGGAATCCATTCCATCGGGCCGGGCCTGTAAAGAGCTCCCATAGCTACAATATCATCAAATTTATTTGGCTTAAGATCCTTTAGATATCGGCGCATCCCGGACGATTCCAATTGAAAAACTCCCATAGTGTTAGCTTTCCGCAACAAATCAAAAGTTTTTTTGTCATCTAAAGGAATTTCATTAATGATTATGGTTTTCTTTCGGGTTATTTTAACCAATTTACACGTATGTTCGATAGCAGTAAGGTTTTTAAGACCCAAGAAATCCATCTTAAGAAGACCCAAATCCTCAATAGGTTTCATGGAAAATTGGGTAACAAGTTCTTCTTTATTCCCTGCACCAAATTGCAAAGCTGTGTACTGCGTCAGGGGTTGTTCGGAAATAACTACCGCGCACGCATGAGTAGCGGCGTGCCGTACCGTACCCTCAAGCTGAATCGCGTAATCCAACAAAACTTTTAAACGGGGATCCGATTCATATGAATGTTTTAGATCAGGATCGTCTTTAATGGAAACAGCCAGAGATACATGCTTTCCCAGAACCGGAACCGGAACGGTTTTTGCCAATGTATCCACCTCCTGATACGGATACCCCAGAGCTCTGCCAACATCTCTTACGGCGGCTCTTGGTGCCATAGTTCCAAAAGTAATTATTTGTGCGACATTATTTCTCCCATATTTTTCGATAACATAATTTAGCACTTCATCACGACGGTTATCCGCGAAATCAATATCGATATCCGGCATACTTACTCTTTCAGGATTCAAAAACCTTTCAAAAAACAAGCCATACTCTATAGGATCCAGATCAGTAATATTCAGTGACCATGCCATAATCGAACCGGCCGCAGATCCACGACCCGGACCAACCATTATATTTTTTTCTTT
>JAUVQE010000063.1 GCA_030598325.1 Nitrospirota bacterium | reverse complement strand
GCGATTTTATATTTGGAGGATGTTGATGTTATTGATGGATATCCGGATGGGAGTTTTAAGCCTAACGGATCAATAAATCGGGCTGAATTGATGAAGATGGTGGTTGAGATGATGGTGGGGGATCCTGTCGGATTGGGAGATTACGGAAATTGTTTTCCGGACGTTTTGGATGATTGGTATGCGCCTCATGTTTGTTATGCGTATGAGCAGGGATGGGTTGACGGGTATCCGGATGGGACTTTTAAACCCGCTAATCAGACAAATCGTGTCGAGGCGATAAAGATTATTTTGAACGCTTATTTTGATGGAGATATTCCGGATATTAATACTTTGGATTTAGGTCCTGAATATCATGTTGACATTCCAAATGATGCCGATGAAGACGCCTGGTATTATTCTTATGTTGAATACGCGGCTTTGGCCGGAGTGCTTGATTTACAGCATATAGAAAACATTTCTCTGGGATACGATTATTTTCCCGGGGATGAAATGACGAGAAAAGAGGTGGCGCAGATGATTTATAATTTGATGAGCCTTTGATTTAGGTTTTGCGAGGAGATTATGCATAGTGTATATTGTGGTTGATTTCTTACCACAATTTTTATGAAAAAAGCTTCTAAATCTTTACCAAAAAAACTTACAAAGACAGAGCAGAAAGGGAAGTTTGGCAGTTTGCTGATTATTAATAAACTTCCGGGCTACTTTTTGATTGCTTGTATGCTTCTGGTTTTGGGACTTATATTTTATATATTAAGTCCATTTTTGACTGAAATTTTGATCGCGGCGTTTTTGGTTGTTGCGTTTTATCCTGTTTATGCGAAATTAAATAAGTGGGTTAGGGGATTTAAAGGGTTGGCCTCTTTTGTGTCATGTTTATTGCTTATAATAGTTATAGTTGCGCCTTTGAGTGTCATTGTTCTTTTAATTAGTGTCGAAGCGTTTGATGCTTATGAAGTTATTCAGGCAAAGCTGGAATCGGGTGTTTTTGATAAATATTTTCAATGGAGTGATGGTGGCTATTTTTATGAGTTGAAAAAGCAAATTGAACCGATAATTGATCTCGATTCTATTGATATTAAACAAACCATAATTGATAGTGCTCAAATTGTAAGCACGTGGCTTGTTTCTCAAACTGCGAGTCTTGTTAAAGGTATAAGTGGACTTCTGCTTAGTTTGGTTATTTTGCTTCTTACAACGTATTACTTCTTTAAGGACGGAGATGAGCTTGTTAAAAAGATAGGAAGGCTTAGTCCGCTTCCTCTCGTTTATGAATCTGAGCTTTTTAGGAAAATTGGCCAGATGGTGAAAGCTATTATTTTTGGTGTATTTTTGACTTCTATTGTGCAGGGAATATTGGGTGGAATCGGTTTTGCAATTGTGGGAATATCGAATCCTGTTTTTTGGGGGACGGCGATGGCTTTCTTGTCTCTTGTTCCTGTGATTGGGACGGCCTTGGTTTGGGTTCCTGCCGCTATAGTTCTTTTACTTCTGGGTAGTTACGGTTCTGCTTTGTTTTTAGTTATATGGGGAGTTTTGCTTGTTGGATCAATAGACAATTTTATAAAGCCTTATTTGATAGGCGGGCGGGCTCATACATATCCTTTGATGACGTTTTTGGTAGTTTTAGGCGGAATTATAGTTATGGGGCTTAAAGGACTTATTATGGGGCCGATATTGCTTGTGATTCTAATGTCATTCCTTCATATTTATGAAGCTGAATATAAAAAAGTTCTCAAAAAATAGTTTTTTGTATGACGAAAAAGAAATTTAAAAAAATTGTTGCGGGGGTCAAGACTCACGGTCATTTTGCGGCCATAATTGCGGTGTTTTCCGTGGTTTCTTTGTACGCGATTCTTTCTTTCTGGAATTCGACGAATAATTATATAGATTATTTGTATAGTTCTACCCTGTTTATTGATGGAATTCCGGTAGGGGAGAGTTCGCATGAGGTTGTGCCGGTTGGGACTTTTACTGATGTTATGTCGGATCATGTCAACGCGGAAGCCATAGGGGCCTTGTATTATGAGGGGATTATTGGTGGGTATGATGATGGGAGTTTCAGGCCGGATAATAATATTAACAGGGCGGAGTTTTTGGTTATTGTCAGTAGTGTTGTTGATGCTGATTTTGGAGGTATGGTTCTTGGGAATTGTTGTGAAGATGTTGCGGAGGAATGGTATTCGGCTTTTGTCTGTTACGCGAAGCAGGATGGGTGGATAAAAGGGTATTCTGATGGTTCCTGTGGGCCTGAGAGGGCTATTACGAGGGCTGAAGCTCTAAAGATTGCTTTTGAGGCTTTGGATTATGAGCCTTGTCTGGTTTTGGAGGTGGCGCCTTATGATGATGTTGCTTTGGATGCGTGGTACGCGCGATATGCTTGTTCTGCGCGTATAGGTGGGATTTTGTCGAAGGCTGGGATGTTTAATGCCGAACAGGAGTTGACCCGCGGTGAGTTGGCGCAGATTATTTATAATTTGATGTTGGCTAAGGGGATGTTGTAGTGGTGGAGTGATATAGGAGTTTCAGGATTGTCGCGCCGAGGATTGTCAGGCCGAGCAGGAGTGAGAGCCAGAGGGGGATGGCGCCGGGTGTGTTCGGTGTGGGGGATTCTGACGGGGGTTGGTTTTGGATGATTTGTTCGAGGAGTTCCGCGCTTTGTAGGTCTTCCGCGCTGTTTTTGGCGTGGACGGTGATGCTTTCGGTGGCGGAGAGGCCTTCTGTATCGGTTACTGTGAGGGAAATTTTGTGTGTTCCGGATATTTCGAATTTGTAGGAGGCGGGGTTTTTCTTTTCGATGATTTGGTCGGGGAATGTCCATTTGTAGGTGAGTGTGTCTTCGTCGGGGTCGTACGAATCTGAGCCGTCGAGGTTTATGGAGAATGGGATTTCGTTTTCGAGTTTGCCTTTTTGGATGGTGATTTTCGCTATTGGGGCGGAATTTGTGTGGATGTTTTTTTCGCCGGGGGTTGGATGTTTGAATATTTCCCAGCCTGATGCGGTTTTTGCGATTGATTGATTGGCTTTAACTTCTTCGCTGTTTAGGCAGGTGATGGGAAAGATTTTTTGTAATTCCTGCATGTCTTTTGTTTCGGATTCGGTGGGGGAGGAATTTTGCCAGCAGATGGCGTCCAGGATTTGTGAGTCGGAGGTTAGGGTTATTTGTTCGGTTGTTCCGGTGATGCCGGACGCGGTTGTGTAGATGTGGAGGGTGTTGTTTTCTTGTTTTGTTTCTTCTTTTTCAGCTTTGAAATGGATGAGGATGTATTGAATGTTTGAAATGGGGCTTATTTCCGCGATTGTTTTGTCCGCTTTGACGATTATGGGTGAATTTAGAGCGGAATTTACGGAAATTTCGATCCAGTCGGACGTTTTGTTTTTGAAGCTAATTTCGGAAAGTTGAATTTTTTCCATTGATTTTTGTTTTATCAGTAGTAGTTAAAAAAATTATTAAATTTTTCTAAAATTTTTATTGATGAGTTTGACTTTTTTGCACTTTCGAGTATTCTCTGCATGTAGTTTTAGTAAAAAGTTAGTGAGGAATTGAAAAGTGAAGAAAACGTTATTAGTTAGCCGAAAAACTGATTAATTATATAAACAAAATAAGGGGAATTGTCTGCAATTAGCAGGAATCATTACCGTGAATTTTCACTCTCATTAAACTTTGAGGCTAGAGCTTACAGATCTAACCTAATTTACTATGTTGATT
>JAUVQE010000040.1 GCA_030598325.1 Nitrospirota bacterium | reverse complement strand
TCTTTTTCCGACAAAAGCCTTTCTTTGTTTTGTTTCACTACTTCTTTTGGCGCGTTTGCGGTAAATCCTTTGTTTGAAAGTTTTTTCTCCAATGAATTTATAAAATTTTTCTTTTCTTCAATTTCTTTTTTAAGTTTTTTTGATTCTTTTTTTGTATCTATAAGATCTTTTAATGGCAGATAAGTTGTGGTTTTGTCGACGTGAAACACTTTTGATTTTGGAATTTTTGGTCCTTTTTCTTTTATTTCCAATGATTCAAGCCGTGCCAACCTCATTAAAGCTTCTCTTTTCTGTTCAATGTGTGAAGTTTTTGATCCGGCATATATAATTGCGTGGATTTTTTTTGACGGTTCAACGCCCTGTTCCGCACGTATGCTTCTTATTCCGCTGATTATTTCGTGCACTTCTTCCATTATCTTTTTTTCTTCCGGAAAAATTAATTTTTTATCGTATGTTGGCCACGCCTCATTTATCAGCATTGATTTTGGATTCATGAATTCCCATATTTTTTCCGTAACAAACGGAACGAAAGGATGCAGGAGTTTCAAAGCTGTTTTCAAAGCGTGTATCAGTACGGGCGGGTTGATATGCTGCCCCTTACACACTTCCAGATACCAATCGCAGTAATTTCTCCAAATAAAATCATAAATGAGTGTTCCGGCGTCGGAAAAACGGTAATTTTGCATATTTTTATCGACTTCTTTTATCAGCGTCTGGAGTTCTGTCAAAATCCATTTGTCCGCGAATGTTTTTATCATTCCCGGTTCGAAATCTTTTTTCAGATCTTCTTTTGAAACGTTCATTAACGCGAATCTGGCGGCATTCCATATTTTGTTTATAAAGTTCCTGTAACCCGCGATTTTTTCTTCATAAAGCCTCATGTCGCTTCCAGGAGTGCTTCCTATGACGAGGCTTAGGCGAACTGCGTCTGTGCCGTACTTTTTTATCATTTCAAGTGGATCAATGCAGGTTTCGGGCCTGGATTTGCTCATTTTATTTCCGTGTTTGTCACGAATCAGGCCGTGAAGGTAAACAGTGTGAAACGGGATTTCTTTCAATGCGTAGGTTGTCATTATGATCATTCTCGCCACCCAGAAGAATAAAATATCGTATCCTGTTTCCATTACAGAAGTCGGATGGAAATATTTGAGATCCTTTGTCTTTTTTGGCCATCCGAGTGTGGAAAATGTCCATAAACCCGATGAGAACCAGGTATCGAGTGTGTCCGGATCCTGTTTCCAGTTTTCTTTTTTGCATTTACCGCATTTTCCCGGCTTTTCTTTGCTGACTTCTATGTGTTCGCAATCGCGGCAGTACCAGACCGGTATTCTATGTCCGAACCATATTTGTCTGGAAATGCACCAGTCGTGTAGATTTTCCATCCAGTGGAAATATGTTTTGTTGAATTTGCTTGGGAGTATCTTTATTTCGCCTTTTTTTACGACTTCTATCGCTTTTTTCTTTAAAGATTTCCCAGGTTTGTCCACGTTTATAAACCATTGTTTTGAAATTAGTGGCTCGACTGAATGTTCGCATCTGTAGCAAATGGAAAGGTTATGATCGTAATCTTCGATTTTTACGATTTTGTTTAATTTGTCGAGATCTTTTACTATTTCTTTTCTGCATTTTGTTGTTGTCATTCCGGCATATTTTCCACAGTTGTTTTTCATGATTCCTTTTTCGTCGATTACTGATTTTGTCGGCAGTTTGTTTCTTTGCGCGATTTCAAAATCTGCAAAACTGTGCGCTGGGGTTACTTTTACAGCTCCGGAGCCAAATTTCGGGTCAACTTCTTTGTCTGGGACAACGGTAATTTCAAATTCGCCAAGAGGACCGGGAATCATTTCTTTTTTCCCAATCATTTTTTTATATCTTTTGTCATTCGGATGAACGGCTACCGCTGTGTCCCCCAACATTGTTTCGGGCCTTGTTGTTGCCACTACAAAAGGTCCGTATTTGATCCAATAAAGTTTTTCTTTAACTTCTTTGTATTCAACTTCATCGTTTGCGAGGGTGGATTCACAGCGCGGGCACCAGTTTACTATTCTGTTTCCCCTATAAATCAATCCGTCTTTGTACATTTTGATAAAAACTTCCTGGACCGCGTCGGTGAGGTCTTTATCCAGGGTGTATCTTTCCCTGCTCCAATCACAACTCGATCCCATTTTTCGGATTTGATTTCGGATTGTATCCTGGGCGTTTTTTACATATTTGTGGACTTCTTTCAGAAAATCTTTTCGTCCGAGGTCGTGTTTGGTTTTGCCTTTTTTTGCTAAAAGTTGTTCGACTTTGTTTTGAGTTGCGATGGATGCATGGTCGGTGCCCGGAAGCCATAAAGCCGGATCACCAAGCATTCTGTGATACCTGATCATTATGTCTTCGAGTGCCAGCATGACTGCGTGTCCGAGGTGTAGAACTCCGGTAGCGTTTGGTGGTGGCATGGAAATTACGAAAGGTTTTTTCTTTGGGTCAATTTTGGGCTTAAACGCACCGATACTCTCCCATTTTTTATATATTTTATCTTCATATTTGTTTGCCTGGTATGCTGATTCTATGTTGAAATCCATCTATTTTTGCTTTATAAGATCTTTTGTATTTTACAGATCAGGCTGAATTGATACAATCTGTTTTGCTCCGGTTGGTACGCACAGTTGGTTGACAATAAGCTCTTTCTGGTTTAGAATTTAAAGGAGTTATTAAAAAATATGGCTACAAATTCACAGATCAACAAGGTAAAAGAAAAAAGTTCTTTGGAATCACAAGGGAAGCGTTTTCCCCAAAAATCCGAAGCCAACAAAGAAGTACAACAGGCCTCTATTGGAAAAGAAGCTTATAAAGAAGCGGTAGAATTGGGTGGAGCTGTGGAAACAACAGGGAAAGTTAGTGAGGTGGCAAAAGCTGGAAGTGAACAAAAAGGAGGTAGTGCGGTTGCGGCTACCAAGGCGACAACTGCTATTGATCCCGATAAAATCAAAGCTCGATTGCTTAGAAATATCCCAAGTGAAAAAGTCATGAAAAGACAGATTGAAAAAGAAATAAAAAAAGAAATCGAATATCTTCATAAAAAGGCGGTTAAATTAATGGCTATTCCAAGTGGAATGAGTTTTTTCGAAACGACGAATTTGATGAAAAAGATCAGAGAACTAAAAGGTCTTCTTGTTTCTTTGCTTAAGGCTTCTCTGGATAATGTAAAAACTCTTTGGCTGAGATTTGTGCACGGAGTGATGTAAAAAGGTTGTCATCGGTATATGTCATTGTGTAGTCTTTCTGCGTGTCCAAACTTATCGAAAAAATTAATCAGCTCAAAAAAGAGAAGAACGCAATTATTCTTGCTCATAGTTATCAGCGCCCCGAGATTTATGATGTTGCTGACGCGATTGGCGATTCTCTTGAGTTGTGTCAGAAGGCGGCCAATACGAATGCTTCTATTATAGTGTTTTGTGGGGTTCATTTTATGGCTGAGTCCGCTTGCCTGCTTAATCCTGATAAGAAAGTTATTATTCCTCATATAGATGCGGGTTGCGCGATGGCGGATATGGTGGAAGCGGAGGATTTGAAGCAGTTTAAGGCGAAGCATCCTGGAGCTGTGGTTGTTTGTTACGTGAATTCGTCTGCTGCGGTGAAAGCTGAGTCTGATATTTGTTGTACTTCCGCGAATGCGGTTAAGATTGTCCGCGGTCTGGAAGAATACGAAATAATATTTATTCCCGACAAGAATTTAGCCGCGTATGTTCAAAATCAGGTTCCGGACAAAAAAATCATTCCGTGGCGTGGATTTTGTCCCATTCATCATTCTTTAACAAAACAATATATTGAGGAGATTCGGGGAAGACATCCTGAGGCCAAGATTATAGCTCATCCGGAATGCAGACCCGAAGTTTTGGCTTTGGCGGATCATATTACAAGCACAACAGGGATGATTGAAGCGGCTCGTCGGGATCCGGCGGAGGAATTCTTTATTTTGACAGAATGCGGAATGACGGAACGGCTGGCTCGCGAATTGCCGGATAAAAAGTTCTACGGACTTTGCAATATGTGTTTTGATATGAAGAAAAATACGATAGAATCGGTTCTTAAGTGTTTGCAGGAGGAAAAAGAAGAAGTTAAAGTGGATAAGAGTATTGCGGAAAAAGCAAAAAAAACGTTAGATAGAATGCTTGAATTATCATAATCTATGGATCGTAAATCAATTGTACAGTTCACTCATAAGGCCAGTAATTTTCTTGAAACAGGAAATTCCACCTATAAGCAATGGGTTTTTAGATATACATTTTTGGAATTGGAAAAGGATTTGGGGACCAAAGGTGACGTCAGTACGGATTTGTTGTTTGCTGATGGAAATTCAAAGATTAAAGGTAAATTTGTTTCCAGAAGTTCCGGTGTAGTGGCCGGTATTCGGGAAATTAAATATTTTTTGGTTGATTCTGATGCAAATTTTAGACCAAGTTTGAAAGGTGGTTTTGAAATTGATTTTAAGGTGCAGGATGGTGATGAAGTTGGACCTGGTGATGTAATTATGGAGATTACGGCTGATGTGCATGATCTTTTGGCTGTTGAGAGGGTGGTTTTGAATTTGTTGATGCGAATGAGTTCTGTGGCTACTTTTACTAGGAAAATTGTTGATATGGTCTCGGAGCTTGATGTTTTAGTTGTTCCGACAAGAAAAACACTTTGGGGTTTGCTCGATAAAAAAGCCGTTCTTGTTGGTGGTGGAGGCACTCATCGAATAAATCTTTCCGATGCTGTTATTTTGAAAGATACCCATCTGGATATTTTGAAAAGGGATTTTGATGATGTTTTTGAGAGAATTGAAAAAAACGATGCCGATTCCAGGTTTTTGGAGATTGAAGTTAATAATAAGCGCGAAGTTCTTGAGGTGGCCAAAAAGATTTCTGATTTAACCAAAAAAGGCCGTTTGAATACCATTGGCGTTGTGATGATGGATAATATGTCACCTGAAGAGGTTTCTGATGCCGTGACGAGCGTGAAGGGTTCAGGTTACTATGATGATGTGTTGTTTGAGGCCTCCGGTGGAATAAACGCTGAAAACGTCTTAGAATACGCTAAAACGGGCGTTGATGTGATTTCTATGGGATGTTTGACGCGTTCTGTGCCCGATTTTGATATGGGGATGGAGGTAGTTGAATGATAATGTGTTCCGCTTTGGCGGGACGCTTGTTTGGTAAAAACCCGTTCGCTTCGCTGCCGGGTATGGTGGGCGAGGAGGGACTTGAACCCTCACGGCTTGCGCCACTAGTTCCTAAGACTAGCGTGTCTACCAAATTCCACCACTCGCCCTTGTTTTGACCGCTAATCAATATTACTGACCCTAAATTAAATTGCAATATAAAAATTGTTTTGACTTCCAGAATGGAATAGTGTAGCTTTTTCTCTTAATTGACATGTACGTTTATAAAACAATGTTGCGGTTATATCAAATTTCTTGCTTGACAATTAACTGCAAAGTCAATATTCTTTATTGGCCATAGGGGCTGGCGTATGTTAATCACTAAATTTATGAGCGGTAATACAAAAATAAATCTTGCTGATGTCGTAGAGGACATGTTTATGGTTCTGACAAGCAAGGAGAAAGATGTGATTGTTAAAAGGTTCAGCTTGGATAATAAACCTAAGAGGACCTTGGAATATATAGGTCAGCAGTTTCCCGTTACACGTGAACGTATTCGGCAGATAGAAAAAATAGCTTTGGGTAAATTGCGTCGTACTGTTCAAACTACACGATTAAATGTTGTTAATGATATCGCCAATAAAGTGATTGCTGATAATGGAGGTGTGCTTCTTGAAGTCAAGCTTATTAGTGAGGTCTTAAACCTTATTAAATCAAAAGATGATGTAGACGCGAATATTATTAAGCTTGCTTTGAATATCAATACGAACGTTACTTTGGCTGAAAAAACCAATCTTTATAATCCGTTCTGGAGAGTGAAGGAAATCGATATGTCTACTATTTCTTCAATTATTGATTCAGGAATAAAGGTTTTAAAGAAAAAAGGAGAAGTATTGAGTAAATCCAAACTTATTGTTCAAATCAGGCAGAATCTTGGGGACAGCATCGAGTCTTATAGTGATCCCATGATTATTTCTTGTATGGAAGTGGATAAGAGATTGAAGAAAGTACCGGAAGGATTTGGATTAATGGTATGGAGACATATTAATCCTAGAAGTATCAGAGATAAGGCTTATATTGTTTTGAAAGCTGAGAAAAACCCTCTTCATTTCGTTGAAATCGCAAATAAAATTACGGAAGCCGGGTTTGATAAGAAAGTTGTCACAACTCAAGCGGTTCATAATGAATTGATAAGATATGATCAGTTTGTTTTGGTTGGGCGCGGTCTTTATACTTTGAAAGAATTTGGATATTCGAAAGGAACTGTTGCGGATGTCATTGAAGGTCTGCTTAAGAAAAAAAGTCCTATGACAAAGCAGGAAATTATTGAAGGTGTTATGAAACAGCGTCATGTGAAGAAAGGAACTATTTCTTTGAATCTTCAAAAGAATTCTCAGTTTATCAGAGTGGGACGTGCGATTTATAAGTTTTCTCCAAAAAAGAAGTTAAAGAAGTAAGAATTTCTAGAGGTTGCGGGAGGTTTGGGAATAAAAAAACCCTCACAGGAACAATCCGCAGGTTTTTTGCGTAGTAAAAATACCGAGGACGTTCCGAGAAGGTTTTTTGTTTCTCAAACCAGGACCCGCAACATTAAATTCTTATTTCAAAAGTTCAATTTATAAGGTATAAAATGCTTAGGGTAATTTTATTTAAAACATATTGGATATGGCTGAAGAATGTATTTTCTGCAAAATTTCCAGAGGTGAGATGGATACCGATTTTATTCATGAAGATGAACAGTGCGTGGTTTTTAACGATATTAATCCCAAAGCAAAAACTCATCTTTTGATTGTATCGAAAAGACATTTGCCTTCTTTAGCTGATGCCAAAGATAGTGATGCGGATCTTTTATCACATATGTTGCTTGTAGCCGGTAAAATAGCAAAAGATAAAGAGCTAAAGGGATACAGAGTGCAAATACATACCGGGAAAGAGGGCGGGCAAGAGATTTTTCATATTCATTATCATCTGATGTCACCGTTTTAATATATGTCATTTGTAAACCTTCATTGCCATTCTCATTATAGCCTGCTGGACGGGTTTGGAAGTCCCGAAAGTATTGTTTTGCGGTCGAAAGAGTTGGGATATCCTGCCGCGGCATTGACTGATCACGGGGTAACATATGGTTTGGTTGAATTCTATAAAGCCGCCAAAGAAGAAAACATAAAACCCGTTTTGGGATGTGAAATATATATTGCACCCAGAACCCGTTTTGATAAGGAGGTAAAAATCGATACGAAGCCATATCATTTAACTCTTTTGGCTAAAAACAATGAAGGATATAAAAATTTATTACAGCTCGTTTCCAAAGCCAATTTAGAGGGATTTTATTACAAGCCGAGAGTGGATTACGGTCTGCTAAAAACGTACGGGAAAGGTTTGATTGCATTAAGTGGCTGTCTTCAGGGTCATTTGCCCAGACTTATTCTTGATGACAACGAAGAAGAACTCCATAGGATTATCAAAAAAAATATAGAAATTTTTGGGAAAGAAGATTTTTATCTTGAGATGCAGGATCATCCTTTGATAGAAGATCAAGAGGTCGTGAATGAAAAACTGAAGAAACTTGCCAAGGAGTATAAGCTGGAACTTGTTGTAACCAATGATTCTCATTATTCCAGACCTGAAGATAGTGAGGCTCATGATATTTTGTTATGTATTCAGACAGGAACCACCGTAAACGAAGAAAATCGTATGAGATATGTTGGGGATTTTTCGATTCGCGACGTAAATGATTTGAAAATCGCTTTTTCCGATTGTCCGGAGGCTATAGAAAATACTGTTAAAATTGCGGAAAAATGTAATGTTGAACTTACTTTTGGAAAATTCTTAATCCCCTCTTTTTCGACTCCGCAAAATGAAGATGCTCCCGTTTATCTTAGAAAATTATGTGAGGAAGGTCTGAAAAATCGTCTTGATGGCAAAAAAATCCCAAAAGAATATCAGGACAGGTTGGAATATGAACTTGAAACTGTTCATAAGATGGGTTTTGAGACTTACTTTTTGATTGTCCATGATTTCGTAAAATACGCGAAAGAAAAAAATATAATGGTTGGTCCGGGTCGTGGATCCGCGGCCGGTTCGATTATGGCATGGTCGCTGAATATTACTGATCTGGATCCTATAGAGTATGGCTTGTTTTTTGAAAGATTTTTGAACCCTGAAAGAGTAAGTATGCCGGATATCGATATTGATTTCGCGGATAACCGCCGTGATGAAGTGCTAAATTATGTTATTGAAAAATACGGGAGAAATAATGTCGCACAAATAATTACTTTTGGAACTATGGCACCAAGAGCCGCCGTAAGAGATGTTGGCAGAGCTCTGGGGTATCCGTATCAGGAGGTGGATAC
>JAUVQE010000069.1 GCA_030598325.1 Nitrospirota bacterium | reverse complement strand
GGATGTAGTGAATCCTTTTCCGCATCATTATTTATATTTCTCAGATCTTCCGTTGCCTGTTCCAGGAAGATATACCCGTTAAATAGTTCGTCTGCGAGAGCTTTTACTTCAGACGAGGATGCGTTGAATCCGCCTCCTGCGAATGCCGCACCTGTCGTCCCGACTCCCTCTTGTCCACCCGTTGCTCCTTTGATAATAGTATTTACAAATGCAAAAGACCCCAAAATTATCAGGATACCTATTACTGCATATGTAATCGCTTTTTTACCTGTTTGAGTTTTTTCTTCTTCACCTCCCGAGGTTACATACATGAAACCTCCATATATAATTACCAATACTGAAATAAGTCCTAAGAATGTTAGGGCCCAGTTCACTATCGTAATAATGAAATCTTTTAGATCGGTTGAAGCTGTCAATTCTGCCGCGAAGCCTTCTTCTTCCAGACTTACGGATACATTTTCATAAGTTGTGAATGACATACTATCGTCACCCGTGGAGAACATTTCACCAAAAAATTGACCTACATCTCCCGCTGTTACTTTTGCTAAAGCCGTTGCAGGGATGAGTGCAAAAATCGAAACGATAATAAGTAATGAGAGAACTCTTTTTATATTTTTCATAGATAACATTTTTCAAGTGAGATTATAGATTTCTTATGTCATTCTTGCAAACCTAACTCGTCTTCTGAGGTTGCAGGAATATCAAGAACAGTATTTACCAGTGCGAACGCTCCCAGTGATAACACCAAAGCGATGAGTGCACCGACAATTAATTTTTTAATTTTTTCATTCATTTCTTCGTCTCCGGCACTTATTACATATCTATATCCACCATAGAACAATCCGACAAATGCCAGTATCGCCACGAATCCCGATAGATAATTGATAATATTTATTAGAATAAATCGACCGGCCTGTACATCCGGCAACGCCTTTCCCGCTTCCGGGAAAATAACTCCACGCACCACGACTTCAGAAAGAATCACTACGCCAATACCTATGAGAGCGTAAATAATATGTTTTTTTGCTTTCGTGATTGACTCTTCGTCACCGGCACTCGTAATAACAAGGATACCTCGAATAACTATTATCAATACGGCGGCGGCTCCAATGAATATTTCTACAAGACCGATTATCCCCCTCAAATATCTGGTGGTTTCCTCAGCGTATAACTCTGTTGTGGAAATATCCTCAAAAGCTTCTCCCTGCTCACCAAAGAACATTTTCTTTACAGCGGCATCTGCCACTTGGATTACCAATAGACCGATTGTACCTACAATCAGTGTCGTCTTTGCCTTTACGGCTTCTTCGTCGTTTGCGGTGGAGACAAGCTTGATCGCTTGAACCACTATGATGATGAGGGCGAGCCCACTCACTACGTATCGGAACATGTCTATTGCGAAATAGATTGGGCTTGTGGCCGTTCCCACACCGGGTTGAACATAGTCCGGTGGTGCATCCGGGTGCTGTCCCGTTATAAAGCTTTGTTGTCCTGTCCCTTCTCCCACTCCCGTGAGTTGCTCAAGCGGAGTGACGATACTTACTTGGTCGGCCATAGCGACATAATCTGCATAAAGCGTAAGACCCAAGGTCATTAATGCGATGATCACCACCGCCTGTTTTGCTATTTTTGTAATTCTTTTTTTCATTTTGTTACCGCGTGTTACGTATTTAACATTGCACCGACTTCAGTCAGTTTGCTCGCAATTATGGTACTCACCACTGCGAACGCACCGTAAATTATGATAATTCCGGCTATAGTGGCTACAATTAATCTTTTTGCTTGATTCATTTTTTCCTCTTCTCCTCCGGCGGTCGCATACATTATCGCTCCCGCTATTAACATCAAAACTGCGATAGGTCCCGCAAAAGCTATGACAAAGTTGGTAATTCCCGCTATCTGACTGACACCCTCTTTTGCATCAATCGCAGGATGAACTCCGGTAATTCCCGTATAAACAGTTTTGTCTACTTTGTAGAATACTTTTGTTATGAAAATTTCACCCACATAAATTATGATCAAACCTCCCGCGCTGTACATAATATTTTTCTTGTTTTTGGAAACTTCTTCCTCCTCACCACCTGCCGTAACCAATTTTACTCCCGCCTGAACCACCATGATCGCCGCAAATGCGCCAATCACGTATTTCACGAAAGTCATAAATATCTCAACTTGTTTGTCAAAAAGCCTCACTCTGTTCAGTATATCCTGCGGACTCGACAACAACGTCTGTCTCTCCATATCAAAAATCTTCCCGATATCTTCGGACATGCTCACCATTATAAACGCGATAAGCGTATAGATGAGACCTCTTTTTGCCTTTGTAATCTCCTCTTCGTCACCCGATGCTTGCACGAGTTTGTATCCAAGAATGGTAATGTACAAAATTCCCACTACTCCAATAATCACTTTTGCGTATGCCAAACCGCCGAGAACCAGATCTTTCAATATGACCTGTCCCGACTTCTCCGGTGGCACCGGAAGTGAACCCGATTTGTATACTTCTTTTGCTGTTTCACTAATCGGCAATGCTGATTGATCTGCCGCAAAAGCCGGATCGATAAATTGTCCTATTTTGATAACGATCGCGATGACCGCCATCATAGCCGCAAATTCCCCAATTGTTCGAAGAAGTTTTAGTATTTTTGTTTTCATTTTTTGTTTTTGAACAGGGCTTAAATCTGATATATTTTACCATTTTTTCG
>JAUVQE010000026.1 GCA_030598325.1 Nitrospirota bacterium | reverse complement strand
TTTCATGAAAGCATATAACGAATCTTTCGGCGTCATAAAACAACAAGGCAGACACGGCGCCAACATGGGCGTTATGAGAATCGACCATCCGGATATTCTGGAATTCATCGAAGCAAAATGGGAAGAAGGTTCACTCGTAAACTTCAATATTTCGGTCGGCCTCACAGACGAATTCATGCAGGCGGTCAAAACAAAATCCGAAGCTCCATGGATATGCCAATGGAACAATAAAAAAATGAAACCAAGAAGAGTTATCAGAAATAACAGAAGTGCTTTTGTTGAAGCAAGAGACGAATCCATCACGGCATCCGAATTAATGGATAAAATCATAGACTCAGCATGGAGAAACGGCGAGCCCGGAGTTCTTTTCCCCGACACAGCCAATAAATACAACCCTATCCCAAAACTGGGAAGACTCGAAGCGACAAATCCATGCGGCGAACAATGGCTACATGACGGAGACGTCTGTAATTTGGGATCAATAAATCTGGCAAAATTCGTAGAAAACAGACAAATCAACGAAAGAAAACTGAGAGAAATAACGAAAACAGCCGTAAGAATGCTGGACAACGTAATAGATCTCACCGATTTCCCCGTAGATAAAGTAAACGCGACATTTAGAAATAATAGAAGAGTTGGCCTGGGAATCATGGGATTCGCGGACATGCTCTACCAAATGCGCATTCCTTACGATTCACAAGAAGCCTATGACACAGCCGAAAAAGCGATGAGCATAATAAACAATACCGCGCACGAATACTCGGAAGAACTCGCGAAAGAAAAATCCACTTTCCCAAACTGGGACATATCAATTTACGGACCAAAAGACCAAAACACAAAAATGAGGAATTCAGCACTGACCACAATCGCGCCAACCGGATCCATTTCAATGCTTGTCGACTGCAGTTCAGGTGTCGAACCGTTTTTCGCTCTGGCATACACAAAAGAAGTAATGAGCGGACAAAAACTTTCCTACATCAATCCATATCTGGAACATGAACTCGAAAAACTCGGCCTATACAACGAAGAAATGATCAAGGAAATTGAAAAAACAGGATCAATTCAACACATAGATTCAATTCCACACGATATAAAAAGAATATACGTAACAGCAATGGATATAAGCGCAGATGCTCACATAAAAATGCAGGCGGCTTTCCAGAAACATGTCGACAATTCAATAAGCAAAACCGTCAATTTTGCCTACAGCGCGACAAGAGAAGATGTACGCAAAGGATACATCACCGCTTGGGAACACGGATTAAAAGGATGCACCGTCTACAGAGATGGAAGCAGAGAAGAACAGGTACTCATTATTAAAAAGGAGGAGAAAAA
Organism: Nitrospirota bacterium; assembly: GCA_030598325.1. Classification (GTDB taxonomy): domain Bacteria; phylum Patescibacteriota; class Gracilibacteria; order UBA1369; family LOWO2-01-FULL-3; genus JAACEU01. Next base: position 12,194 of record JAUVQE010000026.1, on the reverse strand, counting down.
AGAAGAAAAAATCGAACAGACCCAGAGTGAAACAGAAAGTCACAGCGTACCCATCGAAGACGGACCAACCGAAACTCCAACATTCGAAGAAATAATCCCACCTCCGGTCACAGAGGAAATAAGTGAAAGAGAACACATGTCATTAAACAAAAAAGAAATCATCGCCAACAAAAAATGTCCGGAATGCTCCGCTCCAATCCAGATAGCGGAAGGCTGTATGCTATGCCTGGCCTGCGGATTCTCAGCATGCTCGGTATAGATTTCCCCTCTTGAAAAATTGATTTCCCATGAAAAATATCGTAGAATCAAAACTCCCAAAATAACCATGGGAGTTTTTGTTTAAATAAATTAAATGCCGGAAACCGCACTACAAGAAGAAACATATGAAATTCCAGAAGAGGAAGACTATAAAACCGAACACCCAATTGCAGACATAGACAAAAAAAATAAACTAAAAGAAGTGGAAGATGGGGACAAGTCTATATCCAAAGCCGCGAGAGAACTCGAACAGCAAAAAGAGGATAAAAACGACAACGAAAAACTCGATGAAAACGACGACGAAAAGCTCGACAAAAACGACAACGAAAAACTCGATGAAAATGACTCCCGCCTAACAACCCTCCGCGAACAATTCAACAAAATATGTGACGACAACGCGGACCTGATTGGAACAAAAGAAGTTCCGGGATACAAAAAATGGTTTGAACAAGAATTAAAGAAAAATCCCACAGTGGCATTCGCGAAAAAAACCACTGAAAAACTCGAAGGAAAAAACATCTACGACAAAAACGGCCTGGCACCAAGAAGAGAAATCTACGCAGAACTCACAGGAATTTTCAAAAAATACAAACTCGGAACTCCGCAAAAATCCGAACACATAAAAAGAGAAGGATTATCCGAAAGAAAATCATTCCTCAAAGAAATAAAGTCCGCCGAAACGTAAATCAACAAAGTAAACGACTCCTTCTGGTCACACAAAGCAAAAGAAAAAACAATGCAGGAAATTTTAACAGCAAAAAATCCTAACGAACAAAAAGACCTCACCAAACAAATCAATAAAATCAACAAAATCGAGTCCGAAGGCTTCATCTACATGAAAAACACAATGTCAGTTGGTGGAGTTACCGTCCGAAAAATGAGCGACGCCTCAATCGATGAATACTTAAAAGGAATCGCAAACGAAGGATCCATCAAAAAAAGACTGGATTTCCTTACTTGGTACGGAAAACAATCAAACGGGATCAAAACAGCGGTTGAAAACGAAGCATCCACATATGGCAAAAAATTAAAACCAGACGTAGCAAGCATGGCCGGAATATCAGAAGGTCTGGAAGGAATCTACAAAGACAATCCGGAAGGATTAAAACTGGCAATTCAGAGCTTTGAAAAATTAAATTTCACACAAAAAGTTAAAGCGTTAAAGAAACACAAAAACTTAGTGGAAAAAACAAAAGACAAAGAAGAGCTGGAGAAAAAACTCACAGTAAAAGCGGCAGAAGTCGCCATCGACGAAGCCGCGAGAAAAGGAGAAATTTCCGGACCCACTCAAAAAAAATATAAGGAATGGTTTCGGGACAAAAATAATTACAAAGACCCAAAAACTGACAAATCGGGAAACCTGGAAGTTTTAAAAAAATTCTATGAAATTCTCACAAGCGAAAACCCTGATGGCAAAGCCAGAAACCTTTCCGCATATAAAATCAAACGAAATCGATTCAAAACAGAAGTAAAAGAACTGAAAAACATCAACCCCGACATTAACGAATCGGAACTAAAAAAATGGCAGGAAAAATATGACAAAGAAGGTTGGACCGACAGAAAAAAAGTCTACAAAAATATCAAAAAAGAACAATTAAAATTGGACAGAGAACAGGAAAAGAAAAAAGAAACCGAGAAAGCGGCGGGCCTCACAAAAGAAAACAAAGAAAAAGGCCATGATCTCAATAAAAAAAATACAATCCAAGCATCCATCGCGTTAATTAATGAAGACCAACCGGCCGAAGCATTAAAAAAACTAATAGAATACAACGACGCGGATCCAGACGACCCGGATATTATCTTCTGGATGGAAGTCGCGCTAAAACGCATCAAAGAATTCGGAAGTGGCAAAAAACTCAAGGATAAAACCGAAAAACAAATCGAAGAAGAAATAGAATCAGTCACAAAATCCGATGAAAAAATAAAAGACGACCTCGAAGAACAAAATCTAAAAACCTTAAATCTGGAAGGAGCAAAAATGAGCGAAGAAAGGCACGCAAGAAAAATCGACGGGCAAAAAAGAGCCGCGCGCGAATCAATAAACGCCACGCAAGGCGACACACTCACCAAAGAACTAACGGAAGATTTTTACGAACAAACCGACGAAAAACACATCCTTGACGAAGAAGGAAAGGGAGAAGAAATAACTGAAATAAAATTTGATCATATTTCATCCACCAGTCAGGAAAGACAGGAGCTCAAAGAAAAAACACGCCAAAAAGAATCAGACCTGCTCGATAAAAAAGGATTAAAAGTAAACCTAAAAGACAAAACCGGAAGAAAAATTTCATCACAGGAAGCCGAAGTCGAACAAAAAAAAGACCTGAACCGCCTCGAAGACGAAATAACAAAAAAAGCCTCAAAAAAAACCGAGAAAAAATCAGCCGGAGCCACAATCTTCAACCTAAACACCCGCATCGCCGCAAAACGCAAAACAAAAGACCTCGTCGAAAAAGAAACCCACTCCCACGAAAGATTGAGGAGATGACTTTCGGGCCAAACCGAAAAATGCTACCCTTGTTTACATGATCCTCGGAATAATCACACTCATCATAGTCCTGATCATAATTGCCTTCCTGACAACCGGCTTTTACATAATGATTTTCGGCGGAGGTCCGTTTGTCCCCACCCCCCTGCCAGCAGTCCACAAAATTCTTGAATACGCTGACATAAAAAAAGGCGACAAGGTCTATGATATCGGTGCCGGAGATGGCAGATTTATCCACTTCGCCGTAAAAGACTACCACGCAAAAGCAACCGGTTTCGAACTCGACCCTTTTGTCTATTTTTTAGCAAAACTCCGACAATGGTTTTTCTCATGGAAAGGAAAAATGGTTCGCGGAAATTTCCTAAAACATGATATTTCAGATGCAGACATAATTATCTGCTACATGATGCCGAAATCTCTTGCAAAATTTCAGAAAAAATTCGAAAAAGAATTAAAAAAAGGAACTAAAATAATATCATACGCGTTCCATATCGGATCTTTAAAACCAAAAAAAATCATTCCGAAGAAGGGGAAGGTGAGCAAAATCTTTCTATACAAAATTTAGCCAAAACAACATAATAAAAAACGGCAATCCCCCATGTCCATTTAATATCTATAGACGCAAATTCCAAAGAACCAAATATTTCAACAAAAAATATTATTATTTTTAAGATCAAATATCCCAAAAAACCAAACAGCTCACCAAAAAACACAGCAATAAATCCAAACAACATCGCGAAAGGAATTAAAGGCAAAACAAACACATTGGCAATAGGCGCAACAAGAGAAAATCTCTCAAAATTCAAAATAATTATCGGTAAAACAATTATCTGGGCGGACAAAGTCAATTGCAAAGCCTCGCGCAATCCCAAAACCTGAGGCACCCATTTCAAAAACCTTTCCAAAACGGGAGAAAAAATCACAATCCCAAGAGTGGCGAGAAAAGACAATTGAAATCCAACATCATAAACAAGAATTTTTGGATTCCATAAATTCATCAAAAACGCCGACGCCATCAAACTCAAAAAAACAAAATACTGCCTCCCAAACCACAAAGCGATAAGCGAAATCCCTCCCATAACACCGGCCCGAACCACACTCGCGCTCGCCCCCACCAAAATCACAAAAACCGCGATAAAAAATATCGACAAAACAACCTTCACCCTCCTCGTAAAAAAACTAAAAAGCCCGCATACAACCACAACCACCAAAGCAACATTATAACCGCTCACCGCGACAATATGCGTCAGCCCCGTTTTATTAAAACTGTTCATAAGATTTTCACTAATCCCCTTCCGACTACCCAAAATCAATCCCGCCATAAATCCACCATAAGGCTCCGCGAAAACCTTATTCAATTTCCCCTCAAAAATCTCCTTCACACGAAAAATCGTTCCAAAAAACACACTCCCCTCCCCACCGGAAATTTTCTCAATTCCAGCCCTGTACACAACAGAATAGATCGAATATCTGTTCAAATACTTGTCATACGCAAAATCCTCGATTTTCTCAGGCTTCTGCAGTTTTCCGCCAATCTTCAAGCAATCTCCATATTTGTAAACCGGATATCTACTCCCACTTACAAGAACCCTCCCCGAAACATAAATCCACCCCTCATCAACCAAAATACGTTCAGCCTCAATCACATATTTCACCTTATCCGCCCTCACATCAGTCTCCTCAACAACACACCCCTCAAACTCAAACCACCCCTGAAAATTCATGATATGCCCATCCCCTCCCTCAAAAGAAAAAACAAACCGAAAAAACCCAAAAGCCACAAACAAAACCCCAAAAAACAAAACCCGAACAAACGAAACCCCAAAAATTCTGACAAAATATCGAAGCACCACCATTAACAACACTCCCAAAACCACATTCCGCACCCCCTCCCCCTCCAAATAATATTCACCAAACAAAATCCCAAACAAAAAGCACACCACCACCACCAAAAACCAATCACTTTTATTCATATCAAAAAAACTACACCCCAAACTTAAAAAAATTCTAAAATCTTAAATTGATAAAATCCCCAAAAATCAGTAACATTAGCGGGAACGCTTAAATTCAAAAAATGAAAAAATTCCCAACAACACCGACAATAAAAACAGCACTATCAGCCCTGTCAGTCCTCACACTACTCATAACAATAAACATCCAAACAGCCTCAGCAAGCTTCACCGACCTCTTCAAAAACAACAAAAACTACACAGCAATCATCTATCTGCAGGAAAACGACATAATACAAGGCTATTCGGACGGAACTTTCCAGCCCGCACAAGAAATCAATCGTGCAGAATTCCTAAAAATAATCCTCGAAGGATCAGGTATTACGCTGGATAAAAACGAAATCACACTTCCCTTTTCCGACACCAAAAACGAAGAATGGTTCACCCCATACATAAAAAAAGCCTACACAGAAAACTGGATCGTGGGCTACATCGACGGGACATTCAAACCAAACCAGACAATAAACAAAGTCGAAGCCCTAAAAATCCTTGGAGAGGTCCAACAATGGGATCTCCCTCAGGAAATCAACTCTCTCCCATACACAGACATTTCCGCAACAGCATGGTACACAAAATACGTGGTTTTCGCTCACACCAACGACTACCTGGAAGAAACCGAGGACTTTTTCAACCCGAGTGACTTAATGACAAGAGCAAATATTAGCGAAATAATATACAGAACTTTAATCAACGAAATCACCGAAGACGAAACACAAAACACCGTACCCAACGAAGAAATAGAAGCGGAATATTCAGCAGACAACACAGCAAAAACCGACGACACAAACGATGAAGAACTTTCGTTCACCCCACACGACTACGAAGAAATCTCTAGAACATTCTTCGACAACATCGCTCTCGACGGAGTCCTCCCCAACACATTCTACAAAAACGAAGTATATATAATCGAAGGGGAATTAACACTCGACGGTAGTGACAAAATAACGGTATTTTTAGATACCAACGATGATGACAACACCGATTATCTGCTTTTTACCGGAGATTTGGAAAACAACCGGTTTGAAATACCAATTTACTTTAAAAATAGCGGAAATTACCATATAGGAATAATTTTGGGAACTTCAGGAAATACCAAACTCGCGGACATGTCAGTTCTACCCTCACTCCCGGAACCCACAAGCCAAAAAGAGCCGGAAAAAGAACTCAGCTCCCTAGACATAGACTACAAAAACGACACAACATTCGCGGAATTCTCCGCCCCATCAAACCTGCTTAAAATACTGACACTTGAACAAGACAGCAAATCCACACAATACATCTCCAGACAAAATCTGGACACAATCCCCGTAAACTATAGCGATTTTGAAAATTTTTCCGAAGGTACCGTCACGTACTACACAAAAACAGCCGAATTAGACACAATCAAGCCTGTAAAAATATCCTCGGGTTATTCAAAAAGCTCCGAAAAAACATTCAAAGCCGTACAACACACCTACGACAATATCTCAAAAGATGAAATTTCAGCCAACCCCCCGGACACATTATTAAGCAATTCTGAAAAAATATTATTCTCGGGAACTGTAAACACAGACACCCAAACAAACGCTTATGTAATAAAACCTAATGGATTCGTAGAACCGGTTACGCTTTCCACTATAGACCCGACAATCAACTATTTCGGCACGGAAATCATAGAAGACGGCGACAATTTTAGATTTGAATACACCATCAAGGACGAAGGTCGTTTTATCGTCGAAATATTAAATAAAAACGGCTCACCCACAATAAATCACCCCGTATACGTAGGAAACATAATCCCGCTCATTCCAGATTACTTTGATCTCAACGAAAGATTTTTCTTCTCCGGAAATTTCAATTTAAATACACTGAGAGAAGACCTTCTGGAAGAAATAAATGAAAGCCGCTCTAACCACGGACTCTCTGAAGTATCCATGGACACGGATTTAAATAATCTTGCCCAGGATCACTCGAACGACATGGTGGAAGATGAGTTTTTTGGGCATATTAACTCGGAAAACCAGACACCGGACGACAGAAGAATAGAAGCCGGAATCTTAACCCCGGTTTCCGAAAATATCGCGAAAGACATATCGATCAAATTTGCGCATCTCGGATTAATGAGAAGTGGGAGCCATCGCGAAAACATTCTGGACCCAAATTGGGAAATCGTTGGCATCGGAATTTCACTGGACAACGGATACCTCTACGTAACCGAAGAGTTTTCAACGGAAAAAATAAGCGAAAACGATTTGGAAAACTACGAAGACGAACTTCTCTCAGAAATAGCGTTGGAAAGAAATTCAAACAACCTGCCTCTACTCAGATACGCAAACGACATCGAATCCGCATGTAAATACCTCAACGATTTAGCAATAATCGACGAAGAAACAATAACAGAAAACGATTTGATAGACGCCTTAAACCTCTACGATATAGGCGGAACCTCACAATACATAGGACGAACTTACAACACATGGCCGGATATTTTATTCTCAATTTTAGAAGAAGAAAATTCAATCATAAACGACGACTGGCGCAGTATTGGAATAGACATCCAATTGGACAAAATCGGACTCATCCACACAGCGTTTATGCTAAACAAATAAAATGATTTTCAAAGTCAAAAAAATCAGCAACAAACCATCAAAAACGCAATCAAAAGCGTCACCCAAATCCCCAAAAGCAAAGCGAATCATCAAGATAAAAATCCCTATAATAATATCGATTGTTATAGTAATTCTGCTTTTGGTCGGAATAGTTAAAGCCGTCGGCAATATAAATTTTAATGTCTTCCTAAAAATAGCGGGAGATGAACTAATTACGGACGAATACGGACACACAAATTTCTTAATACTCGGGACCGGAGACAAAAATCACGAAGGAGCCGACCTAACCGACACAATAATCCTGGCAAGCCTCGATGACGAGAATAAACTCATAAGCATGTTGTCAATACCTCGGGATTTATACATAAAAGATGAAGAAGTCGGCAATTCAAAAATAAACGAAGCATTACATTACGGAAAAATTTATTATGAAAGCGAAATAAAAGGCATAGAGTATCTCAAAGGAAAAGTGGAAAGACTAACGGGAACAGAAATACATTATTGGGCCAGAATCAACTTCCAGGGATTCAAAGATCTGGTGGACGCACTGGGCGGTATCGACATTTTTGTTGAAGAAGATATTTACGACCCCTACTACCCAAAAGACGGAACATTTCTTTATGAAACATTCAGCATTTCAGCGGGACAACATCATTTGGATGGAGAAACCGCCCTCAAATACGCCAGAAGCCGAAAAACCACATCAGACTTCGACAGAGCACAAAGACAACAACAAATCATCTATGCGATAAAAGAAAAAGCCCTCCAAACAGAAACAATTTTAAATCGGGATAAAATAAAAAAACTGCTCAATGCCCTTAAATCAAATATAGACACAAATATCAAAGTTGGAGAAATACTAACCCTTGGAGCAATAGCCTCGGAATATGGACAAGATTCGATCACCCAAAGATTGCTACACGACGACCCAATCAAATGCGGAGGCTTTGTATACCCGCCCAACCCGGAATATTACAACGACCAGTTTGTGCTAATCCCGGCAGGCGGATATGAAAAAATACTCATGTACGCAGATTTAATCTTCAATTATCCGTTAATTTCACAAGAAAACAGCAAACTTTATGTGCTAAACGCCACCGCGGAATACGGAATCGCGGGAGAAACAAAACAAGTTTTACAAAGATACTGTTTTGATGTAGTCGGATTCGGAAACGCCGCTTCCACAAGCCTTGATAAAACAACGTACTATTATCAACAATTATACGATGGCAACGGAGAACCTGTAGAATCAGTACCGGAAGCTATTGGTTTTCTTCAAAAATATATCCCGGGAGAATTAAGTACACAAATCCCGGAAGAATATAAAAATTATCTTGAGGAATCGGATCTGATAATCGAACTGGGAAGCTATTACGTAAATTCAAATGACTACCTGCTTGATGATTTTTACTATTTGCCCTCCCCAACACACTCAACAAACCCGTTTATAAACCTTAATGGCACATCAGAAAACCCGGACCTCCAAACAAATGAAAATGAGACTGAATAAATTCATATCCTCAAACACATCTTATTCAAGAAGAAAAGCCGACGAACTTATCCAGGCAGGCAAAATTTTCATAAACAACAAACCAGCCAAAATCGGAACCCAAATTGATCCGAAAAAAGACAAAATCACAATACGCGGCAGCGAAGCGGAAACAATCAACGAAAATTTAATCACCCACCAAACCAAAAAAATCTACCTCGCCTTAAACAAACCCGCCAATTTCATAACAACAAGAAGCGATGATCTAAACCGAAAAACCGTCATGAGCCTTGTTCCAAAAATCGAAAACCTAAAACCGGTGGGAAGACTGGATAAAAACACCGAAGGACTCATTTTGTTCAGCAACGACGGAGAATTTATAAACAAACACACCCATCCCAGATTTGAATGTGAAAAAGAATATTTCGTAAAAATTAAAGGTATGCTTTCCGACAAAGAAAAATCCGCATTAGAAAAAGGAATAATGCTGGAAGGAAAAAAGACCTCTCCGGCAAAAATCAAAATCATAAAAGAATCACTCAAACAAACAACCCTTACAGTAACAATTCACGAAGGACGCAATAGACAAATCAGAAAAATGTTTGCACAGCTCAAGCACGATGTGAAATACTTACAAAGAATCCGCATCGACAAAATATCTCTTGGTTCTCTTAAAAAAGGGGAATACCGAGAATTAACTCTAAACGAAATCAATGCTAACTAGTTTAATCAGCCTATATATAGCGGCAACAATGCCTCCTTCAATAATTACTCCGACAGATCTGGTATTTTCAAATTTCAATATATCGAATTTCATTGAAGTAAAATCAACGGCCCCTGTAAAAGATCCGGTCTTTATTTCTCCAATTATAGAGGCGGAATCAAGCATAGTTATGGACCTTAATTCAAACAAAATTTTATTCGAAAAAAACACACACGAAAGATTAAAAATAGCCTCAATAACAAAACTAATGACAGCGTCAATAATAATAGAAGAAAACAAACTAAATGAAGTAGTCGCGGTAAGTCACAACGCCGCAAACGTAGAAGGATCACAAATGTTCTTAAGAGCTGATGAACAAATAGCGCTGGAGAACCTGCTCTACGGAGCAATCATCCATTCCGCAAACGACGCCGCGATCGCGTTAGCGGAACACAACTCAGGAACTGTAGAAAAATTTGTCGAAAAAATGAACCAAAAAGCCCGTGCCCTCGGACTGGAAGACACTCACTTCTCAAATCCAATCGGATTAGACGGATACGACAATTATTCTTCCGCATTCGACGTCGCAAAATTAGGACAATACATTTACAAAAACCAATTCGTCAGACACGCCGCAAAATTAAAAGAGCTGGAAGTGAAATCCACTGACGGCACTTATACACACAAACTTAAATCTACAAACCAACTGCTCGAAAATAATTTCCTAAACATAAAAGGCCTTAAAACCGGAAAAACAGACGGCGCAGGCCTCTGCCTCGTCGCAATCGCGGAAACAGAAGCAGATAATGAAATAATAACAGTGGTACTGGACAGCCCGGCAAGATTCCAGGAAACCAAAATCCTTGTAGACTGGATTTTCAGAGCTTACAAGTGGTAAAATCCCACCCATGGACTTATCAAACTACTCGGAAACAATAGGGAATTTATTAATTATAGCAGGATCGGGAACCTTAGCCTTTTTGATATCACTTATCCTGACTCCTTGGTTCACAAGGCAATTAGTAAAATTCCGCATCGGCAAACAAATCAGAGAAAAAACCTTATCGGGAGAGGATGCCAGCCTTTTTAGCGCACTCCACGCAAAAAAAAGCGGTACTCCAACAATGGGAGGACTGCTCATCTGGGGAACAATTTTACTAACCGTAATAATTTCAATAATCTTTCAAAAAACCGGATTATTCAAATACTCACTCCTCAACAGAAATGAAACATGGATTCCCCTATTCACCCTCGCAACATGTGGAATTCTGGGAGCGGTTGACGACATTTTAAACGTAAAAGGAATAGGAAAAACGAAAGGATTAAGCGCAAAACTCAAACTCATCTGGCTCACAATCTTCTCCGCCGTTGGAGCATGGTGGTTCTACAGCAAACTGGGTTTTGACACCATAAACATCCCCCTCCCAAGCGTTGGCCCTATCGAAGTAGGTTGGCTGTATATCCCAATATTCATACTCGTAATAATCGCCACAGCAAATTCTGTAAATTTCACAGATGGTCTGGACGGACTGGCCAGCGGGCTTTTAATCATGGCGTTTGGTGCCTTTGGGCTCATTGCCTACGCAGAAGGCCTCCTTATCCTCGCAACGCTCTGTAGCGTAATCGCCGGAGCCCTGCTTGCGTTTCTTTGGTTCAACATTCCCCCCGCCAAATTCTACATGGGAGACACCGGCTCACTCGCCCTCGGCGCAACCCTGGGAGTTATCGCCATGCTGACAGGACAAACCCTGACACTTTTAATAATCGGATTTATTTTTGTAATAGAAACCTTATCCGTAATTATTCAGCTCGTTTCCAAAAAATTCTTCAAGAAAAAAGTATTTAAAATAGCGCCACTCCATCATCATTTTGAACAATCCGGCTGGAAAGAATCCACCGTGGTAATGCGCTTTTGGATAGTAGGAGGAATAATGACCGTCTTCGGAACAATCCTCGGTTTAATAAATGTTTTCTTTTAGTTAGGGTTTGGGAATTTTAAAAACTCTCGCAGAAACAATCCGCAAGTTTTTCGAGCAAAGCGAAAAAAAACGAGGACGTTTCGAGAAAGTTTTTAAAATTCCCAAATCCTTATATTAAAACATTTATTGTACCAACAACGGAGATAAAGGCTTATCCCCCTCAATCACAATCCCATATTCCTCTTCAACAATAACCTCAACAACGGGTTCATATTTAACATACTCAACCACTTCGACTTCCACAATCGCATCCAACAATTCAATCCCTTCCTCAATATTTTCAATCAATTCCTCTTTCAAAACAGCCTCTTTCTCATCCAAAGAATCAATCACCTGTATCATCTCATCCACCTCTTCTTTATATTCATCAACAATCTGTTCAGCCAACTCCTCATCACCCTGCTCAAAAACATCCTCAGCCTCAGATAATTTATCAAGTTGCTGTTCACTAATAATTTTTACTTCCTCTCTCTCGTCCTCCGCAATCAATAACTCAAGCTCATCCACTATTTCTTTTATTTCATACGCAGGAGAATCGGGCAACAACAAACTCAAATTTTTCTTCTGCAACAAAATTTTCTCCTCAACATATTGGTCAAGCTCATCCGCATATTCACTATCGGTAACTCTTATTTCATCAACAAAACCGACATAATCGGCAACCGTATCGGAATAAACAG
>JAUVQE010000033.1 GCA_030598325.1 Nitrospirota bacterium | reverse complement strand
TGTGCCCATATTCAAACCAGCAGATTGCACCTGCACTTATGCCGCAAAGTATTGTACCGTTTTTGTAGGCGGACTTGAGCAATTTATCAACTCCAAGTCGTCGCCATAATTTCATCATTTTTAATGTATTGCCGCCGCCAACATAAATAATATCAGCAGAAAGAATTTTCTCCTTTATCTCTTTTTTGCTTGGGTTTTCACTAACCAACAGCAAGTTGTTGATTTTACATCCAAGTTTTTTGCCATAAACTTTCTTTATTGCTTGTACATAGTTTTTTTTATCGCTGCTTGCTGTGGGTATAAAGAGCAATCGGGGATGCTTTTTACCTGATAAAGAAATGATTTCTTTGTCGATTGCTAGTGTTTTTAATTGGCGAATTTCTCCGCCCCCGATTGCGACAATGTGTTTGTTCATTGATATACTTAATAACTGTTTAGATTATAGCTGAATTCCAGATTTATTTCAGACAACGGCAGAGACTCATACGATGTTTGCCAGTGGTAGACTACGCCGAAGGCGGATCACTGGCAAATATGAGCGACCCGAAAGGGGAGCCGTATAGTCTCTGTTAGCTGCCTGTGTTTTTTCTATTGATTATTTTAATATTTTTTCTTAGACTTTTGCCTTAATAGAATATATTTTTATGGGTCTAGAATCTTCTGCAGAACAATTAGTAGGAATTGATTATAGTAAATATGAAATAGTCCGACTTTCGTCGGATTTGGATGCAATTCCTTATAATTCAAGGAGAATAATAATTAGCGATCTTTCAGATGCGGATATCGATTTTATAATTCAAAGATTTAGAGGAGTGTATGGAGTTCATCAAATATATAAAAGTGCTGGAGGAAATATAGTGCTTAGGTTATGTCCAGGAGCAAATATAAATCCAGGAAATCTCATTGAAGCGGTATTAATAACATTGGAAGATGGGTTTTCATTAGAATTACATGTAAAAAAACATGGCAGCTAACGGCTGTGCCTATGTGAATTTGAGCAGAGGTAGAATAAGCCGAAGGCGTACCTCTGGTCAAGTTGGGTGAGGGATTTTGGCTGTGCGAAGCCAGCCTAAAAAGACCGAACCATATAGGCACTGTTGTGCGCTGTGCGACTAAAAGGAGCATGGCGTACAACGGCGGAGACTCATACGATGTTTGCCAGTGATAGACTACGCCGAAGGCGGATCACTGGCAAACATGGGCGACCCGAAGGGGAGCCGTATAGTCTCTGTTGGCCGAAGTAATATTCTACCTTTTGGGGTAAATTGATTTATCGTTTGCAATAACTCTTATTGCGCATCTTCCGTAATGCTGGCACCATTGAAATATTTTTGCTTTGCGATCTTCTTCATCATTAATATTGAATTCGTTGGCAGGACATTCTGTTTCTAAAGCGCGAACAGTTCCGTCGCAACTACAAATTTTTTTTCTTTCTAGGGCAGTTACAAGCCTGCGCTTTAATCCTAAACGTGATTGTTGTGAGATAAAGCCACGTTCGTCCTTGGCTGGTCCTCGATTCACTGTTCCATAATGAGTGCTCTCATCTTTCCAAAGAATTTCCATATGATTAAAATTAAGATTAAGGTAGTATTATACAAAAATAATCAAATAAGTCAAAAATTATTTTATTATTTCGGCCAACTTCTTTCAATCCGTACTATAAATGTTTTTTGGGGGGAGGTTAAGAGGGAATTTTGGTTTTTAGGATTTTTTTAGGGAAATTTAATAATTTTTTTATGTTTAGGGGGTAGGGTTTTGGTATGGAGAAAGAAAAATTGCTTTCGGCGATGAGTCTTGAGCTGAGAGTCAGAAATTATGCTTTTAAAACTCGGAAAAGTTATCTTTTTTGTTGTGGAAAATATTTGGACTATAAAGGAGAAAACTTTTTGGATTGGGATGAGTTTGAATTGAAAAAGTTTTTGGTGGGGCTTCAGGACAAGGGGCTTTCGCCGCAAACTGTTAACCTTTACCTTAATGCGGTTAAGTTTTTTTATAGGTATGTTCTTGGACTTTCGCAGAGGATTAATCTTAAATTTGCGAGGAGGAATGTGAAATTGCCGGTGGTTTTGTCGCAGGAGGAGGTAAAGAAAGTCATTAGTGTGATTCGAAATCAGAAACACCGGTTGATGGTTTCGCTGGCTTATGGGTCGGGGCTTAGAGTAAGTGAAGTTGTGAAAATTCGCGTGGAAGATTTGGATTTTTATGATGAATTGATTTATTTGAAGGCGGCTAAGGGAGGTAAGGACAGGGTTACTATTTTGCCGGAGAAGATGAGTGATGAGTTAAGTGAGTTTGTGGATGGGAAGAAAGGGCGTGATTACGTTTTTGAAAGTCAAAGGGGTGGAGGGTTGCATGTGAGGACGCCGCAAAAAGTTTTTGGCAGGGCTTTGGAATTGGCAAAAACAAGGCGAAAAGTTGGATTCCATAGCCTGAGGCATAGTTTTGCGACGCATTTACTTGAGATGGGTACGGATATCCGTTTTATTCAGGAAATGCTCGGGCATAAAGACATTTCGACTACGCAAATTTATACAAAAGTTACAAAAAGAGGTCTTAAACAAATAAAAAGCCCGCTTTAAATCTCTGTGATTATTTTTTCGTGGTTGGCGGGGTGGTTGGTGGAGTTGCTGGTGGGCTGGCTGGTGTTGTTGGCTTTATTATGAATCCTATTACCAATACCGCTATTGCCGCCAAAACCATTAGGTACAACCCGATGCCTATGGAAAAACTTCCACCCATTGCTTCCGACATTGAGCTTTTGAAATCCACTATTTTCCAGATTCCAAGTGCTCCCGCCAGTACGGCCATAACCAGTGACGCGATAAATTTTTTCCCTGCGAGTCTGGTTTTTTTGTCGCCGGTGAGTACCAATATTAGTACTACGGCAAAAAATCCGAATGAAATCCAGCCGTCTCCTTCGCTTCCGGCAACTGAGCCCATAAATGACATGTTTATCCATGGCAAAAAGGTTGCCAGCATTCCTGCGACGGCGGCAATCAATATTCCGAGACGTTGTTTATTCATATTTTTATTGTTAATTATAATAATTTTTAATTAGTATAAAATAGTTTACTCCCAAAATTTCCAATCTTCCGGAAGTGTTAATAGCTCTGATACGCTCTCTCGAATTGAAGTTACTTTATCGGAAACTGATCCGAGTAGGCTATACATTTTCCATACAAGATATGCCGTAATTATTATTACGATTATCGTTAACAAGTGGGTAAAGATAAATTTTGTAATGCGGTACCATAGTGGAGGTGGTGCTGTGTTTTGTTCTATCTTTTTTAGGAGCTGGATGATTTCTGCTTGTTTTTCTAATTCCATGTGGTGATAAGTTTGGAATAGGGGCTGTTGCAAACTCTTTATTAAATGGCGGAGAGACAGGGATTCGAACCCTGGGTCCCCGTGAAGGGACAATAGTTTTCAAGACTATCGCTTTCGACCGCTCAGCCATCTCTCCGTGTTTTCAAGCTCCTTTTCGAGGCCTCGTGAAGTATATTACATCTTTTCGGCGACTTCAACTCCCAATAACGTGAGTCCGTTTTTTAGAACCCGGCTCGTTGCTTCCACTATTTTGAGTAATTTCTCCCTTTCTTTTTCTTCCGCTCGCAAAACCGGCACACTATTATAAAAAGAATTGAATTTTTGGGCGATTTCATGGAGGTAGTTCGCGAGAATATTGGGTTTGTATTCTTCTGCGGCATAGATAATGTATTCTTTGAATTTTGCCAGCAACCTCAGTAGTGATGTGGTTTTTGTTTTGATTTCTTCCGCGTTTGATGTGTTTTCCGGGCTTTGCTTTTCTTGGGTCTTGGTTTCAGTAGCTTTCCTCAAAATACTTTTCGCTCTGGCGTATGTGTACTGCAGATAAGGCGCGCTGTTTCCTTCCAGGGAAAGTATTTTTTCCCAGTCGAAGGTGATATTTGTAGTCCGGTTTTGGGAAAGCACCATGTATTTTACCGCTCCGACACCTATTTTATGGGCGACTTCATCCTTATTTTTCAGTTCCCTGTTTTTTTCTTCAACAATTTTTCCTGCTTTTTCGACTGCTTTTTTCAGCACTTCGTCTAAAAGAATAATATTCCCCTTTCTTGTGCTCATTTTTTTATCCTTAAACTGCATTCTTCCAAAAACCACGTGCTCAAGTTCCGCGTCCGTGAGACCAAGCATTTCGGAAGTTTCAAATAATTGTTGAAAATGAAGTGATTGCGCCACATCCACAACATACAAAATTTTCTCCGGATTCCACTCCCCTTCCCTGTAATTTATCGCGGCAAGGTCGCGTGTGGAATAAAGCGTTGCCCCATCCGATTTTTGCACCAGATATGGCGGATATTTGTCGTTTTCAAATTTTACTATCAATGCCCCTTCTTCCCCTTTTACAAAAACTCCCTTCTTTTTCCCTTTTGCGAGGATTTCGTCCATTTTATCGTTATAAAAACTTTCCCCCTGAATATGGTCAAAATGAATTCCTCCCAGAAAATCGTAAGTTTTTTGCACTTCATCCAGACTTACTTCGCAAAACCATTCCCACAATTTCGTATTTTCGCCGTCCCCGTCTTCCAATTTTTTAAATTCATCTCTCCCTTTTTGCTCAAGTTCCGGATTTTTTTCCGATTCATCGTGAAAACGAACATACAACTTCAACAGTTCATTTATGGGGTCTTTTTCGATTTTCACCTTATCACCCCACTCTTTATAGGCATATGTAAGCCGCCCGAATTGAGTTCCCCAATCCCCTATATAATTTATCCCGACGCAATTGTATCCGAGAAATTTGTAAATATTGTAAAGGCTCTGCCCGATTACCGTCGAAAGCAAATGGTGAGCCCCCAGCGGTTTCGCTATATTCGGTTGGGAATAATCGATGACTATATTTTTTCCGTTTTCTTTGGATGAACCGTAGGAATCTTTTTCTTTTAGAATTTTTCCGACCTCGTTTTCGAGTGTTTTTTCAGAAATGTAAAAATTTATGAAACCCGGTCCCGCGATTTGTATTTTATCGATGAGATCGCTTTTTTCTATATTTTTGATGATTTTTTTCGCGATTTCTTGTGGAGGCTCACCTAAATCTTTTGTGATCTGCAAGGCAATATTCGAAGCATAATCTCCGTGTGTTTCGTCGGCGGGATGTTCAATTTTTACTTCTTTCTGCTTGCCGGCAGGTGCGGTATCTACTTTTGGAAATAATTTTATCACCGCTTTTTGGAGCAGTTCTTTGACTTGTTCCGCTAGAACAGACTTGTCTGCAATGGAGAGTTTTTTACTAGAGGTTGTAGATTTTTTGTCTGACTTGGTTTTTGATGATTTGGTTGATTTGCTCCCAGTCGGGGTTTTTGCTTTTTTTTTTAGCTCCTGTTCTTGGAAATGTGCTTTTTCTTGCTGAGGCACTCTTGAATCGTCCACGTTTTTTCTGCCTGTGACCCCGAGATCTATTCCCGAATTTTCTTCGGTTAATATGCACGTCGCGACTTCTCCTCCAATATATTTAATAATCCCGTTTTTGATTTCATTCAGAATTTTCCCAAATTCATCCATATGTATTTTGCTCAAATCCTCAACCATCAGCACCGCGTTGACCGTTCTTCGCGTAAATTTTGTCCGCTCACATTCTCTGTAATTCCAGTATCGGCATGTTATTCCCCCATCATCCAGATAAGCTATTTCCCCTTCCACGGCTTTTTGCACCTCTATTGAATCCATCGGTCTGAATGACTCTCCGCCTTTTGTATAAGCCAAATTCAGGTCTCCGCATAACCAGTCTATATCCTCGCCCCCAATTGGAATAAAATATTTTAGCGAGTAATAATTGTATAAATCAACCAGCGCGTTTACGTGAGGTATTTCTTTTCCGGATTTTGCTCTTTTTAGCAAAGCCGCGATTGATGGCGTGTTTTTCCTTGGGTTTATTCCAAATCTTCCGTATGCCTGATTCCAGACGGATACCATTGGATCCGTGTCGAGATCTTTGTCGACGTATTGTTTTTGTCTTTGGGCGCATATCCCTCTAAGCAGGCTTTCAATTCCCGAAACCCTTTTTGAATTGTTTATATCATTTATCAAGATCACACCCACTTTGAGATCAGGATGTTGCTGAAATATCTCTTTATCAATATTAAAATACATGTGTTTTCTAATTATGCCCCTTGTTTCCCGAATTATTTTACTTCAAATGTGTTTTAAATCCTAGAGAATTTATGTATTATAGTCAGGCTACTTTTAAAGTATATGTACTCTCAATTTCTTATATTAATAGTTCTTATCGTCTTTTCCGCCATATTTTCGGGAAGCGAGACTGCTTTGGTGTCTTTAACCAAGTCCAAAGTTGATGAATTGGTGGAAAAAAAGACACGAAACAGTAAGATTTTGCAGAAATTGAAGAATGATCCACATAAACTTCTGATCACGATTCTGATTGGAAATAATGTTGTGAATATTGGAGCCAGTGCTTATGCGGCTGTTCTTTTTACCGGAATTTTTGCTTCCAGTGGTATTGGAATTGCCACCGGAGTAATGACTTTCTTTATATTGGTATTTGGGGAAATCACTCCAAAATCTTTCGCTCATCAGCATGCTGTTGGGGTTTCTTTAGTAATGGCGCGTCCGATTTACTACCTTCAGATTCTTCTTTTTCCTTTGGTATGGGCTTTCAACAAAGTTGTTGATCTCACTAATTTTCTTTTTGGAAGTAATAGTAAATATACGGTTACCGAAGGGGAAATTGTCGCAATGTTAAAAATCGGCGCTCAGGAGGGAGCCATTGATAAACAAGAAAAGGAACTTATGGAAAATGTTTTGGAATTTAATGATATTGAAGTCGAAGAAGTTATGACTCCTCGTGTCGCCATTGAAGCTCTCGACAGTAATATGACTATTCAGGAAGCGGTTGATTTCGCTATAAAACATTCTCATTCGAGACTTCCCGTTTATGAAAAGGATATTGATAATATTGTGGGGATCATTTCTATAAAAGAGCTTTTGAAGTATTCCAAACAGCATTTATCAAGCAAGAAACTGGAAAAACTCAATTTAATGCCTCCAATTCAGGTTCCTTTGTCCAAAAAAATCGACAAGCTTTTCAGGGAATTCCAAAGGAAGCATCGACATATCGCGGTTGTTATTGATGATCATGGCGGAACTGCGGGAATTGTTACAATGGAGAATTTGCTTGAGGAGATCGTGGGAGAAATTGTTGATGAGGAGGATGTGGCACAAAAGCCGATTGAGATTATTGATGGTCATACGATTATTACTACCGGATCCGCTTTGGTGGAAGATGTAAATGATTTTTTTAGAATAAAAATGGATGCGAATGAGAGGGATACCATTAATACAATGATAAATGATTATCTTCATAGATTTCCCCGGGAAGGCGAAATTATTAAATTCTCCAGAGTTAAGATTTGTGTTATTAAAACCGATAAAAAAGGTGTGACAAAGGTTAAAATTCACAAATTAAATAAAAAACCTCTTCAAAAATAGTGTTTCCAACCTTGGGTGATTGATTTTGTTTGCGTTTTTTGGTATAATTCCCTGATAAAAATTCAAATAAAAATTAACAAAAACAAAAATGAAAAAAATAGTAAAATTGTTGTTTTCAATTCTAGGAGTGGTTTCGATAACTGCTCTAATGATATCTCCGGCTTTTGCCCAAGATACGGAAGACCCGGATGATGTCGAAAACTTCCAGGGTACGGCTTATAATGAAGCTGTCAGGCTGACCTGGAACGCGGTTACAGATAATGTAGGCGTCGAGGGGTATTATGTTCATTATGGGCTGGTAACCGTCGATGAGCCCGGAAAGTCTTATGACAATATTGTGGATGTTGAAAATGTAACCGAGTATTTATTGACTGAACTTAGCAATGATACTGAATATTTCTTTTCGGTTGTGGCTTATGACGCCGAAGCGAATGAAAGTTTGCGATGGGCCGAGGAACTTGCTTTGACTCCAAGTGAAAGCGCCGGGGATTACGCGGATGATACCGCCCCAACGGTTTCCGAGGCTGAAGCTCTTAATAAAGAACAGGTCAGGGTGGTTTTTTCCGAAGAGATTGTTCTTCCGGATGAAGATCCGCAGGATGCATTCCAAATTGAAGACGATGATCTGTTAGAGCCATTGGTAGTTCTTGCCGCTGAAATGGACGATGAGGATGAGAGCGGTGTTTCCGTTATTCTTACCACCGATGAACAGGTTGAAGGAACTACATATACATTAACAGTTACTTCGGATATTGAAGATGTGTCCGGAAATCCTATTAACAGTGGCACTTCCGATACTGCTATCTTTGCGGGTAGTGGAGCGGACATAGATGAAGGGGATTCTGAGGGTCCTATATTGATTGATGTTGAAGATGTTGATAATACTCATGTGGTGGTTGAATTTGACGAGGCTGTTGTATTGAGCATTGATCCTTCAGAAAATTTTGTGATTGTCGCGGAAGATTTTCCGACTTTGGTTCTTACTATTCTTGGGGTTGAATTAATAGCGAATGGCGATGATGTTGAAGACGCGGCGGCTTTGATTACCACAAGTCCTCAAAGCGCGACATCTTATGTTGTTACCGCTTTGGATATAGAAGATGTATTCGGAAATGAAATCTCTGTGGCAAGAAGCAGTGGACTTTTTGACGGTATTGCCGCTGGAGATGATGACGACGATGATGATGTGGCGGATGCGCAGGCTCCGGCAGATGCTTCCGGTCTTGCGGCTGAAATCGTTGAAGAAGCCGGCAAATTCCTTGTTAAACTTACCTGGATGAAATCCGCGGATGTCGATGATGTCGTTCAGCAGATTGTGTATATGAGTTCCGATAGCGAAGAATATGATAGAGACGCTACACTTTCTTCCAGTGCGCAGGATCATGAAGTTTCCGACCTTGAGGCCGGAGAATATTGGTTTAAAGTTACACAGAAGGACGATGCTGGAAACGAGAGTGAAGGTATAATTAAAAAGGTTGTTTTGGCTAAAACCGGTCCGGGAATTGTTGGACTGGTACTTGTATCTCTTGGACTTGGAAGGCTTGTAAACCGAAGAAAAAACAGAAAATAATTTGAAACGGTTAAGATTTTAGAATTATTTTAAGTTTGTATGGGATGATCTCCGCATGATTGAGATCCCTGCAAAATTTAGGAAGGTGTTTTTGGCAGTTGCGGCGCTGAGTGTGGTCGCTTTGTATGTTTTATTTGCGCAGTTGCCTGATGATAAATTTCATATTTATTTTTTGAATGTGGGACAGGGTGACGCAACTTTGGTAAAAACTCCCGACAATCATCAGATTTTGATTGATGGAGGGCCCGGGAATATTGTGATTGAAGAACTTGGGGCTCTACTGCCGTTTTTTGACAAGTCTTTGGACCTTGTGATTTTGACTCATCCGCATGCCGATCATATTGATGGGCTGGTTGAGGTTTTGAAGAGGTTTGAAGTGGAGAATGTTTTGATTAATGGAGTTTATTCCGGTGATTCCACTTATCTGGAATTTTTGGGAGAGATTTTGGGTCAGGAAATTCCTGTATTTATTGCGGAGAGTGGGACTGGTTTTTTATTTGGTAATGTTGTGGTTGATGTTATCTATCCTTTTGAAAGTTTTTATGGAAAAAGTTTTGGAAATATAAATAATTCTTCTATTTCCGTTCGAATTTCTTATCGGGACAAAAGTATTTTGATCACCGGGGATCTGGAAATTGAAGGAGAGGTCGAGCTTGTGGAGTCGGGGGCTTTTATGGATTCGGATATTTTACAGGTCGGGCATCATGGGAGTAAGACCGCATCGAGCTTGGAGTTTTTGGGAAAAGTCAGTCCCGCGGTTGCTGTGATTTCCTGTGGAGTTGATAACAGATTTGACCATCCGCATGAGGAAGCATTGGATAATTTGGAATTGGGGGGAGTTGAGGAAATTTATCGAACCGATTTGGATGGGCGGGTAGAATTTGAGTTTTGAAAATTTGATTGTGGGTTGTTTTGGGAATTTATAAAAGCCTCGCAGAAACAATCCGCAAGTTTTTCGAGCAAAGCGAAAAAAAACGAGGACGTTTCGAGAAGGTTTTAAAATTCCTAAAACAAAAACCCGCAATCCATATATTTCTAAACTCTTTTAATATCCGCCCCAAGTGAAGTTAGTTTTTTGGAAAGATTTTCGTATCCCCTATCAATATAGTTTATATTTGAAATTTCCGTTTTCCCTTCCGCGATTAATGCCGCTATGACCATTGCCGCTCCCGCTCTTATGTCGCAACTTGATATAGGAATCCCTTTTAATTTTGCCGGTCCGATTATGAGCGCTTGATGCGGATTTAAAAATTCTATATAAGCTCCCATTTTTTCCAGCTCAAACAAATAATTCAGCCTGCCTTCGAATAATGTTTCAAACACCTTGCTAACTCCTTTTGCCTGTGTCAAAAGCACTGCAAAAGGCGCCTGCAGATCGGTCGCGAAGCTTGGGTAGACCGCTGTTCTCAACATTCTCACCGCATTAAAATTAGTACTTCCTTTAAAGTGTACAGAATTTTTTTCAAAAGAGACCTACACCCCCATT
>JAUVQE010000075.1 GCA_030598325.1 Nitrospirota bacterium | reverse complement strand
TGATAATTTAATTAAAGAGAGTCTATCTCATCAAGAATAATTTTTGCAACACTTTTCACACATTCGGCAATCTTTCCCCACGCATTTTCGACTTCATAATCACATTCCCCCGCTTGCGCGATTTCCTTAAGAGCGCTATCCATACGTTTTTTCAATTCCTCATCACTCATTTTCCCCCGTCTCAGAATCCGGCCTTTCAGATCTTCCAGAGTGCTGACTTTCATAAATATCGAAACCAGATTTTCTTTTGGAACAAGATCGCGAATCGAATGAAACCCCTGAATATCAACTTCCCGCACAACAACAGCACCGGTAGCCAAAGGCCCCAGGATCTGTTCCCTGGAAGTTCCATAATAATTATCGGAATGAACAATCGCGTATTCCAAAAATTCATCGCCCTTAATCATCCGCTCAAACTCGTCTTTTGATACAAAATGATAACTTTCCCCATCCTTCTCGCTCCTTCGAGGCTCACGGGTAGTATACGAAACAGGATACACAAAATCGGAAAAACGCTCTTTCAGCCTGTTAATAACAGTCCCCTTTCCTGAACCGGAAGGACCAACAATCAGAAACAATTTGCCCGAATATTGCTTTTTACCCATGCGCCGATTATACCCAAGCATTGAAAAAAAGCCAAAAATTTGATATAATTAATCAATTCATCTCAGTTTGTTCTTTGAAATTCCTACCGTTGTATCCTTTGACTTCCGGTCAAAACCCTTACGGTGAAAAGTGGGGGCCAGAGACAGAGAACCCCCTTCTCTGCCTCTGCTCCCTACTTTTCGATGGCTACCCCAACTAATAGCCACCGTAAAGTTCCCTCTTCATGAGGGACAAAAAACAAAAACAAACTCAACAAAAATTTGAGTACTTTTCCTCTCATTCATGTGGAAAAGCCCTCCAAAACAAAAACAAAAAAGAACGGCAAGGTGTTCTCCGTTCTAAAATAAAACACCAAAGAACGGTAGGGAGGCGTCTACACCTTATTGTAGACTTTGTAAGAAACTTATCGTTGGGTGTTTCTTGCAACCACCGCTCTTTAGAAATTAAAGAGCAATACGTTGGGGCGCCTGGTCCACCTCTGATTTATCACCTCTTCACGAGGTCTATCATGTGCACACTTGATTAGGTGCCCCTTATTAAATTGCGAGGGCTCGCGAGAGTCATGTCCCGGGCACCCGCAGGGTCGGGACACTTGAGTGAAAAATTTTAAGCTTTTTCAGCATTTCCCTATTGAACGCCTAAAACGGCAAATCATCAATAGTCACATCCTCATCCTTCTTCTTCTCACCATCACTAGCAGTCACAGGATCCTTCACATCGGGAAGATCTCCTCCCTCAGTTTTAGCAACTGTTTCAGTAGGAATTCCAGAGGCCTCACGGTCATCCTTTAGGGCCACCTCACGCTCCATCGGAGCTCCACTTCCCCCATCACGCCTGCCATCCAGCATAATCATATTATCCGCCGTAATCTCGGTTCTGTACCTCTTTGTTCCATCTTCACCTTCCCAATCACGAGTCTGCAGACGACCTTCAATATAAACTTTCGCGCCCTTTTTCAAATATTGCCCGCAAATTTCCGCCAATTTCCTCCACGCGACAATATTATGAAATTCAGCTTTCGATTGACGTTCTCCGCTCTGATCTTTCCACGTAAAATTCGTAGCTATCCCAAAACTCGCGACGACCTGCCCTCCGGGAATCTGCTTAAGCTCCGGATCACGAGTCAAATTCCCTATTAACTGCACTTTGTTTAATGACATTGCCATAATTTTTTGGTTAATTTTAATTATAATTTCGCTCGGAAAAAATACCCCGCACCGACCACAAACTCAATCTCACTTTCAAAAGTCCTCTTGCACAACTTCCATAGGTGGTTTACAAACATCAATCTGCCAATACCGAAACACCACAAATCCAAACAGAAAGCTCACAATAATGCTGAGAACAAAGGCCGTAATCACAAACCATTGCTCCATTGATATTTTACGTAGTTCGTATAACATAATCGTATGAATTTATTTGCTTTTGAATTAGGGAGAAAACGTCACTTGTGCTTTTCGGAATTGATTGCGATTTTGGGAGAAAAAAATTTAGTGGAAAAAAATATCGACACAGCCATTTTCAAACTCGATTTAGCTGATCCACAAGCTTTGCAGAGCCAAC
>JAUVQE010000020.1 GCA_030598325.1 Nitrospirota bacterium | reverse complement strand
CCTGCGGACGCTTTACGCCCAATGATTCCGGGTAACGCTTGCACCCTCCGTATTACCGCGGCTGCTGGCACGGAGTTAGCCGGTGCTTATTCCTAAGGTACCGTCAGAATTCTTCCCTCAGAAAAGAGCTTTACGATCTTTCGACCTTCATCACTCACGCGGTATTGCTTCGTCAGGGTTTCCCCCATTGCGAAAGATTCTTTACTGCTGCCTCCCGTAGGAGTATGGGCCGTGTCTCAGTCCCATTCTGGCTGATCGTCCTCTCAGACCAGCTACCCGTCATAGTCTTGGTGAGCCATTACCTCACCAACTAACTGATAGGCCGCAAGCACCTCCCAAACCGAAAAATCTTTACCCTTTCGGGACTATCCGGTATTAGCACCTATTTCTAGATGTTATCCCTGAGTTTGGGGCAGTTACTAACGTGTTACTCAGCCGTTCGCCGCTCCTCGCACTTTATCGGCAATAATTCTATTGTAAACAAAGTGCGAGGCGCTCGACTTGCATGTATTATACATACCGCCAGCGTTAACCCTGAGCCAGGATCAAACTCTTCGTTAAAAAAGTTTTTGAACCACGACTTAGAGTCGTGGAGAAATTTGTTTTTGATTAAAACATCAGTTTCTCTACTACGCTCTAAATGTTAAAGAACAGTGACAGTCTTCAATATCACCATAGCAGAAGCAGTTTATTTAAAATAAATAGCAAAGTCAACCTATTTTAAAAGACATATTCCAAAACCATTTATACGCTAAGTCAACCATAAGGAGCTGAACACAAAGCCAAATTCTGGTATACTTCTCCAGATGACATTCATCAATACTTACACTTAATTCCTACAAAAATGACAAACAAAAGAAATGCTGGTGGTATCGCAGATCCAGTAAATAACTCAATCCTCGTTCCTACTGTAATCGAAAAAACCCATCAGGGCGAAAGAGCTTTTGATATTTTTTCACGACTATTAAAGGACAGAGTAATTTTCCTCGGCACAGTAATCGACAGCAACGTCGCGAATCTGATAATCGCCCAATTACTATTTCTGGAAAATGACAGCCCAAACCAGGATATTACTATGTACATTCACAGCCCTGGCGGTCACGTAACCGCGGGTCTCGCAATCTACGACACCATGCAATACATCAAACCGGATGTTTCCACAGTATGTGTTGGAATAGCGGCTTCAATGGGAGCGGTACTTCTTGCTGGAGGAACAAAAGGAAAAAGATTTGCGCTACCGAATTCCGAAGTAATGATTCATCAGCCTCTCGGAGGAACTGAAGGACAAGCTTCTGACATCAGAATCCACGCGGATCATATTATGAAAACAAAGGATAGATTAAATAAGCTTCTTGTCGGCCACACCGGACAACCAATGAGAACAATCGAAAAAGATACAGACAGAGATTTCTTCATGAGTGCGGACGAAGCTAAAAAATACGGAATTATCGATTCAATAATTCAAAAACGAAAAGCTTAGAAGCTCTTAAGAATCTCCATTCTGCTGTTTATATCTTTCGGCATATTCAACAGCATATTCAACAACACTTTTTGCAATATCAATTCCGGTTGCCTGTTCCAACTCTTTAAACCCCGGATTGGAATTAACTTCCAAAACAACAGGACCGGATCTTCCCCTCATTATATCCACACCTCCATAATTCAAATCCAAAGCCTGAATTGACCGCAACGAAATATTCACCTCTTCCTCAGTAATTTCAACAGGACTTCCGACACCACCAAGCTCAATATTCGACCTGAATTCCCCCTTCTTCGCAGACCTCATCATTGAACCAACAACATTTCCATTCACCACAAAGACTCTAATATCTTTCCCCTTTGAATACTTCACATATTGCTGCAATAAGTACATCGGTTTATCCCAAATAAGAACAGACTGCAAGGCCCTCATACTTTCAATAATGGTAACTCCGGACCCAAAAGACCCAAAAGGCTGCTTCACAATAACAGGAAAACCCCCAACAGAATTCACCGCCTGCTTCAAATCCTCAGGTCTATGCACCACTACAGTTTTCGGAATCGGAATCTTATAATGATCCAAAATCTGCATTGTCTTAATCTTATTCTTCGTCTTCAAAATTGACTCATATTTATTAAAAAGCAAAATCCTCATCATCTCCATCTGTTCAATAAGAGCAATCCTAAGATCCACATTTCGGAGAATCGAAGGCCTGGTAATAACCACATCATATTTTGGAAAAGGTTTACCATTATATAAAAGCCACGGAGACTGTTGATCATAAACCATCTGAAACCTGGATGCTCTAAATATCCTGCAGACATACCCCAACTGCTTAGCCGCTCTTTTAATAGCAAGCTCCTCTTCAGATGCCCTCCTGTCTAAAGAACGAAACGAAAGAATACCAATCTTCATATTTGCCTGCGCTAAAAAATAACGGCTGAAGTTTATAGATATCGCGATAATAAAGTCAAGTTTTCTTAGCTTCAAATCCGGAAAAATTATGCTAACATCAAAGCAATCAATATAATTAATTTCATATGAAAAAATCTCTAATAATTTTCGGAATCATTCCCCTGATTTTAACTGGATGCCTGGGAATCGGAGAGGAGACCACTACAAGCGAACCAGCCGCAGGTGAAATAGAATACAACCACACCAATTTTTCAATTCTCGTACCGCAAGACTGGGAAATAATTGAAGCAGAGGACTTCACATCCAATGTCCCGACAGAAGTCATTGTAGATTTCCGCAACAACATTAAAAGTGAAATATTTACGGCCAACCTGAGTATTTCCGCGATAAATGTGGAAGAAGGTATATCCGCATCAGACCTGGCTATAAGCAGTAAAACAAAAGCTAAAGACAGCCTCGTTTCGTTTGAAGGAATAAGCAGTGAAAAAATTGATGTACCCTCTGGAGAAAATTTCGTAAACGGAGAAAGAATAATATTCAGCGGCAAGAAAACCGCGTCCGATCCGATAATTTATTTTGGACAAATTTACGTAATCCATAATGGAGTCGGATACATAGTAACAACCGCAAGTCTGCGCGAAGAAGATGAAACCGTTGTCAATTATCTTGATAGAATGTTAAACTCATTCGCGTTAAAATAATCAATCAAGGCGCCATGGCCAAGTGGTTAAGGCAGAGGTTTGCAACCCGGCATTCTGCCGGGCGAATCCAGGTGGTATCTCAAGTCATAATGAAAAAACACTACATATACATATTAGAAAGTTTAAAAGATAAGAAAAACTACACAGGTTACACCTCAAATCTCGAAAGAAGACTATCAGAACACACTCAAGGAATGGTAAAATCTACTCGAAATAGACGACCTTTAAAATTAATACACAAAGAAGAATTTTCAACAAAACAAGACGCAATAAAACGGGAAAAATTCCTAAAATCAAGAACGGGAAGAAGAGAAGTGAAGGAAATCAAGGCGCCATGGCCAAGTGGTTAAGGCAGAGGTTTGCAAAACCTTTATTCCCCGGTTCGAATCCGGGTGGCGCCTCCAAGCAAATAATATTACATCAATATCAATCTAATATTGACTGTTGTGTACACAGAGTGATAAAATAAGAATGATCACCATAAGAGGCTACGCGAGGGGTCAGTCCCAAGCTTATGCCTCTTTTTTTGATTCATATTCTAATTTACCCCTCAATTTATCTACATAAAAAAAATATTGAGAAAATTTTCTCAATAAAGCTGAATAATTCTTATTATTCGGAATTCCAACCTTAAACAATTTTTCTTCATCTATTAAATATTCGATCAAACAATGATAATCTCCATCACCAGCAACAATAATAGCTTTATCAAAATTGTCTTTTTCAATCATACAATGTAAAACCAATTCCGCATCGCAATTTCCCTTAATAGTTCCGTCTCTATATTTCAAAGTCGGCTTAAAAATAAGAATATAACCCGCTTTCTGCAAAGATTTATACATTTTTTCATTTCCTTCAATATAGCCTAAAAATAAAAATGCTTTATCAACATTAAATTTATCCTCAAGATAAGTTCTGAATTTATTAAAATCCAACTTCCATCCAACAGACTTGACCGACAAATTTAAATTTTGACTATCTATAAAGACATAAACAACACTCATAAACCATCGACTTTAAAATTCAAAGTGAAACAATTATATCTCTTTTCCCTAAAAAACCAAACAACCATCAAAAAATAAGTAGACTGAAACATAAAAAAAAATTAAATTAAATCCTCACAAAATCCTGCACCCCAAATTATACTCACCCCGCCTCCCCAAATCAAATTTCCATTCCCCTTCACAAATCCCAACTTTTCCTTTACAATAAACGCACCTTATTTCCTAATCCATTTTATATGGAAAATGCAGTGAAAATTGCTGAAATCGCAGGACCGGTTTATCTACTAATCGGGCTGTCTGTTTTGCTTTACGCAAAAGTATGGCAAAAACTCATGGGCAAATGGCAAAAAGACCATTTATCTCTATTTCCCCTAATGTTTCTTTATCCTGTTCTCGGATTGATCGTTATTAGAATGTATAACGTCTGGGAATGGAATGTCTGGCTCTTGGTAACTTTAATGGGTTGGATCCTCTTGGTAAAAGGTGCCGGTTATTTCTTGCTTCCCGGATCTGTACTGAAAAAAATGATGGAAATAAAGAATAATCTGGCACTCCTTTATCTTAGCGGACTCATAGCGGTAGCAATCGGAGCGGCTCTTAGCTACTACACCTATTTTGCCTAGAACTGATTGAAAAAAAATGAACAAGGCAAAAGTAACAGAAAAAAAAGAACTGACTCATGATGTTTTCGAATTATATTTTGAAACAGAAGAAAGTTTTGAGTTTGATGCAGGCCAATTTATAACACTGAAAATAGCGGACAACTCCCCCACTCCGTGCTTTCGAGCATATTCAATCGCTTCCCCGCCACTAAACAAAAACTCATTTGAACTTTGTATAAAAACAATCCCGAACGGACGAGGAAGCAACTGGTTGAATTCATTAAAAAAAGGTGACGAAGTCGAATTTACCGGACCGAACGGAAAATTCACATTTTCCTCAAATCCCAATAAAACAATCTTATTCATTGCAACAGGAACAGGCATCGCCCCACTAAAATCAATAATCGAAAACGAACTCACCAAAGGAAATTCGCAACCTATGCATCTGTATTTCGGGCTAAGACACATAAAAGATATTTTTTACAAAGACCATTTCGAACAACTCGCAAAATCCCATGACAATTTTTCATTCGACTTAACTCTCTCCCAACCGGAAGAAGATTCCTGGCAAGGACACAAAGGACGAGTAACATCAATCCTGGAACCACTAAAAATCGATCCGGAAAACACCGAAGCATACATCTGTGGTCTAAATGCGATGATCGAAAGCGTACATGAAATTCTCAAAGCAAAAGGACTCAAAGAAGAAACAATCCACCATGAGAAATATGATTGAATGGTGCCCGGGGCGGGAATCGAACCCGCACTCTATTGCTAGAACAGGATTTTAAGTCCTGAGCGTCTACCAATTCCGCCACCCGGGCAAAGTACAAACCAAACTTCTCTCATTTTAACAACTCCACCTTATAAGTCAAAACCTCAAGCTCTCCCTTCTTCCACTCATCCGCCGGCATTCCAGCCTTCATGCACAAAGACTGCAAAAAAGTTTCTTTTTCCTTAATTTCATCCCAAACCTGTGGAAGATAAGTGGCCTCATAATAACCTTTCTTCAAAACAACTCCATCCTCACCTACCGTAAGCTTCGCCAACAAATCATCCGCATCCTTATATTCCAATTTCTCCGGAACAGTCAAAACAGAAACCTCAATCTCAATATCGGAAAATTCCTCCGCAAATAAAGGCGCAAATCTGGGATCATCAAAAGCCGCACTCGCTGCATTCTTCTGCACCGCTTCTTCCAAAGGATAAACAGGCGTAATATTTCCGATACAACCTCGAAGCCGTCCACCGGATTCAAGAGTCACAAAAACTCCACGTTTCTCTCCCAAAACTTCAGCATCGGGCCTCCCAACCTTCACCTCCTCTTTCCCCAACTCCTTAGCAATCGCATTCTTCGCAACCGCAAGCAAATAATCTTGAATTTCTTTTTTCATAATAAATTGTTTTATAAGCTCACTTCGGCTCAAAACTGGCTAAGCCAGATTTTTCGCCTTGCTCGCGCTCGCGCCGTGCGCTCGCACAAAGCCCCATGCACCATATCCCACAACTCTACTCTTATCCCCGGCCGTATCACCACTATTTCTATAATCCAGCATCTTGCACTTCCATTCCAATCGTTTTGCCAAATGCAGTAAAGTCAAAATCCCCGCCTTGCCACAAGCATCACCCTCCCTTTCCATCTTCCCAACATCAAGACCGCAAACAGCCTCACAAGTCACCTTATCCACTTTTTTGGCATCATCATAAGGAAGATAATGACTAAGATCACTACTGACCACAGTAATAACATCATCCCGTGCGCAAAAATCAGCCAATCCTTCCACCAATAGCTCCGCCCGAAAATTCCCAAGCACTAATGGATAAAGATCAAAACCCCCTTTTAGAACCATCTGCAAAAAAGGCACCTGCACCTCCAAAGAATGTTCATTCACTCCGGCCTCCGGAATATCGGAAATAAGATCACTCTCCCCTATTTCATCCCTAACATCCCTTACATCCACAACCCCCAAAGGCGTCTTCCACTGGCTAAAAGCAGGAGCGGCCGCCCCACTAATAGGAATCTGATGAACCGGCCCAAGCAACAAAATCTTCCACCTCCGTTCTTGATCTAATTTTTTGATCAACTTGTATGAATATGCCGCAACAGGACCCGAATAAATATACCCCGCATGCGGAACAATCACGGCCTTCAACCGGCCCGGAACCTTTCCAACTTCAGCTTTCTCCAAATACTCAAGAATCATCTGCTTCAAAGCATCACTATTCCCCGGATAAAACATATCCGCCACAGCCGGCTCCCTCACACCTCCATTTTCCATATTCAAAATTTTTAAGATTTAATTCCAAACTCCCGGTACAACTTCCCCGCATTTCGGACATTTCCCATCTTTCACGTTACAGCCCGCACACGACATCCCGCGCCGCTCCACCAAAACCTCCCCGCAACCGGGACAAACAGTATTATCATGCCCTCCCTCAGGCAAATTCCCTGTATAAACATATTTCAGCCCCGCATCCTTCCCAATCTTCCACGCCCTCTCCAAATCAGAAGCGGAAGTCGGATCCTTGTCCTGCATTTTATAATCGGGATAAAAAGCGGTCACATGCCACGGAATTTCAACGGAAATATCCGCCAAAAACTTCGCGATTCCACGAAGCTCCTCATCACTGTCATTCACACCCGGAATCACCAAAGTCGTACATTCCAGAAAAATTCCAAGCTCATATGCCTTTTTAACAGTGTCGAGAACTCCTTGTAGCTTAGCCCCTCCACAGATTTCTGTATAAAACTTTTGATCAAAAGCTTTGATATCAATATTCATCGCGTCACACCAATCTTTCATATATTCCAGACATTCCTCGGATTCGTAGCCATTCGTCACAAAAATATTTTTAATACCATGTTCACGCGCCAACTTCGCGGTATCCCCCGCATATTCCGCAAAAATCGTCGGTTCATTGTAAGTATAAGCGATAACGGGAATATTTTGCTCCCGACAATGTTCAACAATCTTTTCCGGAGGAAGATCCTGACCCTCATCACATATCTCTCCAATCATAACTTCGGTTTCACCTTTCTTCTTCTTGTACCGCTCCCTAACAAGCTCAACAGCTTGAGAAATATCCCAATTCTGACAAAAAGTACACCGAAAATTACAGCCGATCGTTCCAAAAGAAAAAACATCAGATCCAGGCATAAAATGGTAAAGGGGCTTCTTCTCAATAGGATCAACATGCACCGCTATGGCCTTCCCGTAAACCCGAAGATAAAGCTCACCATCAATATTTTGCCGTACACCGCAAATCCCGCTAGAACCAGGCGCAATCACACAATTGTGCCGACATGCCTGACACCGAACATATTTATCTTTCGCTTTTTGGAATAAAGTAGCTTTCTTCATAGAAATTTACAGAAAAGATCTTACAACGATCAATTATACACGGTTCGTCAGTTGATAAAAACCGCTTTTTGTGCTAAAATACATGGATAAAATAAAAATAAAAAATGACAGAACCAGGAAAAGGAAAGTTAGGCAATAAACCCAAAAAGAGAACTGTTCGACAAACTCCAAAAGTCGTTAAATCGGTGGTAAAAGCCAAATCTGAAAAACTCAAAAAAGCGGCAAAACAAAAATTAAGCGCCAATAGAAAAAATATGAGCGAAGCTCCCGCCGCAACACTACCAAGTCCACGAAAAAACCCACCCGGAAAACTCCACAGCAAATACCTGGAAGAAGTGAAAAAAATCGACAAACCCACGGCAGACGAAGACAGAAAAACATTGCGAGCTTTGTCCATATCCGACATTAGAAAAAATCCACGAATCCTCATTCCAAAAAAGAAAGAATCGCCCAAAGATCGCATATTAAACAGAAAAGCGGAAATGGTAAAAAGAATCAAGGCGTACACCTCAAAATGCGGCAAAGATTCATACACCCTAAATTACACACAAGTAGCTTCCTCCCACGAATACAAAATCGGATTGGGAGAAATCTTCTTATGCGTAAAACGACTCAAGATCGAAAAAGCCGGCGAAAACCCAATAATAGCTGAAAGAATGATAGTTCCCTCCGGTCAACACAAAGGACGGGTGGGATTTTGCGACATAAACACAAAAGAATACATCGCAACATTCTCCGGCGACAAAGTCACAATTCTCGACGACAAAGAAGAAGTGGACATAAAAATACTAAATAAAGAAGACGAAGCCCGAAAAGCGCACGCTAAAGAATACAAACAAACCGAAGAATCCTACGCAGCTTCAGCTTACTCTCCTGGACAAGGAATATATAAAAAGGATGGAAAACTGGACTTACATATAAATTCCAAAAAAAATGCAGTCTCCCAACTTACCGAAAAATGGAGAAAGAAATTAACAAAACTCCAACTCAAACACGCAATAATCATTGAAAGAGAATTTACAAAAGCAGGTCTCCCAAAATCATTAATCGCAGCAGCAATTGTAAATGCGTATTGGGAATCAGGTTTACGAAATATCCAATCAACTTGTAAAATAAAAAATCGTGGTTGGAAAGAAAAAGGATATTACGACAAAAAAGGAAGACTTCGAGAAGCTAGTTTTGGACTATTTCAAATGAACGCAACAGCTTCGGTTCCAATGAAAAGAGGAATGACAGAAACTCAAAGGGCTGAGGTAAAAAGGAGAAGAGAACAATTCAGATTAGATATGTTGGATCCGGTAAAAAACTGCCGAAAAGTCATAAGAAGAATTAAAAGTAGAAGACCCGGAAGCAAAAAATTATTAGCTGCCGCAAGAGCAGGAGCATCAATAGCAGAATTAACAGCACTTTTCTGCATATATATAGAAATCCCGGCCGACAGATTTAAAAGAGGAAGACAACGTGCAGGATTGTCTATGAAAATGTTCAAACATACAGAAATACCAAAAAGAGAAACACTACCACCAGCAAAACCCGGTGAATCACTTGCAAAAAAATTCAGTGCAGGTCCATACAAAAGAAACGGCGTAATAAAATGGACAAACGGACAAGAAAAATTGGTTTTGGGGAGTAGTTCGGTATCTGGTGTACTCCATTATCATCTCAAAAAAAATATCGCAAGAGTCGGAATAGGCGCCTACCACGCGGGAAATTTTTTCAGTCATTTCAAAAAACACATCTGGCCGGATATAAAACATTTTACACCACCAAAAACAGTAATCTTAGCCGGCTTCGCCCTTAACGGCATACACACATCAGGCAATGCGGATAAAGCAATAAACAAAAGCATTGAAAGACACAAAAAAATAATTAGATTCTTTAAGGCATGGGGAGTAAAAGAAGTTCTAATAGCAACAAATCAACCATACGACAAACACGGACCCAAAAAAAAGCGAAGACTCAACGAATTCAACAAAAGAATTCGGGAACAAGGTCTAACAAATAACTCCGTAGATCTGGCAAAAAAAGTCGCACCTAATGGACATTGTTTGCCTGGAACCCTCGCCGATAAAGTTCACCTAAGCAAAAGAGCCGGACAAATGGCCGCAAGAATGTACGAACAAGCCTAATCCTTCTTCACATGCACGGTCTGAGTCGGGAACGCCATCTCGATTCCTTCTTTCTCAAACGCCTGCACCAAAGCAAAATTAATCTCCTGCTGACGATCCAGATATTCCGTCATCTCACCCGACATTACAAAAAATACAATTTCGTAATTCAAACTAAAATCTCCAAACTCCTTAAAATGACACCGATTAAATTCAGTATCCTTCACACCATTAATAATCCCTTTCACAATCTCATTAATTTTTTTCAATTTCGCCAAAGGAGTTCCATATTCCACTCCAATACTCGTCTTTATCCGACGACGTTTCATTTTCCCAAAATTCCTCACCTGACTTGTGGTAAGTTCGCTATTACTAACAACAAGCTCATCACCATCCAAAGTCTGAATACGCGTTGTTTTCAGTCCTATATACTTCACAGTCCCTATCTGCTCACCAAGCTTGATACTGTCCCCCACTGCAAAAGGCTTGTCGAAATAAATTGAAAATGAACTAAACAAATCAGCCAAAATATTCTGCACAGCAAACGCAATCGCCAAACCTCCAATACCCAAACTCGCGATAAGAGAAGTGATATTAAATCCCAAATTCGACAAAATCAACAAAATCGCGACCATCCAAAGCACTATCCCGACAATCAGCTTAATTCCCACAAAAGTCGTCTCCGCCTGCGCCCCTTTCCCATCTCTCTTGGAAGCAAAACGCATAAGAGCATATTCGATCAAAGTCTGGAGAGTTTTCACAACCTGATAAACAATCACAACCAAAAACACTCCCGCAATCACCTCATCTGCTTTAGGATTTACAACAAGCATCCTAAGGGGAAAATACAAAGCCACAACAAAATAAAACAAAGGCGAAATAGCTTTTATCGCCTTTATCAGCTCGTCATCAAAATCATTCTTGGTTTTCTTCGCCAACTTGCCAATCCGCCTCACAACAATAATCTTGAAAAGCTTAAAAACGACCAAAAGACCGACAAAAACAATAAAGGCAAACCCATAATCATAAACAGAATTCCCCCACAACTCATATCCCAAAATTTCTTCAAATTGTTCCATAGAAAAAAGCTGGTTAAATATTACCAATAAAATTTTACCCGTTTTCTCCGGAAATAAAAGAGGAAATAAGGAAGCCGTCTTACAAATATTCACTCATTGCCAAACATACCTGTTGCCTTGCACGAAATAGACGACTATTTACAGTACCAGCGGGAACACCCATTCTTTCAGCCATTTCTTTGTAATTTCTCCCCTCTAAATGATACATCAATAAAGCCTGCTTTAACTCAGGAAACAAACTGTCCACAACTTCAGCCAACTTATACATAGTCCTCCGGCGCATTAAGCAAACATCAGGAGCCTCTCCAAAAGACCGAAAATCAAATGGCATCACCTCATCATCAACCACATTCTCCCAATCAGGCAATGGAACCTCATTTCTTCGCATTCTTTTTCCCAATACATCTTTACACAAATTATTTACTACCGCAAACATCCAGGAAATAAGATTTCTACCATCCTCAAAAGCTTTAATATACCTAAACACCTTCAGAAAAGCCTGCTGGAGCACATCTTCAGCATCCTCCTTATTCCACAATTTTTTTGCCGCAAACGCATAAAGACGCGGATAATACAATCTCTGCAATTCTTTGAAACTTTTATTATCTCCTGCCTTCAATCCACGCACCAAATCATCTTCCGGCACGAGAACATTCTTCGACAATCGTCCGTCTACCGCCGATAAAGCGGATTCCATACCATCTATTTCATCCAAATCGTGATCTTGAGGATTTTCCCTCAAAGCCTCTGTATTCATAATTCATAAAAATTAGAACCACTAAGTTCCAAACTTTGCCACAGTTGTCATTGTTTGTCAAGAGCACCTAAAGCAATACAAGCAAACTCCATGCTTGACAACCCACACTCATTATGGTAAAAATCATAACCATTTTACATAATTCATGAAAAGACTATTAAGCACAATCCTAACGTTCCTAACCCTATTCTCAAGCACAGCCTTTGCTGAGAATAATAGTGTATATCTTGATGTAAGCCCTGATAACCTATACGCAAGCGCAATTCATTCCATTACCGAACAAGGAATCGTGCAAGGTTACGATGACGGCACATATAAGCCAGAAAGGGTCTTAACCCGTTCAGAGCTCTTAAAAATCGCGTTAGAAAGCTTCGGAAAAGATCCTATAACAAGCATAAACTCTGACAACTGTTTCAGCGATGTATCTACAGATTCCTGGGCATCAGGCTACATATGCTTCGCGAAACAGGAAGGATACGTTCACGGATATGGCGATGGGACCTTCGGGCCAAATAATTCTGTAAAATTAGTGGAAGCATTGAAAATAATAATGGAAGTTTATGAATTAGAATCTTACGAAAGTTTTTTAAATGAATCATTAACAGATGTTTGGTACAAACCAATTATCGACTTTTCAATGAAAACCGATTTTGTACCATTAGATTTTTTCCGGGTTGATCAAGATGTAAACAGAGGACAAATGGCGGAAATGATAGTAAGAGTACAAAATTTCAATCCATCAGAAAAAGAAATAAGACCATCGCAAAACCCGGAAATATTCGATCCACTAAACAACGAATCCACAGAACTCACAGAAACAAAACAACTCAATGTCCAATTCACGGCACAAGCCCCAACCCAAAAATGGGTTATCCCATACGACGAAGCATGCGAAGAAGCATCAATGATCATGATCGATTATTACCACAACGAAAAGCCACTAACCACCGAATCCGCGGATTCCGAAATCCTCGCTTTAACCGGTTGGGTCGCGGACCAAGGATACGCTGTAGACGTCGGAGCATTCGAAATGCAAAAAATCACCGCTGAATACTACGGCAAAAAGGTAAAAGTTTACACCGGAGACGAAGTCACAATCGAAAACATCAAAAAACTAATTTCAATGGGATATCCGATAATAGTTCCATTCGCCGGACAACAGGTCGGCAACAAAAATTACATTTACCCGGGTCCCCCATACCACGTACTCGTATTGACCGGTTATGATGAAAATAATTTCTACACAAACGATCCGGGAACACAATTCGGACAAAACTATATATATGACCAACAACTCTTCTTCGACGCAATACACGACTGGGCCGGTAGCAAAAGCAACGTCCTGGAAGGACAAAAAGCGATGTTGGTCATTGAGGACAATAAAATCCTCAAGAGATATTAACCTTCTTTAACGAGGCTAACTTTTGTAGCGTTAGGACCTTTAGGACCGTCAGCAACTTCAAAAGTCACTTTGTCTCCTTCGTTAAGGTCGTTAAACTCTACATCTACAAGCTCATTTGAGTGGAAAAAAAGATCCTTTTCCTGTCCCTCTCGAGAGATGAATCCGAATCCTCTGTCCGTAAGACGAGCGATAATTCCTTCTTCCATTGTGTAATGTGTAAGAAAATTATTAGATTATCAAACTTTGAATGTCTAGAATGAAACTCGACTATGCTCCCCTTGGACAACAAAATGTTTTGACCGATGGAAGCTATCACAGTTCAATAATTTGGTCAATTTGAAATGGTGGGTCAGCCGGGACTCGAACCCGGGACCAATTGCTTAAGAGGCAACTGCTCTACCAACTGAGCTACTGACCCTGATTGTGAGCGAAGCGAACAATTCTAACAAAATTTCACAATCAAAAAACTATCATTTCCGCTTATTTGTTGCAAGAAAATCTCTCACCGCTATACTCTTAGCGTGAAAAAAATTCTTCTATACACAGACACGCCACAAACCGGCGGAGCCGAGCTCCAAATGTTTCTCTTAGCCAAATTTTTAGATAAAGAAAAATTCACACCGATCTTGGCTTGTAGCCAATATCCGGAACTTGATAAATGGTGCGAAAATTTTGAAAAAGAAGAAATTAAAGTAATTCGCATCAATGTAAAACACAAACACGATCCGCGACATTTTACCCAATTAAAAAAAATCATTAAAAAAGAAGAAATCGATCTTCTGCACGCGCATATCTGGAATCCCGCCAGTTGCAGATTTGCATATATGTTAGGGGCGAAAATTCCTCTCGTCACAACCGAACACGATCCATTTCGCCTCCCGACATTCAAAAATTTCTTCAAAAAAAGAAGTCTGGACAAAGTAAAAAAAATCATCGCAATATCGCAAAACAATAAAAAACTGCTTTCAGACCTTTACCCGAAACAAGCACACAAAATAGAACTAATCCACAACGGCATCGACACAACCTGGTGGCAATCACAACTACTGCGAATCACAGAAGATGACATCAAATCAACCAAAAAAGAGGTTTTTGGAGCAAAAGAGGACACATTCATCGTAACTTGCATCGCGGAACTTCACGAAAGAAAAGGTCAGAAATACCTCCTACAAGCCATCCCTGAAATCGTCGCAGATTTTCCGAACACAAAAGTTGTTCTTATTGGTGACGGGCCGAATCGCGGTAATCTCGAAAAACTCATCAAAAAATTAAAAATCGAACGTCATGCCATTCTTCTGGGAAAAAAGAAAAGAATTCCGCGCCTCCTAAAAAGTTCCAATATTTTCTGTCTCCCCTCTCGTCGCGAAGGATTCGGACTCGTAAATCTCGAGGCTATGATGATTCCTTTGCCAATAATCGCCTCTGAAGTCGGTGGAATTCCGGAAATTATTAAAAATAATGGAATCCTGGTTGCACCCGAAGATTCGAAAGAACTGGCCAAAGCACTAAAAAAACTAATCTCCAATCCAAAACTCCGAATACAAATGGCCGAAGCAGGATATCAACGCGTCCACTCGCATTTCAACGCTAAAAAAATGGCAGAGGAATACGAAAAAGTGTACTCAGAGATATTTTCCTCTTGACGGTGAGCGTACGCTCACCTATACTGCAGACACGATGAAACTAAAAACCATATACATCTGTCAGAAGTGTGAGTTTGAATCATCCAAATGGACTGGGAAATGTCCACAATGCGAGACATGGAATAGTTTTGTTGAAGACGTTATCAAAATCTCTTCAGCAAAATCACCATTATCAAAAACTCCTAGAAAAGTCCTCGCAACCACTCCCAGTCCATTAATCCAAAAAGATTCAAACAACCAAAAATCTCTAACAAATATTAGAGAATTTGATCGAGTAATTGGTAACGGCATTGTAAAAGGCTCACTCATACT
>JAUVQE010000019.1 GCA_030598325.1 Nitrospirota bacterium | reverse complement strand
TAGTGCTTCCGGTAAGAATTTTTTTAATACTACTTTGTCCCGCTTCAGAGTTGAGGTAGATGGATAGATATTCTGGAACAACATTGTCATCATTGATTCTTAAAATGAACAGTGATGAAGCTGCGATGGTGTTTTTGGGCTTTTTGTCAAAAACACCTGCTCGAAAAATACCTCGTGAAGACAGAAGGACGTCATTTTTTGCGATGAATGCATTTGTGCGCGGCAGGATTTGGTTGATTTGTACTAATTCAAAGTAATTTATCGTGCGATGCCTGTTGATGTTTTTTGCCAATACGACCTGGGTTCTCCCATTGGTTTCACTTTTTAGCGCTCCTCGAAAGGTGTATCCTGCTATTATTTCTGAAATTTCTTTAAGAATTTTTATTGCCATGTTTTTTGTATACTGCATTAAAAATTCAATGTCAAATGTTTTTTTATGCACACCATTTGTATACTGCATTTTAATCTGAAGTAAAAAAATCAATTCTTCCTCAATTTTCCATTGACACTCCTCGCACAAACCATTAAGCTCTGCGCCTGTTTTTCTAATCACAAACTTATGGAAAGGAGGGAGAAGATGGAGAGAGGGGGGAATGGCGAGGGAGCGTCTTATGATTTTGATGGGACGCCCGATAGTTTTGATGGCTTGCCTGAGGAACTGGTGGCTCTTCGTGTTCGTTTTTTTGGGGGAAGGCTGATTATACCCAGAAATAGCGGGTGTACTTATGAGCCTTTGACCAGTCATGCTATTAAAATTACAACTCCGCATGGGGAGGATTTTATTATTGTGAACGCGAGGTTTGTGGAGTGCGAGGGGTAGAAGACCATTTCGGTGAAGTCACCGATATGGTAGAAATTGGCTTAAGGGTGACTCAGAGTGCAAGTTGAACTGGAATTTTTTATTTTGATATGGTACTATCGGTTCCCTAACATTTATATCTATGAAAAAAGAAGCAGTTACATTTGTTGCTACAAAGTATAAGGACCAGAAGACAAGGGTTAATTTTTATACCAAAAGCGGAGAACGTGTGCCTTCTGATGCTGTTGAACGGGTTCCCCGGAAGCAAAAAGTCTCTTTTCAGGCTAGGGTTAAGTAAGAATTTATGAGTAAGAAAAATTTCCAGAAAAGTACACCTACACATCCCGGAGAAGTTCTTATGGAGGAATTCATAATATGGGACTTAAAGGAGTAAAAGCCATGCCTGACTTGCTGTTCTGCCTGTTTTGTTGTATACTGTTAATAGTAAAAATAAAAATTATTCTTAAAAATAAAAAAATATGTTCAAGGAAACGAAATTTATACAATTCCCCGTTTTTCCATCTAAACGCCTATTTTCGTCCGGACGAGAGGTTTATGTGGAAAAACCAAAGCGTACTCATGAAACATCGGCAAGTATAATCAAAAAACAGAAGGAAAAAGCGGACAAACAGAAGGAAAAAGTGGCCAGAAAAGTGGCCAAAGAAGCGGCTGAATTAAAATCCCTGCCGGGTTTAAGAAAAGTTGCCAGTGAACAAGCGAATGAGGTGGTCAAAGCGCAAAATAAATTAAAGCCCCTGACGGACAGGTTAAAAAAGCTTGGAGAACAGAAACAAAATATCTCTGTAGAATTGGTGAAAGACTTTATTAGAGCAGAGGCTGTTCTTAAGGCAGAAACGAAAAAGCTTATTGATGTGTTATCTAGAATACGAAGGATATTAGTGAAACTTAAAAAATTCAAGGAAGCCAATCTTGTAAAAATTAAGGCGGTTTTGGAAAAAGCCAGAGAGATAGCCAAAAAACGCTCAGCGAAACGAAAGGAAAAATCTAAGAAAAAAACTTAAATATATGGATATTGAAGAACATTTAGAACAGTTAGTCGATAATTCTCCTGTATTAAATGATCTGCCGGAAGATGAAAGGAGAGGTTTGGTAAATCGTATACTTTCCGCGTCTCCGGACCAAATGGCAGAGCTTATAAAGATTTTTGAGGATGCCCAAGCTGATTTTGAAAATATTAGTCAGGAAATAGTGGATTTAGAGAGTGAAATCAAAGAATTAGGTGCTGAAATAAAAAACATGGAAGCCGTTTTAGGAAAGAAAATAATAAAAGCGGAAGAAATGGTGTCACAAAAAAACGATAATGAAAAAGCGGATGAGCTTTTAAAAAAGTTGGAAGAAATAGTATGAATATGGGCCTGCTTGTCGTCTTGCCTGTTTTGTGGTATACTACTAGTAGTAAAAACAAAAATAATTCTTAAAACAAAAATACTATGGGTTTAGAAACACCAAAAAGACCGGAAGTAAAGGTAAAGGTTCCTAAGTTCACTAAGATTGATCTTGGGGAAAAGCGTCCTGATACTGTAAGGCAGCTGGAGAAAAAACAGGAACTCGCAAAGAAAACATTGAAAAAACTGCCTGGCGGGAAGAAAGGAGGAAAAAAGGAATTTGTGCTTAAAGGTCACACACCGGAACAGCAAAGAAAAGACGCAAAATTAATGGCTGAATTAGCGAGTGACACTACAGAGGAAGATAAGGCGGCAAAAAAGGAGAAACCAAAAAAGCGTGGTGGGGCGAGTTAAGAAATTACAAATATTTAACGTATTTATAGATGGCTATGCGATTATCCTCTGAAGTGTTGAAACCAAGGTTGTCGGAGCTTGTGAATGGCTCTGAGGCTCTTAAAACGATTTCAATAGGGGAAAGAAATGAAAGGATTGCTCTAATGATGTCCGCGTCACCGAGGGATATGATTAGGTATATTGGAGTTTTTGAAGAGGAGCTTAAGTCTTTGAGACGAATTGAGGCGGAAGCTATTGAGCGTGTGAGAGAAGCGGAAAGGCTCAAACGCAAGAAAGCTCGTGCCAAATTGGTTGAAATGGAAAAAAAGAGCAGAAAAAAGGACAGTGAACGTGCGGAAATGTTGCTTAAACAACTCGAGAAAACTGCGTAATAATTATTCTTAAAAATAAAAAAATATGTTCAAAGAAACAAAATTTATACATTCTCCCATTTATCCATCTAAACGTCTATTTTCGTCCGGACGAGATATTTTCTATATGGAAAAACCAAAGGTTCGAGAAGTTAAAGAAAAAGTGAAAACGGATATCAAAATAGCTCCGGCAGCTCCAACAGCTGCTAAACTAAAAACTGAGATCAAAAAATATTTAGGTAGAGCAAAGAGAATAAAGGCAAAATTAAGTAAAATACCGGCGTTCGTAATAGATACAGAGACGAAAGGAGAAATGGCCGGCTTAGAAGCACGATTAAATCTTCTTGAGGGTAAACTCACAACTCTTGCAAAGAAGCTGAAGGGAATTGAAGGAAAAAGAGACCGAAAAATAGACGGAACTATGAGAGAAGTATTTGGATTAATGGCGCATCCAATGCCTTTGCCACCTCTAACTACTGTATTTCCTTATGAAGGAGAAAGATATAAAGAGGTAAGAGGAGAAGAATCTGCTCTTGCACGAACAGAGAAAGGTGAAAAATATCTGAAACAAAAGGGTGATCGATATGTTGTAGCATTT
Organism: Nitrospirota bacterium; assembly: GCA_030598325.1. GTDB lineage: Bacteria > Patescibacteriota > Gracilibacteria > UBA1369 > LOWO2-01-FULL-3 > JAACEU01. The sequence continues at coordinate 12,402 of JAUVQE010000019.1, read as the reverse complement.
GGTGTCGGGAAAAGAGGTGAAAGGGCGGAGCGTAAAACAAAAATACAACATTTAATACCAAAGCAAAAACTTGTTGATACTAAGATATTAGTTACCGGTAAGAAGCATGGAAAAGGAGAAGAAGCAAGGTGGAGAGATAATACATGGAAAAACGTAAAGACTCGTCAAAGAGTTCGTATATACAATGGTAATAAAGTTAGGAAAATTGCTTAAATGAAGGTGTGGATTCAAATTTAGTTTCCCTTGAAGGCAGGGTGTGTTAGTATTTTTCAGAACTAACTCATCCTAATTTAGCTACTATGTCCGATGATAGTACAATTAATCTTCGTGGCGGGAATAATGGTGACGGTGGTGATGACGCTGAATTTAAGATTGGGCATGTTGAGGGAGCGCCCGGGTCTGCCGGTGGGGAGGAGAAGCAGGCTTTTGGGAAAATCGAGGCGGTGAGGGTTGAGGAGGACGAGGAGGCCGGGCTTAGGCCTTACAGCAAGGTGAAGGTGAAGTTTGATAAGTTTGTGAATCTGGTGGCGTCGCACGCGTATGAGGAGGTTTTTGAGAGGCATATCGACGAGGATATTATTGTCAGTACGGATTTGTTGACGGATCTGGCGAACGCTCATGAGGAGAAGTCTGATCGGAAGATGCCAGTGATTTTTTTGGTGGGGATTGTTTTGGGGGTTGGGCTTACCTGGTTATTATTAAGAACTTAAAAAATTTATGGCAAAGCTTAAATATAAAAGGATTTTGCTGAAGATGAGTGGGGAAGTGTTTAAAGGGAGGCTTAAGAGCGGGATTGATGGGGATGTTTTGGTTGCGCTCGCGAAGCGGGTGCGGAATTTGCAGAAGATGGGGTGTGAAGTCGGGATTGTTATTGGCGGGGGAAATATATGGCGGTTTAGGGATTTTAAGCATCTGGAGCTTGGTCGTGTGACTTCGGACACTATGGGAATGATGGCGACTGTGATGAATGCTTTGGCTTTTGAGAGCGCGCTGAAATCTGTTGGGGCGGATGTGAGGGCTGTAAGTGCTTTTCCGTGCGAGAAGGCTATGGAGAATTATGTTCCCAAACGCGCGAAGCAACATCTCGATAAAGGGCGGATTGTTATTTTTGCGGGTGGAACGGGGAGCCCTTATTTTACAACCGATTCCGCGGCGGCATTGCGTGCTTTGGAAATGCACTGCGATGTTCTTCTGAAAGCGACAAAAGTTGATTATGTTTACGATAAGGATCCGATGAAATATAAAAACGCGAAGAAATATGAAAAAATGACATTTAAGGAGGTTATTGAAAAGGGTCTCGGGGTGATGGATCTGACCTGCGCTTCTCTTTGCAAAGGGGGCGGAATGCCGATGCTGGTTTTTAATTTAAATAAAAAAGGAAATATTAAAAAAGCTGTTACGGGAGCGAAAGTTGGAACAATTATTACTTAATTTTATTTTATGACTTATCAGGAAGTAATTTCAAAAGCGGGTGAAGAATTTCAAAAAGCTATCGAACATCTGAAAATTGAGTTTTCCAGATTGCAGGTGGGGCGGGCGAACGCTTCTCTGGTCGAAAATATTCCCGTGGACGTTTACGGGTCTTCTCAACCTATAAAAGCTATCGCGAATGTTTCTATTCCGGATCCGAAAACTATTCAAATTCAGCCGTGGGATAAAAGCACACTGGTGTCTATAGAAAAAGCTATCGTTGGAATCGGGACTGGCTTGAATCCGGTAAATGACGGGATTTGCGTCCGCATTAACATTCCACCTTTAACAGAAGAACGCAGAACCGAGCTGACAAAGCACGTCAAACAGCTTGCCGAGGACGCGCGGATTTCTGTTAGAAATGCGCGCCAGGACGGCCACAATTCGTTTAAGCGATTGAAATCCGATGGTGATATTACAGAGGACGATTTTTATTCCTCCGGTAAAGATCTGCAGAAAAAAGTGGACGACGTAAACGCGAAAATCGACGAAATCACGGAGGCGAAAGAAAAAGATGTTATGACGGTGTAGTCGTGCGCGACTGCGCTTTAACCCCTATTTTCCTATGAGCTATCTACTCACAATTATTGTTTTTATCGTTGTTTTTTCGCTTCTTATTTTGGTACACGAACTGGGGCATTTTTGGATGGCGAAACGGGCGGGGATTGATGTAAAAGAATTTGGTCTTGGTCTGCCTCCTAGGATTTGGGGGTGGCGAGCGAAAAAGAAACGCGGACAGAGAGAGGAGGGGACGCTTTATTCTTTGAACTGGATTCCGTTTGGGGGTTTTGTGAGGATGCTGGGGGAGGACGCGACTGATTCCACAATGCTCCGGAAAAAGCGGAGTTTTGTGGCTCAGCCTTTGCGATCTCGTGTGAAGGTGGTGATTGCCGGTGTGATGATGAATTTTTTGCTGGCGTGGATTTTGCTTACTGTTGGTTTTACTGTCGGAATGCAGCCTTTGCTTGCTCCGGGGGATATTTTGCCCGCTGTTGATTCGGGAGTTATCCAGCTTGCGGAGGGTGTGAAAATTGAATCGGTGGAGGAGGGGAGTTTTGTGGATCAGCTGGGGTTTAAGGCGAATGATGTGATTTATTCTGTGGATGGGGTCGCGATAGATGAATATTTGATGGCCGATATGCTTGTGGATCCGGTTGGTGTTTATAAAGTTTCGCGTGGGGGTGAGATTTATACTTATGAAATTGTGCCTGAGCGGGTTGATGAATTTTTTGGCGATGATGGCGAGGTGGAATTGGGGCTGGAGTTTTATGATTATGTTTCGTTTCCGAGGGTGCGGGTTTTTGATTTGAATGAGGCGGGTGAGGCTTATAGCGCTGGTTTAAGGGCAGGGGATGTGATTTTATCTGTAAATGGCAGTCAGGTTTATTCGGTTCTTGAATTTGAAAGAATTGTGCGTGGTGTGAATGTGCAGGAATATGAGATTTACAGAGAGGGTATTCGTGAGAATTTTATTGTGGAGTTTGATCAGGTTCGTGAAGTTGTAATTTCTTCGGTTATTCCCGGTTCTCCGGCTGAGGGGGTTGGTTTTGAGGCAGGGGATGTCATTGTTTCCGTTAATGGTGAAAATGTTTACGATAGTCTGGAGTTGATCGGGTATGTTGAGGAACATAGTGATGGAGCATTGGCTTATTCTATAGAACGTGGCGGTGAGAGAATGTTTTATGAGGTGAAGCCTGAAGATGGAAAGATCGGGGTGTATTTGTCTGAGTTGATAACTTATGGAGAAGAGCAGGAAATCAGTCTTTATAATACCAATTTGCTTTCTTCGGTGGTCGAAATCCGGGATGAGCAGTATCCTTGGTATCAGGCGGTTTATAAATCGTTTGGTGAAGGGTTTAGGTTGGCGAGGCTGACCGGAAAGATGTTTTTGGTGGTGGTCGCCGATATTGTGAGGGCGGGTGAAGTTCCGGATACGGTGGCGGGTCCCGTTGGGATTGCCAGTCTTACTTATGTGTTTGTACAGGAAGGGTTCATTTCGGTTTTGAGATTTGTCGCGATTTTGTCTTTAAGTCTGGCCGTGATAAATATTCTTCCGTTTCCGGCTCTGGATGGAGGCAGATTATTATTTCTTTTTATTGAATTTATAATCGGGCGGAGGGTAAATCAGAAATGGGAAGCTTATATTCATGCGTTTGGATATGTTCTTTTGCTGTTCTTAATTTTTATCATCACTTACAGCGATATCGCGAAGTTGATTTAGCGATGTGAATTTTTCTGGTTGCCAGGGTTGTCAAGTTTGTATTCTGGGAGTATTGCGGGAGGGGTGGAAATGTTTTTTAATGTTATTTTTTTTACAAGATATAGTGGTTTTGGGGAGGGGAGGGTCTATATATGGACAGGGTGATTTTGGCTAAAATCAGTCTTGAATGGATTTTTTTAAGTGATAATATGGGAGTCCATTAGGGTTTTTTAGGGCTAAAATTTCTATGACGCAAAAAGAATTATGGGTGTCCGTCTTAAGACGGATTAAACCAACAATCAAAAAGGCATATTTTCTTACTTGGTTTCAAAATACTGTTGTATTGCGAAAAGACGAGGGTGTAGCTGTAATTGGTGTGCCTACGACTTTTGCGAGGAACTGGTTGAATGATAAATATAATGTAAAAATCCTACAGGCTCTGCAGGAAGCTGACGCCGGAATACAATCTGTTTCTTATGAAGTTCACAGTCGGTTGTCTGAATTGAATAACGCCGAAGGAATGGATGTGAAGGCTTTATTCGCGACCGAAGATACCAAAAAAGTTCGAAAAGTTCGAAAAGTAAATGAAGTAAAAGTGAAAGTGGGTGGAAGTAGCGGTCATGTTTCGAGTCAGATGCTGAATTCCAGATATAGCCTGGATAATTTTGTTGTGGGACTTGATAACAGGCTCCCGCACGCGGCATCTGTTGCTGTATCAAATATGCCGGGTGGTATTTATAATCCGCTTTATATTTATGGAGATTCCGGTCTGGGGAAGACTCATATTCTGCAGGCGATAGGTAATGGAATTTTGGAGAATTTTCCGGATATGGTTGTAAAATATGTGACCGCGGAGAGATTTGTTACCGAAATTGTAGAGGCGATCGGGAAAAGGCATACTCATAAATTCAAGGAGCAATACCGTAAAGTTGATGTGTTTTTGATGGATGATGTGCAGTTCTTTTCCAGAAAACATTCTTCCCAGCAGGAGTTTTTCCATACTTTCAACGAACTTTATGAGGGGAATAAGCAGGTTGTTATTACCAGCGACAGGCCGCCTTCCGAGCTGGATGATCTTGATGAAAGGCTAAAGAGTCGTTTTGGGATGGGGATGGTTGTTGAGCTTCTTTTTCCGGATTATGAAACCAGGCTGGCTATTTTGAATCAGAAATGTGGGGAATTTGAGGTTCTTATCGATCCCGATGTTTTGGGCTTTATCGCGAATAATGTTCATCATAGTGTTCGTGAGCTCGAAGGCGTTTTGCGACAGGCTGTTGCGGAAACTGAGCTTAATGACAGTGTTCCGACAATTCGAAGTGTCGCGGAGATTATTAAGCGTCTGGATAAAGCTCAGAAGATTATCGGCTATGATATTGAGGCAAAACGTGAACTCATTGTAAAAACCGCTGATGATGTTATGCAGCTTGTGGCCGAATATTACAATCTTACCGTGGATGATCTGGTAGGCAAGGACCGCCATAAAGAAATAATGGTTCCGCGTCAGATTTGCATGTATCTGATCAAAAACGAGCTCGGGCAGTCTTATGAAAAAATCGGCGGGGATTTTGGCGGGCGAAACCACACTACTGTCATGCATGCCTGTAATAAAACGGCTTCCAAACTGAAAAAGAATGTTCGCATGGTTCGGGATGTGAACGCGATAAAGAGGGAAATGGGACTTTAGATTTACAAATAAGGGCTTTTCTGGTTAGTATAGGGACGAATTAGTTCTTTTACTTATTTGCATATGTATTATAGATCTCGTGCGAGAACCCATGGAGTGGTTGATTACATCATGCCTTTTTTGATTATTATTGCGGTTGGTGTGATTATCGTGCTTCTTTTTAATCTTTTCAAAGCTGTTTTTGCGCCGGAGACTTCCGGTGATGCTTTTTTGCATCTGGAATCGGGAAGTGTTCAGGTGAAAATGTTTGGGACGGATGATTATTTTAGTTTGACTTCGGATGCTTTGGTGATGCAGGGGGATGAGCTTGTGACTTCCGCTGATTCCAAGGTGATTATTGAGTTTTTTGATGGGACTGTGATGAGGCTTGAGGGTGGAACTGATGTTGTTCTTGAGCAGATTGGTGATGGAGATGAGCCGTATGTAAATCTTATGCTTGTTGATGGGAGGCTTTGGTTTAATAAATTTTATAAGAATGCTGTGGATACGGATGTTGAGATAAAGATGAGCAATGTGGTGGTGAAGTCTGATTCTGATGATATTTTTGAGGTTGAGAGTGATTTTGATGAGGTTGTGAGAGTTTTGAGGGGTGATGTGGTAGTTGATGTTTTGTCGCAGGATGGTTCGAAGGTTGTGGAGACTGAAAAGATTGGCGTTGGTCAGGAGATTGTATTTACCGATAAAATTTTGGATACTTATTGGAAATTTCAGAGCCCGAGTGTTCTTTCCGCTTTGTCCGATGAATTTAAGCAGACACGTTGGTATGAATGGAATATCGCGGAGGATGAAAAGCCTACCGAATTTAGTAAATCAGCGATTTTGGGGGAGGGGAGTGATTTTGTTGAAGTAGTGCCGGAGGTTATGGAGCCGGAAGTGGAGGTTTCCGATGATGTTGAGGGTGATGACGTGGTGGAGCCTGAGGAAGAGGTTGTAGAGGAGGAAGTTGAAGATGAAGTTGTGGAAGAGCCTGAGGAAGAGGTTGATCTTGGGCCACTTGGAACCCCTACAATTACTTCTGTTGCCGGTGTTACCGAAACAAACGATGATGGGTTTTATGTCATAACTTCGAATCCGGGCACTTTGACGGGTGGAATTTCCGGAGCGGAGGATGTGGTTGTGAGTGGTTATACTTTGCAGAAATTTGTAGCCGGTGATGGCACGTGGACTTATTACGCGAATGCGGATTATGCTTTGATGGAAGTTGGTGAAAATACTTATGAAGTTTATGCTGTCGCGCCCGACGGAACTCATAGCGCGTCTATAACCGTGAAAGTTTTGTATCAGCCACCAGCGCCGGTTGTCGAAGAGTCTGTTGAAGAGGAACCAGTTGAGGAAGAGGTGCCTGTTGAAGATGAAGGAACTACTTAATATATATAATTTAACCTCATGATTATGAAAACAAAAGCAATTGTTTTTGAAACTATTGGCTGGGCGGGCACCGTACTGATTGTTTTGGCTTATTTCTTAATATCCAATGCATACGTTAGTGGTGACAGTTCTGTTTATCAATTAATGAATTTATCGGGAGCTGTTTTTCTTGGTATTTCTCTAGTGGTTAAGAAAGCATGGCCGGCATTCACCCTTCAGATAATTTGGTCGGTGATTGCTATTTGGGCTCTTATCACAATATTCGTTATTTAGTAAATAAAAAAATATACTGTGGAGCGGAAAAATGGAAAAAAGTGTTCCCGGGAACACTTTTATAGGTATATTGCTTTATTTATATTGTGTTCTTCGTTTGTTACCGCGTAGATGACTTCGCCGGTGTCGAGGGTTGTTAAATAGAACCAATAATTGTTTTCTGTGGGGTACATTGCGGCCTGGATTGATTCGAGAGACGGATTTGAGATTGGTCCCGGTGGGAGGCCGAGGTTTTTTCGTGTGTTGTAAGGAGAATCGATTTCGAGGTCTTCCGCGGTTATTTTTCTATCCTGGGTGATGTATAGTAATGTCGCGTCTGCTCCGAGCGTCCAGCCGGATTCAAGCCTTTTCCATAATATTCCACTTACAAGTTTTCTGTCTTCTTCGCCAAATACTTCGTTTTCTATAATTGATGCCATTGTTACGATTTCGTGTATGGTGTGATTTTTAATTTCCGGAAGCAGTTTCTCGGTTTTGCTCTCAAAATTATCCAGAGTGAGATAAATGAGGTCGTGTGGCTGGAAATCGACGGGATTTAGGAAGTAGGTGTCGGGATAGAGATAGCCTTCCAGCGGAATTTCGAGCTCTGAGAGAGTTTCTTTGTCCAGAAATGGGTAATACTCCCATCCATCGAAGTTTTTTACTTCTGTTGTGAATTCTTCGGGGTCAATGAGAGTCAGATCCACGAGTTTTTGGTCGATGTCCGCGATGGTGAGTCCTTCCTGTATTGTTATGATGAATTCGGCGCTTGTCGGATCGGAGATGGTTTGCACGATTTCGGGGGTTGTCATTGTTTTGTTGAGGAGGAATCTGCCCGCGATTATTTCTTCACCCAGGCCTTTGAATTTTACGTATAGGAAAAATGCTAATTCGCTATTTATTAAATTGTTTTCTTCCAGATTTTTCCCGACTTCTCTAGGCGTTTCTCCTTTCTTTACCTGAAATGAAATATTGGTATCGTCGGTTATGTCGACAGGGGTATTTATTGCGTTGTTGTAGCTCCAAATTGAATAAAATATCAGAGCTCCAATTACAGTTCCGATTATTGTTATTTTACTTGCGGTTTTCATGGAAATTTTTGGTGGATTATTCATGTTTTGGTTATTTACCCCATTCCCGGGAGACTAAGGTCGCCCATTATGTCTTTCATCATCTCGGCTCCGATCTGCTGGGATCTTTTTACGGCTTTGTTGGTTGCTTTTAGTAGGCTGTCTTCCAGTTTTTTCTTGTTTTGCAATGCTTCGTCCGAGATTTCGATTTTTACCACTTCTTGCTCGCCGTTGATTGTTACGATTACTCCTTCATGTTCCGCTTCAATGTGAGTGTTTTTCAGTTCTTTTTTGATTTTGCGGGCTTGCTTTTGGAGTTTGTACATATCTTTTGCTTTGTCGAACATAATTAGTTGGTTAATAAGTTGGGGCAATTTTAGCAAATGTGTAATAAAGGGGAAAATTTTTGGGTCCATTTGATATGACAAAAGTGAAAACTATTGTGAAACTTCTCCACGTGGAGAAGTTTTAAAGTTCTCCGATCAACATGGGTGAGTGGAAACGAGCCAGATATACGCTGTTAAGCGATGTTAGATTTGAATCTATCAAAAATAGAAAATTTGGGTACGTTAACAATATGGCTTTGTTGGTCTTATGTAAGACTTTTTGGAACTTCTTCGCCCAACAAACCTGCTATACGCTCGTTACATTCTCTTGTAAAAACTTCGACACCGCCCGTTGGAATAAACGATCCATGTGTCATTTCCACTACGGTGGTGCATAAACGTCCAGAATCAACTGTCCCCATAGGGGCTAACTTTTGTCCTAGATCTAAAGTTTCCTCGTCTGTGAGGTCATCCACGGAAGTTATATTTCTTACGTCAGTCATATTGAATTAGTTAAATAAGTAAGGGGGGACTTTAACAGCTACTTGCTCATATGTCAAGTTTTGTTCGAATTTTCTTCAATTTGATTTCGGCTAACAGTTTTCGATCTAACCATTCCTAGTATCCTCTCAACCTTTAGTAACCTCTCAACCTTGAAATTCTATCTACTACCGGTGGATGTGTGGACCAGAGTTTTTTCCAGAGGCTGACTACGCCGGAATCTTTTTTTAATTTTTTTCCGTGTCGGAGGCGGGCGAGATGTCCGTTGGCCGTTGGGTCCGCTATGCAAAGTCCCGCCATTGAAGCTCTTGTATCCAGAACTTCGATTCTGGAATCTTGTGAGATTTTTTCCAGCGCGCTGGCTAGTGCCAATGGGTTGCTGGTGAGGTGGGAGCCTGTTGCGTCAGCGAGATATTCGCGTTCTCTGCTGATCGCGAGTCTTGTGAGTGTTCCGATTATTACTCCGACAGTTAAAAATAAAATTCCTATTAGTATTAGTGGCCCCGAACTTTTATTTTTGCTTCCACCACCTCTTACTCTTATCAGAATTTCTCCGATCATTTCGATGGCGCCGACGAGTGTGATCGCAAGGAGCATAACTCTGATGTCTCTATTCAAAATGTGTCCGATTTCGTGCGCCATGACGCCTTCGAGTTCGCTTTTATCCAGTTTTTCCAGAAGGCCTTTTGAGATTGCGACTTTTGAATTGTTTGGATTGGTGCCTGTGGCGAATGCGTTGAGGCTCATATCGTTGATGATGTAGATGTCGGGTGTTTTGGGGAGGCCCGCGGCGATAGACGCGTTTTCGACTGTTCGAAAAAGCTGAGGGTTGTCTTTTTTCTTTATCGGTTTTGCACCCGCGAATGCCATTATCATTCTTGATCCCCAAAAGTAACTTATTATAGACCAAACCACCACTCCGATAAGCAACCAGAAGCCGACTGTACGCATCATTTCATTTGCGACGTCTATCGCGCTGACCGTATAAGTTTTGGCTGATTCCGACAATCCGAATATCAAAAATCCGATATATGTCAGTCCGATTATAATTATTGGGAAAATCATGAACATATACAATGTTCGCCAACGGTTTGCTCTCATTTGGTCATAAATCGATCTGCTAAAACTATCCATTTATTCAAATTTAGTTTCTACCGGTTTGCTTGCCGCTTCTTTTTCACCCTCTCCCAGTTTGAAAAATTCTCTTTTCTTAAATTTAAACATATTCGCGACAATATTTGTTGGGATGCTTTCTATCGCGGTATTCAGGCTCTTTACCGCGTTGTTGTAGAATCTTCGTGCCGCCTGCAGTTTATCTTCTGTATCTGTGAGTTCTTCCTGAAGGTGTATGAAATTTTGATTGGCTTTCAGATCCGGATAATTTTCCGCTACCGCAAAGAGCGATTTTAGTGCTCCCGTAAGCATATTTTCGCTTTTTGCGTGGTCTTCCATGGATTGCGCTCCCATAGCGGCGGTTCTGGCTTTTGTTACTTTTTCGAAAAGCTCGCTTTCATGCTTAGCGTAGCCTTTTACTGTGTTTACAAGATTTGGAATCAGGTCGTATCGGCGTTTCATTTGTACCGAAATTCCACTCCAGGCCTCTTTGCTGTTGTTTCTCTTCCTTACCAGAGAGTTGTAGAGAACAACGAATAAAACGACCAGTACGGCGACGATTCCTAAAATTACGTATGTTGTGTTCATAGTTTTAGAGTTAATTAAGTTTTCTTAGTTATATCCGATTTTCTATTGCATGTAAATTTCTTTTCATTTAAACTTTCGCGTGTCAAATTATTTTGAGCGTATTATGGATACAATAGAGCTGGAAGTACAATCGAGAAATAAAGGTGTGAAGGTTGCTGATCTTCGTGCCAAGAATCTTATTCCCGCGGAATATTACGGGAGAGGCGTGGAGAACAGGTCTTTACAGATGGATTATCAGAGTTTCAGGAGGGTTTTTCGGACTGCCGGTGGAAATACAATTATTACGCTTAAAGTTGATGGAAAGGATGAGCTGAATGTATTGGCTCATGAGGTTCAGTTGGATCCTATTACCGATTCGATTAGACATGTTGATTTTTCTAATGTGAGAATGGGTGAAGCTATTCAAACAAAAACTCCTCTTGAGTTTACCGGTGTCGCGCCTGCTGTTAAGGAGCTTTCCGGTACGTTGATGACAAATTTGACCGAAGTTGAAATTAAGTGTTTGCCTAGAGATTTGATTCGTAATATTGAAGTCAGTATTGAAGGTTTGGCTGAATTTAACGATTATATTAGGGTAAAAGATCTTATTGTCCCTGATACTATCGAGATTTTGAATGATCTTGAGGAGGTTGTTGCGAATGTTATCGCGCCACGTGAGGAAGAGGAAGAACCGGTTGTCGCTGAAGGTGAGGAAGGTGTGGAAGGTGAAGAAGGAGTTGAGGGTGAAGAAGGTGCTGAGGGTGAAGGAGAGGGTGCTGAAGGAGAGAAGAAGGCTGAAGGCGAGGGTGGTGGTGAAAAGAAGGAATAATTGGGTATTTCATTAACCTTATAAATATGAAAACTCTTACACGTTCAGTGTTTGTTTTATTTTGCTTTTTGGTGTTGGTACCGGTGGGTTTTGCGGGAGTTTTTACTGATGTAGATTATGATCATTTGTATTTTACTGCGATTGATTATGTGAAAACGGATGGGATTGTTCAGGGTTATGACGATGGTAGTTATAAACCGGAAGATGAAATAAATAGGGCTGAATTCACAAAAATTATTATCGAAGCGACTTTTGAGGACTCTGAAATTGAGGGCTGTGCTCCAAGTAAGGTGTTTTCGGATATTCCGGCGGGTGAGTGGTATGAAGATTATGTATGTGTAGCGGTGAATAACGGCATTATTGATGGTTATCCTGACGGAACTTTTAAAGGTGGAGACAAGATCAATTTTGTGGAAGCGGCAAAGATTATTGTGATTGGATTTGAATATGAGACTACCGGAGGTGGAGAGTGGTATGAACCATTCGTTAAAGTGCTGGAGGAAAAGAATGCTATTCCCGTTGAGATAAATGCTCTCACCAGGCAAATTACTCGTGGTGAAATGGCTGAAATGATTTGGAGGCTTAGAAATGAGATTACACAAAAAACATCTTCAACGCTTATTGTTGAGGCGGTTGAGCCGATTACTTCTGATAGTAGTGATTATCCGGGATGGACTGTGTATAACGGCGATGGTTTCGCGTTTTATCATCCGAATTGGTATCAAGGTGTGAAATGGGGATATGATACTTTGAGTCCTGAATATGACTTTATTTATGGTGATAACAGCGATAATGTAGATGTTTATGTGCATGCCTATACGAAGGCCGGTTCAACTTTAGAGACTGATGTGTGGTTTGATCATCCGCTGGTTTCGTCCGAGTATTTAACAATAAATGGGTTGAATGCTTTGAAAAGATGTTATCGTGCGCCACGCGGAACAGTCGTAAACGGTCGAACAACCGGTGAGGATGAGAATATTACCGTTTATTCATACCAAATCGATGGAAAAGTAGGAGTTTTG
>JAUVQE010000037.1 GCA_030598325.1 Nitrospirota bacterium | reverse complement strand
TTATTAAAACTAATGTCGTTTTCCGTTATACGACCTTTTTTTGGAGTAATTACAATATTTATTTTGTCTCCTTCTGTGGAACTTTTTATATTTTCTATTTCGGTATCACTACAATCAATCGAAATCACAAAATCTGTTGTAGAAGCGATTTTATTCCCAATTAAATTTGTGTGAGGTAAAAACTGGAGCACTTCCGGTATATCGTCTTTGGAAACAATTGTTGCTTCCTTCTCAAGTTTTTTGAGAATCATATACAAAGCAACCGCCCCTCCGACAGAGTCCCCATCAGGTGGAGAAGATGGCATTATCAGGACTTTTTTACTCCTTTTAATCAAATCTATTACTTGTTTTTGTGTTGTTTCCGACATTTATTGAATTTAAACATTCTGTATATTGTAGAACAATTCGCTACAACTGTCAACCCCCCTGCATTCCCAAAAAAGGAGGTCATTATAGCCTTAAATTTTGTATTTTTCTAGAGGAAAGGAAGAGAGAAGTTTTTTATGCTTCTGTATATGGTTTCAGCCACTTCTTTTCTGGAAATGTTTTCGCCCGGATAATAATAATATTGTTCGTTTTCTCCCAAAATATGCTGTTTATCGAGTAAGCTCCTGTTATTCGCAAAAATAAAATATTTGCCGTACCATGCTGACACATCTACATCCAACGGTGAGTCGTTTTCGAGTGTTTCACCGTTTTCAAGTTCTTCAAACAACACTTCAATAATTATTTTCAACGCTTCCATTCTATTTATTTCCTGATTGGGCTTGAAGAGGCCATCATCATATCCCTGCACCCAATTTTGTTCTTTTGCGTAACAGACATATGGGGCGTACCAATCATCTTTTACATCCGGAAAACAATTTTTATATTGCTCTGTGTCCGGTTCCGTTCTTGTTGCAACAATCATTTTTGTAAGTTCAGCTCTGTTTATTTCTCCGTCCGGCCGGAATGTCCCATCAGGATAACCCGCTATTATTCCACGTTCGGCCAAAGCATTAATTGATGTTTTATTTATATGCTCTTCACCAACATCAGGAAAATGCACAAAGGCTTTTTCAACCATATTAATATCAAAAAACTCAAAGCTTCCGAGCATTTCGACCACATATGGGTTGTAATAATCCATCCTTGGAAAATTTGTTTCGATATTAACGTCGCTTAACGCATAACTGGTCCCCTCTTTCTCCACAAAAATCCGGCTAAAATCTTTCTTATATTCACTGTTGTAATACAACGCGGTTATCGCATTTTGCATTCCATGAAAAAAAGTTTCCTCGGTTTCTTCGAGATTTTCATTATATCCTTCGGCCTCATCAGGAGCGTCTTGAAGAGATGTATTTTCATATTCAAAAATACTAAAAATTATTTTTTCCGGATTATCAGGATCAAAAATCGTCACACCATTTGAAAGGCTTTCTAATTCCAAAGCGGTAGGAAAAATGAATGTGTACGATTCCGCCAAATCTATGTATTGATGCCATTCATCCGTGAACGCAAATGAATTATAAATTGCATCTATAGTGTCGCGATAAGCGTCGGGGACCGGAAAATCTTCCACATTTTCCAAAGTCTTACCGCTTAATACTAAAATGAGGCTTCCTCTTTTGACTAGGGTCCTTGGGTATTCTTTCCCTTCGTTTATGTCGAGGTATATCGCCTCTTTTGCAATCAAATCATCATTGCCCGAAAAAATAAAATCTTTGCTTTCTATAAGTTTTGTGTTGTCATTTACATAAAATTGAAGTGCCTGATCGAAAGTTTCCCCTTCAAATTCCTGAATAATAAAATACGAATCTTCGTAAGAACCTTCCGGGGCAAATCCTTGCATATTATCTCCATACGTTTTCGACTGCCAGTCGAGCGGAAATTTTACCGAAAATGAGTGGGATGTTGAATATCCGTTGTACTGGTACCAATCCTCAGTATCCATAATGTCCGCGGCGTGAGCGACAGTGATTGCAAATGACGCTATTATTAGTAGAAAAATGAATTTTTTCATGCTCTAATTTTAGTTGGAACTTTTTCTAAAGTCCAGCACCTGAAGCTGAAGTTGTTCTTTGTTATTCCAGATGTTGCGCTCCAGATGAAAAGCAACGTCGATTTTTCTGTGCCTCCTCATACTGTCGGCGAATTCCCCCATGCGGAATGCTATTGTGTTTATTTCCCGCTCATTTATGTAAATGGTGAATTTGAGGTGTTGCCTTTCTTTTCCCACTTGTTTGATGAATTGGGGCTCGATCCCTTTTAATATAAATATTGGTTTTTCGTTTTGTACTCCGAATGGTTTGAGTTTGTTCAGTTCGTCGATGAGATCGAAATTCAGGTCTTTTGCCGTGAGAGCGCAGTCGATTTCCAGTTTTGGCTTTAGATTGACGTTTTTAAGTTTTTTTCGCGCGTAGGTGGTGAGATCTTTTTTGAATTTTTCGAGATTTTCTTTTTTTATATTAAATCCTGCCGCCTGTGCATGCCCTCCAAAGCTGATAAGCAAATCTTTGTGAGCTGATATTGCCTCGATAATGTTGAAAGAATCCCGACTTCGCGCTGACGCAACCAGTGTGTCTCCAAAATCCTGCATTATAATAGCCGGCCTTAAATATTTTTCGGCAAGCCTTCCCGCGATAAGTCCTATAATTCCGACATGCCAGTCCGGATTTTCCGCGATAATAATGTATGGAAGGTCTTGTTGATCAATTAAGTTTTCCGTTTCTTTTTGGGCCTCTATGGTCATTTCTTTTCTTTTTGAATTCAGGTCTTCAAGTTTTTTACCAAGTTTGTTGAGTTTTTCGCTTTCGTCTTCCTGTAAAAGTATTGTCAAAGCCAGGTACGGATTTCCTATTCTGCCCGCGGCATTTATTCGGGGCGCTATTTTGTAACCGATTGTCGAAGATGAAATTTCGTCATTTTCTTTTATTTCCGCCAATTCCATTATTTTTTTGAGTCCGATCCATTGAGTTTTTTCCAAATTTTCCAGGCCTTTTTTAACGATGTACCAATTTTCCCCTACAAGTGGCCCCAAATCCGCTACCGTCCCCAGTGCGGCCAGGTCGAGAAGTGAATCTATGCTGTCCGGAAGCAAAGCTTGCGCAAGTTTCAGCGCAACTCCCGCACCCGTCAGTTCTTTGAACGGGTAATCAGAGGTTTTTGGATGAAGAACGGAGAAGGCCTGCGTCGGCGGACCATTTTCCGGAAGTGTATGATGGTCGGTAATTATTGTATCCATGCCGGAACCGGCCGCTTTTTCAACTTCTCTTTCACATGAAATTCCGCAATCAGTCGTGATCAAGAGTTTTACATTTTTCTCTATGAGTTCGTCGATAAATTTTTCTGACAATCCATATCCATCCTCTACTCTATGAGGCAAACGATATGAAACATTTGCTCCTGATTTCCTCAGAACATGCACAAGAATCGCAGTTCCCGTGATCCCATCGACATCATAATCTCCAAAAATAATTATTCTTTCCTGTAATTCAATCGCTTTTTTTATTCTGGCGACGGATTTTTCCATATCGTTGAAAGAGAACGGATCATGAAGTTTACGTTCCTCTTTATTCTCTAAAGCCCCTCTGTTTTCGAGAATTTTTTCGAGAGTATTTTTAGATTCGTCGTTGTTTTTTATTATCCATTTTTTTCCCAGTATCGACATTATTTTGGTGTTAGCCATCTCACATTATCATACCTTTTTAGCCATGTCATTTGTCTTTTTGCGTAGCGTCGTGTGTTTCTTTTTAGAATTTCGAGACATTCCGGGAGTGGCATTTTTCCCTTTATATAAGGGATTATTTCCTTTACCCCAAGTGATGTCATCGCCGGAAGCGCCGGGTTGTATCCTTTCTCCACGAGGGCTTTTACCTCTTCGATAAGTCCGCTGTTTTTTTGTTGATCGACGCGAGAATTTATTCTTTCGTATATTTTTTCTCGCGGTCTTTCTATTCCGAGTATGAATATGTCGAATGGCGGTTTAAATTTCTTATCTTGTTTTGGAAATTTTGTCGATTTGTTGATTTCTATTGCCCTTATTACGTACCTGATGTTGTTTGGGTGAATTTGGGTCGCGGTGTTCGGGTCAAGTTTTTTGAGTTTTTTGTAAATGTATTCCGGTCCGTGTTTTTCCGCTTCTTCCTGGAGTTTTTCTCTGAGTTTTTCGTCCGGAGCTACACGTGGAACGTCATATCCTTCTGTTATCGCGCTTATATAAAGGCCCGTTCCTCCAACCAGTATCGGAATGTGCCCCCTTTTATATATTTCATCAATTTTTTTGAGAGCCATATCTTTGTACTCAGCCAGTGTCAGCGTCTCGTTCGGTTTTCTGATTGCGAGCATGTGGTGAGGAATGCCTTTTTGGTTTTTTGGCAAAATTGTGTCTGTCGCTATATCCATTTCCTTGTAAATTTGTCTGGAATCGGTGGAAATAATTTCTCCATTGATATTTTTTGCGATTTTTAATGAAATATCAGTTTTTCCCACGGCTGTAGGAGCAACTATCACCACTAAAGGTTTTTTGGCTTCTTTTAAAAAGGATGTTAAGTCCTTTATTAGGTTCATGATAAAAATGTAGCTTTTGCATGGTGTTTTAGTCAAGGGGGTTGACTTTCCTAGGAAATATGTGTTAGCTTTCTTGTCTTATCAATTACTTATGGTTGAAAGTCTCAGTAACAGTCTGGAAAATGTTAGAGCAATGGTCCTACAGCTTCGCGAAGAACTAAGAGGATATGCTTCTGAAATGGTAAAAGCACACAGATTATTTTCTTCAGAAAACAATGGTTCTCATATTAGATTGTTTCGTAAAAGTTGGAAAGCTTGTGGCATTAAAAACCCACCATTTTTTGTTCCTTTTCACAAAGTGCCATCTTTAAACAAAATCTCCAGAATTCAGGACCTTGAGGAATTGAATGTATATGTTGAAACCCTTTTAAATACTTTGCGTTTTTTGCGTTTACTTAGAAGTGTGAAGAATGAACTACCCGCTTCGAAAGGTCCCGAACTAAGTATTAAAATTATAGGTGAGAATATTGAGAGGGTTGGGACGGTGTCTAATGCTATTCGTGATGCTATTACCAGAGTATTACCATTGGTGTTAACTCACTTTTCCGGTCTAGAGAATGCACCTGGGTTTGTTCACGAAACAATCGATTTCAAATATATTGATGGATATGACAAAGAGCTTCAGAATGCTGTAGTTGAAACAAGAATTGCGATTATTGCACAAAATATGGGGTTTGAGTTTGATGAGGAGAAAATGGTGGTAAATATTGTTTGACAATACGATAATTTCGTATATTTTATTTTTGGTCTAAAGTTTGAAATATTTTCTCTATATGAGTGGAATATTTTTCTTTCGACCGGTTCATTGAGAATTCTGTTAATAAATTTTTCCTTTGGGAGATAGATTCTAAATAATTGGAGTTTATCTCCCGAGGGGAAATCCACCAGTTTTGAGCTGACCCCCCATACCGCCCTGTCCGATTCTGAAGAAGAGGATAGGCAAAAGAAAAGGAGGGCTATCAATTTGATTGTCTAAAGTTGCTCGGTAAAACCGGGCGTTCACCTTGTATCAACCCCATCAAAGGAATTTACTTTGAAGCAAACCAGTAAACGTAGTTCCAGCTCTGGTTAAAAGGGCATAAGTGGCGGGTGGCTCGCCCCCGCACGAAAGAGTAGGCGAGAGTGCGTTGAAAAACGTGCCGAAAAATAAAATAGGGGGAATAACAGAATTCGTTATGAATCAATGAGGGGGGAATGTATGCCGTTGCCTGTTTACAGGATTTCAGCGGAATGATGTGCATTCCCCCCCTTTTCTATATAAATATGTTTGACTTTAGGGATTTTTTCCTATAAAAAGGTACTTGTCATAGACAGTAGGCAAGTAATTAAGTCCTGCCGAGACGAAAAAGGTTTGCTCTACAGGAGTTGGCCCGTCCCGATGTCTATGACAACCAATCGGGATTTTTTTTAATCTAACAATCATGCCATTAACTAAAGAGCAAAAAACTGACGTTATTGAAAGTTTGAAGTCTGACCTGAAAAGCGCGAAAAGTGTAGTTTTTGCGGATTTTCAAGGTGTGAGCGTGAAGGATTTCCAGGAGTTACGTAAACAACTACGTGAAGCTGGGGTGAAATTTAAGGTTGCGAAGAAGACTTTGATTCGTCTCGCGGCTAAGGACAGCGGTTTCGAAGAGATTCCGGCGGAAGTTTTGGAAGGCCCTGTGGGCGCCGCCTTTAGCATGGAAGATGAGATTGTTGCCGCAAGATTATTAAATAATTTTGGGAAGAAAAATAAAAATTTGAAGCTGAGAGGCGCGATTTTTGAAGGTCGAATTCTTTCAATTGCTGAAACAAAAGAACTTGCTCTTATTCCCAGTAAAGATGAACTTATTGGTAAATTTATTTACCTTATTAAATCGCCAATTAGCGGATTTCACGGAGTGCTTAATAATACTATTGCCGGATTTGTTCGGGCGCTCGATGCAATCGCAAAAAAACAAGCTTAATAATTTATTAATAATTAACCCTTATAATTATGGCTGACGAAGCTGATAAAAAGGAAGAAGAAGCTCCGAAAGAGGAAGCTGAAAAAGTGGAGGAAACTCCAAAAGAAGAGGCTCCGAAAGAAGAAGCTGAAAAAGCGGAGGAAACTCCGAAAGAAGAGGCTCCGAAAGAGGAACCTAAGGTTGAGGCCCCAAAAGAGGAGCCTAAAAAAGAAGAACCTAAGGCTGAAGCTCCAAAAGAAGCTCCAAAAAAGGAAGCTCCTCCTGTTGAGCTTAGTAAAGATGCTCAAAAAATTATGGATTTGGTGGAAAAATTACCGGTTATGGACCTCGCAAATCTTGTAAAAGCGCTTGAAG
This sequence comes from Nitrospirota bacterium, assembly GCA_030598325.1. GTDB lineage: Bacteria > Patescibacteriota > Gracilibacteria > UBA1369 > LOWO2-01-FULL-3 > JAACEU01. The sequence goes on along the minus strand of JAUVQE010000037.1, from coordinate 2,601 downwards.
AAAAATTTGGTGTAACTGCTGCTGCTCCTGTTATGGCTGGTGGTGGTGGAGCTGCTGCCGGAGGTGGAGACGAAGAAGATGCTGATGACGGCAAGAAAAACGTAGTTTTGGTTTCTGCCGGAGGTCAAAAAATCGCTGTAATCAAGGCTGTACGTGAAATCACCGGTCTTGGATTAAAAGAAGCGAAAGATTTGGTTGATGCCGCACCAAAACCAATAAAAGAAGGTGTTGATGCCGCTGAAGCTGAAGAGCTTAAGAAAAAGATTGAAGAAACCGGCGCTACTGTTGAATTGCAGTAGAGTTTATGATTGTTTTATGAAGGGCCTTGGCTGAATTGCTGAGGCCCTTTTTGTTGTCGCGACCCTCTTTCCCCCTTTACCAAAAGCCGAAAATCTGCTAAAATATGAGGAAAATAAAAATAAAAACACAGCATGGCACAAAGTGCAAATACGGCAGGAAAAAAACAAATGCCCGAAAATCCGTTGGATTCAAAAAAGAAAGCTCAAAAAACCGAAGGAGCTGATCTTATTAAGAGTATCGTTTCTACGGAAACTTCCAAAGGGGAAGAAAAGATCCTTGAAGCGGCTCCCGAAGTCGATCTTTCTCTGGTTAAGGACCTTGTTCCTCACAAAAGTGTTCTTTTGCTTCTACTCAAGACTTTTTTCGGCATTCTGGTTGTTGTGAGCGTAATTTCTTTTTTATTTTTCACTTCCCAGCTTTCCGATAAGTTGGATTTTGCAAGTTCTACATTCAATATTCCAAATATTTCCAAAGAGCTTGTTTCGAGCAATTCCGAAATTACAAAATTACAAACAAGCCTTAATCTTTACCGATATTTACAAATAAAAGCGTATCTTGATGAATTCAGTTTCTATGGGGATTCTTATATGAAAAATTATGAAATCAGCCGTAGCCAGACTTCCAAAAATTCCGACATAAAAGAGTCTGCAGAAATCATGGCGTATTTGACTGACAATCTTCGAGATTCTTTTGATAATCTGAAGGATATTATTGTGAAGGATTTTGCTGTTCATCTTTTTAGTAAGGAACTTAATGACGACGCCTCATTACAAAAATTATTTGAAGACCAATTAAAGACGGTTTTAACCGAAAGGGCCGGTGAACTTGCGGACAGTACTGATCCGCAGGCGCAGAGGGATTATAAAAATAATATTCATACAACGAATTTGATTGGAAATACTTCATTACGAAATCTGGTTATTCAGACAGATTTCGATGCTTTTACCGAAGAGGATCTTTATAATTTTATCAAGAATATGAATTCCATAGTTGTGAATAATTTGAGTACGATTCAAACGGTGAAGGAAAGTCGAATAAGATGGTCGGATATTATTAATGAAATTTATTTGAGAACTGTTGCGGTCGATTCATATCATAGTGAAAATTATTTCGATGAATTGGGTGGAATTCAGTATACGAGCTATGACTTTGACAGTAGCGGTCCAAGTATTTCGATTGTGGGAGAAACGAAGCGGTTTGATACCACAAACTTTACAATGATTGTGAATTTGATTGATGAATTGAATAATTCTGATTTGTTTGAGAATGCGGAAATGCATTCGTTTTCAAAATCCGGTTCTTTGGAATCGGGCTATACGGCATCTGTAAAATTAAACCTTGGTCTAATATGGTAAATATTTCGTACACATTAATAAAAAGGAGACAAAAGCTTTATACAAAGGCATACGCTGTGCTTTGCCTGATTATTCTTTTAAGCATGGGGTTTTTCTCTTATCAAAAATGGCAGGAATATAGCCTTTTTAGGGAGGCTGTCTCCAAAAACAAGGAGTTAACTTCGATACTTAGAGATAGTGTTACTGATGAAAAATCAACATATGAGCAGAAAAAAAACGGTTTTGACAGTTTGAGCAAAGAAATTGATGAAAAACTTGAGTTTATTTTCCCTTCTACTGACGATTATACCGCTTTGACCAGACAGCTTGATCTGTTTGAAGAAGAATTATCCAAGAAAAATAATCCTTTTGAAATTTCCAGCATTGAATATCAACCGGCGGAAGAGTTGGAGAATTATTCAGTACTTCCACTTCGCATGAGTATTGAAAGTTCTGCGGATAATTTCACAAAATTCCTGCATCAAATCGAAAATTCAGGATCTTTGGATGATCAAATAAGGCTTATGGATATTCAGTCAATTCGACTTAATTTCAGTGATGACGAGGATGAATCGAAATTTATTAAATTTACCGTACAAATAAACGCTTACTTCCAAAAATAACGTGGACCAAAATGCAGTTAAACAACAGGCAAAAATCACCAAAACTACTCCGGTAGTAAAAGTTACCGTGCCTGCGGCGGGTAGCGCGGCGGATGGCGTGGCGGGTAGCGCGGCGGATGGCGTGGCGGGTAGCGCGGCAAATGGCGTGGCGGATAGCGCGACGGCTCCTGCTAAAGCGCCTGTTCCTGCTCCCGCGGCGGCTCCGGCTCCGGCTCCGGCTCCGGCTCCGGCTTCGGCTTCGGCTTCGGCTTCGGGTCCGGCTCCGGGGTCGGATCGTGGTTTGCCCGGGTGTGTTGTTCACGCCGGAAGAGCGAAACCGTCGCGCCAACCCCGCGCGGCCAGGG
>JAUVQE010000039.1 GCA_030598325.1 Nitrospirota bacterium | reverse complement strand
GATTTTGTTCCAGCTTAGCGATCTGATCGCTTGAAAAAATTGTTCTCATATTCTTTTGTTAATTGATATTTATTCTAACAAAAGAAAACTATGTACCCGTGTCCACTTTTTGGGGTACAGATCATGGTAGGGCCAGGGGGAATCGAACCCCCGTTGCCAGGATGAAAACCTGGTGTCCTAACCACTAGACGATGGCCCCTTGATGTCAATTATGCTGAAATTAATATACAGAATTATCCTCCGGTGTCACGTAATTTTTCTCTTTTTCTTCTTCCATGCTGTCGACTTTTTCGCTGTCTTCTATTTTTGAAAATGCTGTGGCTTGCGTGATTTTTGTTATTAGAGTGGTGTTTTCACTTTTTAGGTATTCGTTTTTGAGTTTTTGCTGTTGGAGGACGTATCCTTTTTGGGCACTTTCATTGGTTGTTAATAAGAATCCTGCTCCCAAAGCGGCGATCATTAGACTCAATGTGATTATCAATGCTTTTACCGCGCCTTTTGCTTCCGCGTGCAGTGTTTCTTTTGGCATTTTGGGTGAACGCCTCCTTTTTATTGGTTTTGGATTCATGGTGTTGAAACAATTTCAAGTTGTGCGTTTATTACGCCTGTTCCGAGTGACGCTACTTTTTCAAAAGCGCCGGAAGAAAGGTCTATTACTCTTCCCGGACCGTATGGGCCTCTGTCTGTTATTCTTACTTCAACTTTTTTGTCGTTTGCGAGATTTGTTACGTTTACGACTGTGCCGAAAGGTAGTGTTTTGTGGGCTGCCGTCATTGCGTACATGTCGAAAATTTCTCCGGATGCGGTGTAGTTTCCATCGAGCGCGGCTCCGTAGAATGTCGCTTTACCGAAGTTGTAATCGTCGGACATTATTTTTCTGTAAACGATTTCCGCGAGGTAGCCGCGGGTCATTTCCTGATCCGGGCTTATTGTGTTTGTGTTGTAGACGTTTATCATGCCTTTTGATGCCGCGTATGTTGTGTAAGCAATGAACCATTCGTAGTCGGGGGTGTCATTGAAAAGATAATCCGCTATTTCCGGATATTCTATGTCATTATACGATTCCAGCAGGATTTTTAGCGTTTCTACGAGCGTTATTGTTTGTTCCGGCTTAAAGCTTCCATCGTCATAGCCGTTGATTACGCCCGCGTCTTTTGCCGATTTCAGATATGTTGTATACCATGCTGAAATTGGTGTGTCGGTGAATGGGCGCGCTGTTTCTTTGTCCAGGCTTTCCATTTCTTTTGCCGAAAATAATCCACTGGCTGTTGTAAGCATTTTTAATGCTTCAGCCCTATTTATATCTTCGTATGGTTTGAATGTTCCGTCATTGTAGCCATCGACTATTCCGTGTTTTTCCAGATGTGAGATCGCGACATAGTAAGGACAGCCCGCTTCCACATCGGAAAAAGCATTGGCTGGAAGCGCGAGTGTGAGAAAAGACATTATGAGAGTAGGAATGAGTAACAATTTTGTTGAGAGTTTCATGTTACTCGGGTTAATTTTTTAATTTTATAATTATATAACGGTGGTCTCCTTCGTCTTCCGAAAAGGTTTCGACATCGTCGTATCCGGGGCTCATACATAACATGTGGACTTTTCTTCTTAGATACGGAGACATTGGCGGTAGTTTTTGCTGTCTTCCGGTTTTTCTGACTGTGTCGATTTTTCTTTCCGCCAGATTCATGATGTTTTCTTCCTGTCTTTTTCTGTAATCGTCAACATCCACCATGATGTTGAATTGTTCATTCTGTGCTTTTTTCCAGACAAGAGTCTTTAAAATGTGCTGTAGTGCCTGAATAGTTTCTCCGTGATATCCGATGAGTAGGCTTGGATTTTCGCTTTTGATGTTGAGGTCAAAGGATCCTTTTTCTTCTTCAGTGATCTCTATTTTTGTATAATCCACCTCAAGTTTGTTCAGTAGTTCTTCCAGCGTTTCTTTTAATAATTCTTCTAAGTCCATTTTATATAGGATTAAGTTGTTATTCGTTTTTAGGCTTTATCACTCGTACTTTTGTTTCGGGTGATGATGGTCCGCCTTTATTTACAAACAGTTGTTGCACTATACCGTACGCGGTTGAAGTTCCCCAGTAAAGTCCCACACCCGCGGGCAGGGACGCGGTGAAAACCGCTATCATTATTGGCATAATATATGTCATTGTGTTTGTTGCCATAGCCATTTCGTTCTTTTTTGGCTTTTTTCCGTCTTTGTCTTTGCTCTTTTTTGCGGCTTTTTTAGCCATGGATAGTTTCATTTGCCAGAACTGCAATCCTCCGACGACTAGTGGGAGGACGTATAGATTTGCTTTGGTGAGATCCAGTATTCCAAAGAAATTTACGCTTATGTCGTGGAGAGTGAATGAGGAATATTGTGCGTAAAGAAGGTATGTGTTGTCCGGGTTCAGCCCTCCTTTTATGACGTAGAAAAGCGCGATTAGGAAAGGAAATTGCATTAATATAGGCAGGCAGGATCCCATTGGATTTACTTTTGCCTCTTTCCAGATCGACATGGTTTCCATCGCTATTTTTTGCTGATCGCCTTTGTATTTTTTCTTGATTTCTTCCAGGCGTGGTTGGATTTCCTGCATTTTTTTCTGCGATTTCATCGCTTTTTGCGAAGGGATCAGAAGAATTGTCCTGATTATCAGGGTCAGCAGAATTATCGCGAGGCCCAGGTCGTGTCTCGGCATTATAGATGTGAGGAAAATCAGCGCGTTATAGATAGGCCTGTAAAATATTCCATATCCGATTTGTTTTAAAATCCCTTCTTTTACAATTATGAATTCGTTTGTTGTGAGGGTTTGTGGTTCTCCGTTTATTTCGGTTTCAAATTCTATTCGGAATCTTCCCATTTCGGAAAATAAGGCGTGATTCCAATTCTCATATACGATTTTTACTTCTTTTTCGGGTTTTACGATTATATCGCCGGCGTTTTCACAGTTTAGTTCCGGTTCCGCGGTTTTTTGTACCCAATCGTTCTTTTCATATTTATATACGTTGAAAGGTTCTCCGGGACATTCATTCGGGATAACTATTTCCTGATCAGTATTGTTATTGATTTTAACGGTTACTTTTTGTGTGCGGGAATATTCCGTATCCGTAGTCGTAAACAGCACATTTCCGCTGTTCAGCAATAATTCCTCCTCTTTATTCTGGCAACTGCTCATTAAATAATTGATTGCCAGAAAGACAACCAGGAATATCAGTACGTTTTTTATAATTTTATTAAATTTGTTCATGAGTGGTGATAATACTTTTGATATCCGCTTCTATGTCTTCGAATTTTGCTTTTAGAATGCTTTTTTTGGGAATTAGTACGCTGTCGAGGTGAGAGTAGATGCTTCGTTCTGCTGTCCCGACCCTGCGGGTGCCCGGGAGCTGACTCTGCGAGCCTGTCCCGACCCTGCGGGTGCCCGGGAGCTGACTCTGCGAGCCTTCACATCCTCTGATTGCCTCATAAATCTGCCTTCTTAATCTGTTGCGCCCTACTGCTTTCGGGTCGATTTTTTTACTTACTACCGTGCAGTACCGATTGTAATTTTCATTATTTTTAATATATCGAATTATAAAGAGTTTTGAAATGCTATCTTCTCCTTTTTTGAGAATGTATTGGACTTTATTCCGTTCTATTCTGTATTTTTTCTCTAACATTTAAGATTTTGAATGTACAGTTGGTGCCAGTTTTTTACGTCCTTTTGATCTTCTCTTTTTTAATATGGAATCGCTTGTTTTGCGAAAACCGTGGGTTTTTAGTCTTTTGCGTTTTTTTAATTTTCCCAGCATGTGTTCTTGATTACTTTTAGCAGAGCTGATTCTATAGGGAAGTTCGCTTGCAAGTCAATACCTACTCTAGTATATTTCAAGTAAATTAAATTAAAAAATGTATGGCGTTGAAGGCAAGTTATGAGTTTTTGTTTGCTGGGAGCGATGATAATAGCTTTTTGGAGACTTATTATTATGATCTTTTCCAGGAGCATGGGGACAAAAGCGGGCAGATATTTATTAATCTGGAGGTTCAGAATAATCCTGTTGATGCGGAGGAGATCGGGAGCGCTATTTTTGAAACGATGCAGAAGGTGTTTTTTGAGAATGTCGGGGTGGATTCTTATGAGCGCTTTGAGGTCGCTTTGAAGGCTGTGAATGGTATTCTTGCCCAATTTAAAGCCCAGAAAACTTCCGGTTATATAGGGAATTTGAATATTGTAATTACGGCTGTGGTTAATGGGACTTTGTTGTTGTCTCAGACCGGTGACGCGGAGGCGTATCTGATTCGGAAAAGGTACGTAAGTATTCTTAGCGAGGGGTTGAGTGAAGAGAATCCGGAGGGAGATGTGTTTACGAATATAGCCAGCGGGAATATAGAGGCGGGGGATTTTGTTCTTTTTTCATCAACCAGATTGCTTCGCTATATTAGTAAGACGGATTTTGCCAAGTGTATTTCAAAAACAGGTGTGATTGAAACATTGGCTGATATTAAAGATGTTATTTCAACTGAAATGCTTGGGAGGATAGGGATGATTGGAATTATGTTTGATGAAGTTGAGGTAGGAGCTGAAGCAGGGGCCTTCGGAGTTGAGGGTGATACCGCGACTCAAAGCATGCTTAAATCTTCGGATGGGGACATTTCTGCCGAGAAAGAAAGTCTTACAGGCCGGTTTTTTACCGCGCTTAAGAAACGCGGAAGTGGTAGGGGGGCGGGCGTTTATTCGGGAACCGGTGAAAGTAAGATTTGGGGCGGTATAAAAAGTGGAGTTTCGAAATTTTTTGGAAGTATTTTTAGCGGAGGGTTTGGTAAAAATAAGATTTTTGTCCTTCTTGTTGTTGTGATATTGGTTTTGACCGTTGGAATTTGGATTGCGAAGGGAAATATGGCTGCCAGAGAGGAAATAAGGAAGCTGGATGAAGTTCTTAACAGTGTGCAGGAGAAGATTATGGAGGCCGAAACGAAAGGGGAATATGATAAAGAGACCGCGAAACAATATTTGGATGACGCTTATGAGGATGCCATGACTGTTTATAATTCCGGTTATTATAGGGATAAAGCGAAGTTGAAATTAACTCAGATTGATGAACTTCGTGACACTCTTGATAATGTCATAAGGCTTGAAACTCCAAAGGTTTTGGTGGATTTGAGTACAAAAAGGTCCGATGTGAATGCTCTTGGATTTGCTGAAGTCGGTGATAGGGTGTTTGTTTTTGAATATAACGCGCTTTACGAAGTTGTTCTGGATCAGCTTCAGGATCCTTTGACCATAGATGACGATGAGATTGTGATTGACGCTACCGGTTTTGATGACAGGGGATCGGTTGTATTTTTAACAAAATCCGGAAGTTTGATCGAATACAAAGACGGAACTATGTCGTTTATGGATACGGATGATGGCGCTTTTCACAGAGCCGTCGCGATTGAGGATTGGAGCAACAGGATCTATTTGCTTGATGCCACGGATAGTCAGATTTGGAAATATACTTATAAGGGCACTCGCGATAAATTTGGAAGCGCCGAGGAATATTTTGTTGATGATGATACGGATATTTCAAATGCTCAGGATTTCACTATTGATTCGAATGTGTATGTTCTTAATAATAGCGGTGATGTTTATAAGTTTTACGGAGGAACGAAGGCTGAATTTTATATAAACAACGCTCCGTTTAACGCTTTCAAAAATCCTTCGGTGATTTATACCAACGAAAAGCTTGATGAAGTTTATATTCTTGATTCTCAGGATGGGCGTGTGTTGGTTTTCTTGAAAAATTCACAAACCGGAAATCTGGAATATTCATCTCAGTATTTGATAGATGGAATGGGTGAATTGAGGGATATTTATGTGGATGCGGATTCGAGGAAGCTTTATGTTTTGACTCCGACTGCGGTTTTGGAAGTGGATTTGTAGAATTATTTTGTAGATTTGTAGGTCGCCTTCGCGATTTGTTTTTCTTCGTTTGTATGGAAAACGAATACTTTGGTACGGCTTTTTCCGTCTGAAATTAGCTCTTCGCAGTTTTCATTTCTTTTGGTGTTGAGTTTTACTCCGAGGTGCGTGAGGTAGTCACAAGCTTTTTCTCTTACGTAGAAGGCTTTTTCGCCCAGTCCGCCTGTGAAGATCAGAGCGTCCAGGCCGTTTAGGGCGGCCGCGTATGCGCCTATATATTTTGCGATCTGGTAGGAGAGTGTTTCGATTGTGAGGATTGCTTGCGGATCTTTTGTGAGGTATTTTGCGTAAATATTGCGCATGTCCGAGCTGATTTGCGATAATCCTTTTAATCCGGATTCATGATTTAGCAGTTCGTCTATGTCTGCCGGTTTCATTTTTAATTTTTTCTGGAGGTGGAGAACTATTGCCGGGTCGATTGAGCCGGATCTGGTTCCCATTATTATTCCTTCAAGTGGTGTGAATCCCATGCTGGTGTCTATTGATTTGCCGTTTATTGACGCGGTTATTGAGGATCCGTTGCCTATATGGCATGAGATGATTTTGAGCTTTTTCTTCTTGAGAAGTTTTATGGCTTTTTCTGTGACGAATTGGTGGCTTGTTCCGTGGAAACCGTATCTTCTTATGTCGTGTTTTTTGTAATATTCATATGGAAGTCCGTAGAGATAGGCTTTTTCCGGCATGGTTTGGTGGAATGCCGTGTCGAAGACCGCGATTTGTGGTATGCGTGGCAGTAATTTTTTGCAGGCCTTTATCGCCTGGAGGTTCGCCGGATTGTGGAGAGGGGCGAGTGAGGAAAGTTTATCGATGGTTTTGATTACCTGTGCGTCGATTTTTGTGGGTTCGCTGTATTTTTCTCCGCCATGTACCACTCTGTGTCCCACCGCTTCTATTTCTTTTAAATTTTCGATAGTTTTGGTATTTGTGAGTGTTTTTAAGAGTAATTTTATTCCTTCTTCGTGGTTTTTGACTTTTTGGTGTAGTCCGATATTTTTATTTTCAGATTTAAAGATTAATTTACAGCGCGAAAGCCCAATTCCATCTATGTGGAATCTTGCGATTGGTTCAAAATCTTTCTTTTTCTCAAAAAGCTTGGATTTTATTGAGGATGAGCCTGCATTTACAACTAATATTTTCATATTAAATTACTTTATAGACTGATGTTCCGACTTTTGGCTTCATTATTATCTTTAGTCCTATGTCGTCTCCCGCGTGAGCGATAGTCACATCCTGTCTGTTTATTTGCATGGACACTATTTCCTGTTCGAAGAGCCCTTCATTTTTTTCGAAAATTATTATGTCTCCGACTCTCAACGGGCTTGTTAATTTGATTACCGCTACGTCGATTTTGTCGTAAAATCCATCGCAGTGTCCGCAAATTCTCATTTCGCGGGGTCCCTGAGTGCTTGTTGTCGGTCTTTTTCTGGTTGTTCTTGTGGGTTTTCTTGTTTTGGCACGGGTTGTTGTTTTTCTGGCTTTTGCGGCCAGTGATCTTTTTCTTTGGTATGCAGGAACGTTTAGGTTGTTTGCTTTATTCATAGGAGTGAGGGTTATTTACATTCGCAGACGGTGAATGCCGTTACATTTACTATATCTTTATAATCGCATCCTCTGGATAGATCGTTTACCGGTTTTTTTAGTCCCTGGAGCAGGGGGCCGATCGCGCGGGCTTTTGCGAGGCGCTCCACCAGTTTGTACGCGATGTTTGCTGACTCCAGATCAGGGAAAATGAGTACGTTCGCGTCGCCTTTTATTGGGGATTTCGGGCATTTTTTCTTTGCGACTTCGGGAACCAGTGCCGCATCCACCTGTAATTCTCCATCGACTATGAGTTTCGGTCTTTTGTATTTTATCATTTTTAACGCTTCGTGTATTTTGTCGAGTTTCGGATGTGTGGCTGAGCCTTTCGTGGAAAAAGAAAGGAGGGCTATACGTGGCTTTATTCCGAATTTTTTTGCCGTTTCCGCTGAGTCTATTGCTATGTTTACGAGTGTGTGCGCGTCCGGTTCGACTGTAATCGCCGCGTCCGCGAATAAAAGCAGTCGTTTTTCCAGGATCATGAAGAAAACTCCCGAAACTTTGTGGAATTTTTCCCGGGTTTTTATGATTTGGAGAGCCGGTCGGATCGAATCCGCGGTGGAATATGTGGTTCCTGTAACCATTCCGTCCGCGTGGTCGAGTTGCACCATCATTGTTCCGAAATAATTTATGTCTTTTAGAAGTTCTTTGGCTTGGGGGAGCGTGAGGCCTTTTGATTTTCGTAATTTGTGTAGTTCTTTCGCGAATTTTTCTTTGAGTTTCGAGGTTTTTGGGTTTTCAATGTGTACTTTTTTCCAGTCGATTTTGAGTTTGAGTTTTTTTCCTTTTGCTTTGATTGTTTTTGGATTTCCGATGAGAGTGAGTTTCGCGATTTTTTCTTCTAGAATTTCTTCGGTTGCCTGCAGGATTCTTTTTTCTTCGCCTTCGGGGAAAACAATATGTTTATTAGACTTCTTTGCCTGATTTCGAATTTTGCGAATGAAGGTGTTCATATGTTTATGATAGCAAATTGTATTTTTTTTGGAATATCATTTTGAATAGGACCTTGAAGATTGTGAAGTAGGAGATTGTGCGGGTGTGGTTTTTGATTCGGTTTTGTTTGATTGCTTTGAAGATTGAAGGGATGTCTTTTTTCGCGTCTATCAGCGCGTATCCGAGGTCTAGATATTTTAGAATGTGACAGTCGGATGTCGCGACGATCGGTTTTTTCCATCTTTTTGCCAGAGCTACTGCGGGAGTGTTGTGATTCTTTGATT